>CAXUJF010000443.1:0-5328 GCA_964250865.1 uncultured Streptosporangiaceae bacterium
CCCGCTGAGTGCTACCGGCCTGGCCACGCCTTACCAGCTGACCGGAACCGGCGGCATGACCCCGGCCCAGTCCGGCTGCAACATGGCCAACTTCGCCGCCCTGGGCGCGTTCGTCCAGGCCACAATCCTGGACCCGGCCACCGGCAAGCTGTCGGTGTACGAGCCGCTGGTGATCACCCAGGGCACCCAGCCCGCGGTCACGCCGGTCGCGCCCACGTTGCCCGCGGGCGCGGTCGTCACCCTCGACTTCGGGTTCAACGGCACCAACCTGACCCAGGTCGGCGCCACCCCGAACGCGCTGCGCCAGGGCAACTGCTTGAACGGCCTGAACGGGTCGATCTTCGGCCAGGTCTCGTTCTGCAACGGCACCCAGTTCTTCCAGGCCGCCGCCCAGGCCGAGGCGGCCGGCAAGCTGGTCGTCCCGGCCACGGGCACGTCCGCCAAGACCGGGCAGCCGTGCCTAACCACCCGGTCGTTCGATCTGATCGACCAGGACCAGAGCGACAACGTCACCACTACGTACCTGCTGAACGGCAACGGCCAGACCGCGCAGTTCAACGCGGCCAACAAGGCGGCGCTGGCCGGGTCGCAGCCGATTAACAACGGCAGCGACAACATCTTGCTGGACGGCTTCGTCGACCCGACGATCGGCTGCACGCCGTTCGAGGCACCGGACCTGTCGCAGGCCGGCACGATGGGCTCCTCACAGGCGCTGGACGAGCTGTCCGCGGCCAAGAACCAGGCGGCCCCGGTCGCCCTGGTGCCGGAGAATGACGAGATGGTCCTGGTCAACAACGCGGCCAGCGCGACCAAGACCAACCTCTACCGCAGCAACGTGGGCCAGCCGCCGATCAGCGCGGCCAACAACGCGGCGGACAGCCCGGCGAATTACTGCGCGAACATGGTCAACGTGCAGACGCCGTTCCTGGCCAACAACCAGGCGCTGCTGGCGGGCGGCCCGACACCGGTGCCCGGCATCGGCAACAACCTGCTGACCTTCATGGCCAACCGGCTGAACATGTCGTTCACCAACCTCGGTTGCCAGAAATTCGGGCTGAAGAACCCGGTGACGGTGACCCTGGACGGCAACGGCGCGGCCATCGCGGCGCAGTTCAACACCACGCCGCAGAAGGCCACCACCACCGGCGCGGCCGCGGGCGGCGGCAACGGGACGCGGCCGGCACCCCCCGCCGGGGGCCGCAGAGGCCGTCCGCACCACCGGATGATGAACCCCTCGGGCGCATGACATCGCCCGGGACTCGATAGCCGCCGGATAAATGGCCTGCTCGTAGCCCGCTGCGGTGCTCACCGCAGCGGGCTGCGGCATGTCACACGACCCTTACCTGGGCTGACCTTGCGTAACGCGCGCATATTACGGATGAAACTGATCGGCAATGTGGCGGCCTTGTACTGCTGTTCATGCCGGTCATCACAGGGAGCCATCATTCCGTCGCCGTGATTGGCGGCGGGCAGGCGGGGCTGTCGATGAGCTACTGCCTGGCCGAGCGGGGCGTGGACCACGTCGTGCTGGACCGCAACCGGCCTGGCTACGACTGGCGCGAGCGTCGCTGGGACTCATTTTGCCTGGTCACACCGAACTGGCAGTGCCAGCTGCCGGGTTTCCCGTACGCCGGGCCGGACCCGGACGGGTTCATGGTCCGGGACGAGATCGCCGACTATCTGGAGCGCTACGCCGTCTCGTTCGGGCCGCCGCTGATCTCCGGGACCGAAGTCAGCCGGCTGCGGCGGCGGCGCGATGGCGTATTCGAGCTGACCAGCTCGGCCGGGGACATGACCGCCGACCAGGTCGTGGCGGCGACCGGGCCGTACCAGCTGCCCGCGATCCCGCCGGCCGGGCAGCGGCTGCCGGACGGGATCGAGCAGCTGCACTCCTCGCAGTACCGCCGGCCGTGGCAGCTGCCGCCGGGCGCGGTGCTGGTCGTCGGCACCGGCCAGTCCGGCTGCCAGATCGCCGAGGACCTGCACCTGGCCGGGCGCCAGGTGCACCTGGCCGTGGGCAGCGCGCCCCGGGTGGCCCGCCGCTACCGGGGCCGGGACGTGGTGGCCTGGCTGCACGACATGGGCTACTACGACAAGGGCATCGACGAGTTCGCCGACGCCGAGGGCGTGCGGCTGCGGGCCAACCACTACGTGACCGGGCGGGACGGCGGCCACGACATCGACCTGCGGGCGTTCGCCCGGGACGGCATGCGGCTGTACGGCCGGCTGGCCGGCATCGACGGCGGGCGGCTCAGCTTCGCCGCCGACCTGGCCGCCAACCTGGACCACGCCGACGAGGTGTCGGAGTCGATCAAGCGGTCGGTGGACACGTTCATCGACGCCAGCGGGGCGGACGCGCCCACCGAGGCGGGGTACACCCCGGTGTGGACCCCGCCGTCCGGTCCCGGCCAGCTGGACCTGGAGCAGGCCGGGGTGTCCGCGGTGATCTGGAGTACCGGGTTCGGCCGCGACTACCGCTGGGTCGACGTGCCGGTGTTCGACGGCCGCGGCTACCCGACCCACGACCGCGGCGTGACCAACTGCCCGGGCCTGTACTTCCTCGGGCTGCCCTGGCTGCACACCTGGGGCTCGGGCCGGTTCTCCGGCGTGGCCCGGGACGCCTGGCACCTGGCCGCCCAGGTCATCTCCTACCGGCACCGCAAGTGGGGCGACGATCTGCGCTGGATCGCGGGCAGCCCGGCCGAGACCTACCCCGACCGGGACTGGTCGATCCCGCGGACGGCGGTGTCCTGATGCGCCCGCTGGCCGACGCGCATCGTCATCTGGGGGTCCTGCCGGCCTACCCGTTCTACGGCGGGCCGCCGGTCAGCCCGGACATCAGCGCCCGGGCCACCATCGCCCAGCTGATGACCGACCTGGACCGCGAGGGCACCGAGCGGGCGCTGATCCTGCCCAACTACGGCGTGCCCGACGCGGCGGCCGCGTTCGCGTTCAACGAGCTGGTGGTGGAGGCGGCCCAGGCCGACGACCGGATCCGGTGCGGGCTGTGGACCTCGCCCCGGCCCCAGGACGAGGAGCTGACCACGGCCGCGCTGGCCCTGGCGGGCGAGCCGGGCGTGCGCGCGCTGAAGGTCAGCTTCCTGCTGGGCGGGCGGGCCAGCGACCCGGCCTGCAAACCCGCGCTGGACCGGATCTTCGCCGTGGCCGAGCAGCACGACCTGGTCGTCCACGTGCACACCTCCCCCGGCGGCACGTCCGACATCGACGAGGTCGGGCAGCTGGTCGACGCCTACGCGGACCGGGTCGCGGTGCACCTGGTGCACTACGGCGGCGGGGTCAGCGGGCACATCAAGCTGACCGGCGGCCGGTTCTTCGACTGGGTGGCGGCGGGCAAGCGGGTCTACACCGACCTGTCCTGGGCCATCGGCTTCGCCCCGCGCTGGCTGATGGACGAGATCAGCCGCCGGGGGGCCGGCCACGACCGGGTGCTCTACGCCAGCGACGAGCCCTGGGGCGACCAGCCCGGTGAGTACGCGCGGCTGCGGGCCGTGGCCGGGGACGGCGAGCTGGCCAACCTGATCTTCTGCGGCACGTTCGACCAGCTCTACGGATAAATCAACGAGAGGGGTACAGCCATGACCGCTGATCTGACCGACACCGAGAAGCAATCCATCACCGAGATCCCGCACCCGTCCCTGCAGGAGGGGTCGAGCATCTACGGCGGGACCAAGGTGTTCCCCGACTACCAGGCCGAGGACGGCGAGGTCTACTTCACGCTGGTGCACGGCATCGCGCACGAGTCGTCGGTGAGCTTCGTGGCCATCTTGCAGGCCACCCGGGCGCTGCGTAAGGGCTTTGAGTCGGCGATCTACTTCTACGGCCCGGGCTCGCTGAACTGCCTGGCCACCCGGGGCTTCCCCACCACCGGCGCGTCCGCGTTCCCGGGCGAGCAGAACATCAACGGCTCGCTGAAGACGTTCATCGACGAGGGCGGCAAGGTCTACTGCTGCCGGTTCGGCCTGTCGCTGCACGGCGCGCGCGAGGAAGACCTGATCGAAGGGGTCATCCCCACGCACCCGCTGGACGTGCAGGACGCCCTCATCCACTACAAGCGCAAGGGCGCGATCATCAACTCCACCTACATGTTCTGAGCCCACACCTGGCAGGACAACGCACAGGAGAGCAATGAGCATCGACACCCGAGTCGACATCGCGATTCGCGGCGTGCGGATGGCGGCTCCGGTCCACCGTCAAGGTGGCGCCGGGCCGAGCGACGATGGTCACCTGACCATCGACGGGGCCAACGCCGCGGTGCCGGTCAACCCGGACAGCCCGTACCAGGTCCGGGACGGGCGGCTGTGGCTGGGCGAGGACGACACCGGGCTGCGGCTGGGTGTGGTGCCGCGGCCCAAGTTCTACGACCTGACCACCGCGGACGGGGTGCCGTACCGGCAGATCGCCCTGCTGCACGGCGCGGACGTGCTGGCCAGCACGGTGGTGCAGACCTGCATCCGGTACGGCGAGGCCGACCGGTGCCGGTTCTGCGCCATCGAGGAGTCGCTGCACGCCGGGAGCACGGTGGCGGCCAAGACCCCGGCCCAGCTGGCCGAGGTGGCCGAGGCCGCGGTGCGGCTGGACGGGGTACGCCAGGTGGTGCTGACCACCGGCACCACGGCCGGCCCTGACCGGGGTGCCCGGCACCTGGCCCGGTGCGTGCGGGCCGTGCTGGAGGCGGTGCCCGGGCTGCCGATCCAGGTGCAATGCGAGCCCCCGGCCGACCTGTCCGCGCTGCGGGACCTGCGGGACGCCGGGGCGGCGGCGATCGGCATCCACGTCGAGTCGCTCGACCCCCGGGTCCGGCACCGGTGGATGCCGGGTAAGTCGTCGGTGCCGATGACCGTGTACGAGACGGCCTGGGACGAGGCGGTACGGCTGTTCGGCCGCAACCGGGTCTCCACCTACCTGCTGATCGGGCTGGGTGAGGACCCGGACGAGCTGGTGGCCGGGGCCCGGCGGCTGATCGAGCGGGGCGTGTACCCGTTCGTGGTGCCGTACCGGCCGCTGGCCGGGACGCTGGCCCGGCGGCACCAGGTGCCGGCCCCGCCGCCGTCGCTGGTCCGGGACGTGACCCAGCGGGTGGCGGCGCTGCTGCAGGCGGCCGGGATGACCGGGGCGGACCAGCAGGCCGGCTGCGCGGCGTGCGGGGCGTGCAGCGCGTTGCAGGCCGCGGGCGGCTGAGGAGGACACGGTGTTCGAGGTCCTTACCGGGGAGCGTCCCGGGCGCGGGGCCGGCCGCGGGCTGGCCGCCGCGCCCCCGGCGTACCTGATCGAGCCGGCCGCCGCCCCGGCCGCGCTGGCCGCCTACCC
>CAXUJF010000444.1:0-5326 GCA_964250865.1 uncultured Streptosporangiaceae bacterium
GTCCGGAGCGATGCGCGGGGACCGGGTCCGTACCGCGGCGGCCACGGGCGGCGCGCGCGCGGCCGAGCGGGCCCGCGACGACCTGGCCGTGATCGCGTTCTGGTCCGACGCCGCGGTGCTGAACCACCTGGGCCACCGGGTCGTCCCGCAGCAGCTGCTCGACACCATGCTCCGCATCCCGGCCAAGGGCCTGACCAACGTGGCCTTCCCGCTCCAGGTGGCCGCGCGCGAGCTGGCCCGGGTGCCAGCCCGGGACGCCCGGGTGCTGCTGCTGTCGGACTGCGTGCACAACGCCGGCCCGGATCCCCGCCCGTTCGCGGCCCGGCTGCCCCGGCTCGACGTGCTGCTGGACACCTCCGGCGAGCAGGACCCCGAGCTGGCCCGCGACCTGGCCCGGCTCGGCCACGGCCGGCTGCTGCGCGCCGCCACCTACCGCGATATCGCCCCCGCACTGAGTACGCTGTTCGCCGCCTGACGCCTTACCCGCCTGAACCCACGCCAGGCCTACTCGAGGAGGAGCCCGTGTCCGTCATCGTCGTCGCCACCATCACCCCCAAGCCCGAGCACCGGTTCGACGTCCTCACCGCGCTGAAGGACGCCGTTAGCCAGGTGCACGACGAAGACGGCTGTGAGCTCTACGCGCTGCACCAGAACGACGACCGCCTGGTCATGATCGAGCGCTGGGCCAGCCCGGAGGCGCTGAAGACGCACGGCATGCATTCGCCCGGTCTGAAGCAGCTCAACCGGGCGATCGAAGGCAAGTTGGAGCGCCCGCTGGACGTCGTCGTGCTCGAGGCCGTCCCGGCCGGCGAACACGGCAAGGGCCAGCTTCTTTGACGCTGGCCCCATCCAGCCAGCTGGCCTCGCTGACCTCAGCCGAGGCCGCCGGACGCGCCGCAGCCGGCGCGGTGCTGGTCGTGCCCGTGGGCTCAACCGAGCAGCACGGGCCGCACCTGCCGCTGGCCACCGACGCCGATCTGGCCGTCGCCCTGTGCGATCGGTTGGGCGATCGACTGGGCGCCCGGCGGGACGCGGTGGTCGCACCGCCGGTTCCCTACGGTTCGAGCGGTGAGCACGAGGGTTTCGCCGGCACGATCTCCATCGGCCAGGAGGCGACCGAGCTGCTGCTGACCGAGCTGGGCCGGTCGGCCACCCGGACGTTCTCCCGGGTGCTGCTGGTGTCCACCCACGGCGGCAACACCGAAGCGGTCCGCCGGGCCGTGGCCCGGCTGCGGGCCGAGTCCCGCGACGTGTCGGCGTGGTTCCCGCGCTGGCACGGGGACGCGCACGCGGGCCGGGCTGAGACCTCGCTGCAGCTGGCGCTGAACCCGGACACGGTCCGGCTGGACCGGGCCGAGGCCGGCAACACCGCCCCGATCGCTGAGCTGATGCCCGCCCTGCGCGCGGCCGCGGTCCACGGGGTCAGCCCCAACGGCGTGCTCGGCGATCCAGCTGGCGCGTCGGCGCAGGAGGGATCCGCGATGTTCGCCGGCCTGCTCACCGACCTGGTCGACTACCTGGAAAGGTGGCCCGATGGCCGAGTCTGAGCCCCGCGTGGCCCTGGTCACCGGGGCGGCCCGCGGGATCGGTGCCGCCACCGTGGCCACGCTGGCCGGGGCGGGCTGGCGGGTGCTGGCCGTGGACTGCGTCACCGACGACCCGGACCTGCCCTACGCGCTGGGCACCCCGGCCGAGCTGGCGCAGGTCGCGGCCGACGCGGGCCCGAACGTGGCCACCGCCCAAGCCGACGTCCGCGACGTGGACGCGCTGGCCCGGGCCGTGACCGCAGCCGAGGAGCGGTGGGGCCACCTGGACGCCGCGCTGGCCGTGGCCGGGGTCATCGCCGGCGGCGTGCCCGCCTGGGAGGTGCCGCCCGGCACCGAGCAAGCGGTCCTCGCCATCGACCTGGGCGGGGTGATCAACCTGGCCCGGGTGGCGGTGCCCGCGCTGCTGCGCCGGCCCGCGCCCCGCCGCGGCCGGTTCCTGGCCGTCGCCTCGGCCGCCGCCACCCGCGGGCTGCCCATGCTGGCCGCCTACTGCGCGGCCAAGGCCGGGGTGGCCGGGTTCGTCCGGGCCCTCGGCACCGAACTGCGCGACAGCGGCGTCACCGCCAACGCGGTCAGCCCCGGCTCGACCGCGACCCCGATCCTGGATGAGAGCGCCCGCCTGTACGGCCTGCCGTCGGCCGGCAGTTTCGCCGCCCAGCAGCCCCTCGGCCGGCTGCTCGACCCGGCCGAGGTCGCGGCCGTGCTGGCCTTCCTGGCCGGGGACGGCGCCAGCGCGATGACCGGCGCCGTCATCCCGGTCGACGGCGGACTGGCCCTCTAGTCCGCTGGTCCTGCTAGTCGTTCCCGATCTTGTCCAGCTCGGCCAGGGCGTCAGCCGGCAGCTCCAGGCCGGCCCCGGCCACGTTCTCGCGCAGGTGCGCCACCGACGAGGTGCCCGGGATGAGCAGGATGTTCGGCGAACGGTGCAGCAGCCAGGCCAGCGCCACCGCCAGCGGCGTGGCATCCAGCTGCTTGGCCACCGCGTCCAGCTCCCCGGACTGCAGCGGCGAGAACCCGCCCAGCGGGAAGTAGGGCACGAACGCGATGCCCTGCCGCGCGGTCAGGTCGACCAGGTCGTCGTCACCGCGGCGGGCGACGTTGTACATGTTCTGCACGCACACGACCGGCGCGATCGCCTGGGCCTCGGCCAGCTGGTCGGCGTTGACCGTGCTCAGGCCCAGGTGCCGGATCAGCCCCTGCTGCCGCAGCTCGGCCAGGGCGGTGAACTGCTCAGCGATGGAACCCGGTTCGGCGCCCTCGAACCCGCCCATCCGCAGGTTCACCACGTCGAGCGCTTCCAGGCCCAGGTGGTCCAGGTTGTCGTGCACCTGCTGCCGCAGCTCTTCCGGGCTGCGCGCGGACGGCCAGCCGCCCTGCTCATCCCGTCGGGCTCCGACCTTGGTCACCAGGTGCAGGTCTTCCGGATAGGGCGACAACGCCTCCCGGATGATCTCGTTGGTTACGTACGGCCCGTAGTAGTCGGACGTGTCAATGTGGTTGATGCCCAGCTCGACGGCGGCCCGCAGCACGGCGATGGCCTCGTCCCGGTCCTTCGGCGGCCCGAACACGTGTGGCCCGGCGAGCTGCATGGCGCCGTACCCGACCCGGGTCAGCTCGAAATCACCAACCGGGTAACGGCCCCCGGGAAGGTTGGAGGTGGTCATGAGTTCCTTCCTGCCCGCGACAAGTTGCCGCGGACGGTTCCACTCTGCGCAACAGTTCACGCGCCAGCCAGAGTCCCCATCTTCCTGGGACTGTCAGGGCCAGCTTCCGCCTGGCTACCCAGCGATCCGACCTCCACCCACGCGGCCATCGTCACCCTGCTGGTCACGATCGGCTTCGTGCCCGCCTGCGCCGCGCCCTGCTCCAGCACGCGTACGGCTGACCGTCCGCGTCGGCTGGTCTCTTTTTCCCTTTAACTTTCTCTCCCGGAGTCCAGGTAGGTTTGACCGTCATGATGGGCAATGGAAGACGCTGCCCGCCATCCGCCGCATCATCGAGCTGGCCCGGCAGCTGGCCGCGTTCCGCCAGCTCGGCTCCGGCTGAGAAGAGGATCCCGATGGCACCGCCGCTGCCCGCCGCCGAGCTGCACCTGCACATCGAAGGCACGCTGGAGCCTGAGTTGCTGGTCGCGCTGGCCCGCCGCAACGGGGTGACACTGGCCACCACTGACCTGGCCGAGCTGCGGGCCCGGTACCGGTTCGCCGACCTGCAGTCGTTCCTGGACGTGTACTACGCCAGCCTGCCGGTACTCGCCACCGACCAGGACTTCTACGACCTGGCCGCGGCCTACCTGGACCGCGCCGCGGCCGCCGGGGTGCGCCGCGCGGAGATCTTCGTCGACCCCCAGACCCACCTCGGTCACGGTGTGCCGCTGGCCGCCGTGTTCGCGGGCCTGACCGGGGCGCTGGCCGACGGCCGGGCCCGGCACGGCCTGTCCGCCGACCTGATCCCGTGCTTCCTGCGCAACCTGGGCCCGGCCGCAGCCGACGAGACGCTGACCGCGTTGCTGCCGTTCCGGGACCAGTTCATCGGCGTTGGCCTGGACTCCACCGAGATCGGCTTCCCGCCGTCGCTGTTCCGCGACGTCTACCGCCGCGCCGCCGCCGAGGACCTGCACCTGGTGGCCCACGCTGGCGAGGAGGGGCCGCCGGACTACGTGTGGGAAGCCCTGGACGTGCTCGGGGCCGAGCGCATCGACCACGGCATCCGGGCCATGGAGGATCCCGCCCTGGTACGCCGGCTGCGCGACGACCAGATCCCGCTGACCGTGTGCCCGCTGTCCAACGTGGCCCTGCGGGCGGTCGGTTCGCTGGCCGAGCACCCGCTGCCGGACATGCTGGCCGCGGGCCTGCGAGTCACCCTCAACAGCGACGACCCGGCCTACTTCGGCGGCTACCTGGGCGAGAACGTGACCGCGGTGCGCCGCGAGCTCGGCCTGGACGACAAGCAGGTCGCCGCGCTGGCCCACAACTCGTTCGAAGCCTGTTTCGCGCCCGCGGCCGATAAACTCCGCTGGCAGTCCGAGGTCGACGCCGCCCTCGGCGCTTAGGCCGCCGGGCCGGCCCGCTCGCTCGCCGTGTGCTTTCAGGCTCGCTGTGTGTTTTTAAGCTCACCGTGTGCCTTCAGGCTCACTGTGTGCTCTCGGTCACTGGTTAGCCGGCGTGGCTGCGCCGCGTCCCAGTCTCGATTACCGTGCCACCCGTGACCTCTGTCCGTCCGCGGCCGCCTATCGCGCACTTGCGTGAGACGGAGCGGCCCGGATGCCGCTTTTGCGCTGAAACCGGCTCATCGACGGTTTACAGCGAGGCAATTGCGAGAGACAATCGCGCTGAGTGTCTCACCCATAGCAGGTGGTTACCTTGGATGATGGCTGCGGTTATCCCGCCTCATTAGCCGGGCGCTCCCTCACGCCGGGCCCGGCGCCTCCCTGAACTGACCGGGCGCGCCGCTGAGTGCGACCCTCGCCTGACCTTCCTTCCGCCCTGGCGCTCCAATGGCGCAGCGCTTCCGACCCGTGGCAACGGCCCGAGCACCAGGAAGAGAGCCTTCGATGGTCTGCTACGCCCCCAGTACCGGCACGCTGGCCGTGATCGGCGTCGGTATCTACGTCCTGTGGCACAGAACAATCGGCCACCTGCTGGGCCTGTTCGGCACCGTGCTGGAGATCGCTCTCATCCTCGGCGTCGAGGTCGTCTCGGCCATCGCCCTGGTCTGGCTCACCCGCCAGATCCGCCGCCGCCGCGCCGCGGCCGGCGCCTGCACCACCTGCCGCTTCC
>CAXUJF010000445.1:0-5278 GCA_964250865.1 uncultured Streptosporangiaceae bacterium
CCGCACGTCCAGGCGGCCGAACCCGGCCGCGGCCGCGCGCTCGCGCACCAGGTCCAGCAGCGCGCTGACGGTCGCGGCCGCGCGCGGATCAGAACTGCCATGCGCGACCGCGATCAGCGGCGGCGGTCCGCCGTCCGGCCCGGGTGGGGTCAGAGGTGAATGCCGCACTCGGTCTTCCCGGTCCCGGCCCACCGGCCCGCGCGCGGGTTCTCGCCCGGGGCCACCTTGCGGGTGCAGGTTGCGCAGCCGATCGAGGGATAACCGTCGTAGACCAGCGGGTTGACCAGGATGCCGTTCTCAGCGATGTAGTCGTCGACCTGCTTGCCCGGCCAGCTCACAATCGGGTTGACCTTGACCATCTCGCGGCGGCCGTCCCACTCGACCACCTTGGCCTCGCGGCGCTCGACCGTCTCGTCCCGGCGCACGCCGGTGATCCAGGCGTCGTAGTTGGACAGGGCCCGCTCCAGCGGCTCCACCTTGCGCAGGTAGCAGCACAGGTCCGGGTTCCGGCCGTACAGCCGGGGCCCGAGCTCGGCGTCCTGCTCGGCCACCGTGCGGGACGGCGTGACGTTGATCAGGTTCACCGGGTAGACCGCGGCGACCGCGTCCCGGGTCCCGACCGTCTCGGGGAAGTGGTAGCCGGTGTCGAGGAACACCACATCGATGCCCGGCTTGATCTGCGAGGCCACATGAATGATCACCGCGTCGGTCATCGAGGAGGTGACACAGATCCGGTCACCGAACGTGTCCGTCGCCCAGCGCAGGATCTCTTCGGCGGGAGCGTCAGCCAATGCCTGCGCCGCCTCGGCCACCAGCTTTTCCATGCGGTGCGGTTCCTCCAGCACAGCGTCGTCATACGTGGCCGTGGAACTCACAGTGCAGCTCCTATTCCGGCAAAGCGTAGCTGGAAACTGCGGGTGCAGCTACGACAGTGCCAATCCCCATCAACGATTCCCTGCGGCTCGAGATCTTCCTCACCGCAGTACGGGCAGTAGAACGGGACAGCCCGGCCGGTGTGGCCGGTCACGAGAGTTCCTCGTCGCTCGCACGTACAGTCCACTGCGCGAACGTCTCGTCGGGCTGCTTACTGGCTGTAAACCGGCTGAGGACCCGTTCTACGTAATCCGGCAGCTGATCGGCGGTGGTCTTCAGCCCCCGGACCTTGCGCCCGAACCCGGACGCCGACCCGTCACCGCCAGCCAGGCTGCCGCCCAGGTGGACCTGGAATCCCTCCACCTGCTGGCCGTCCGGCCCGGTGACCAGCGAGCCCTTCAGCCCGATGTCCGCGGTCTGGATGCGGGCGCAGGAGTTCGGGCAGCCGTTCACGTTGATCGTGACCGGTTCGGCGAAGTCCGGCAACCGCTGTTCCAGCTCGCCGATCAGGTCCACCGCGCGGGCTTTGGTCTCCACGATGGCCAGCTTGCAGAACTCGATCCCGGTACACGCCATCATGTGCCGGCGGAACGGGCTCGGGTTGACCTGCAGGTCGGCGGCCTCAAGGTCGGCCACCAGGCTATCGACCTGGCCGGCCGGAACGTCGAGGATCACCATTTTCTGTTCGGTGGTGGTGCGTACCCGGCCGCTGGCGTAGCGGTCGGCCAGGGCGGCGATGGCGTCCAGCGCGTCGGCGCTCAGCCGGCCCACCCGCGGCGCGAACCCCACGTAGGACAGGCCGTTGCCCTGCGGGTGTACGCCCACGTGGTCCCGTACGCCGCCGCGCGGAGCGCCCGGCGCCGGGCCGTCGGCCAGCGCGTACCCCAGGTACTCCTTTTCCAGCACCTCGCGGAAGCGCTCCGGCCCCCAGTCCGCGATCAGGAACTTGATCCGGGCCCGGTGCCGCAGCCGCCGGTAGCCGTAATCACGGAA
The DNA here is from genome assembly GCA_964250865.1 of uncultured Streptosporangiaceae bacterium. Taxonomy (GTDB): domain Bacteria; phylum Actinomycetota; class Actinomycetes; order Streptosporangiales; family Streptosporangiaceae; genus Bog-532. Next base: position 1,867 of record CAXUJF010000445.1, read on the forward strand.
CACCGAGGCCACACCGGCCCACACCTCGGCCACCTGGTCGGGCCGGACGAAGGCGCCGAGGCGCTTGCCGATCATCGGGTTGGTGGACAGGCCGCCACCGACCCACAGGTCGTACCCGATCTCGCCGGAGGGAGCGGTCACGCCGACGAAGGCGATGTCGTTGATCTCGTGCACCGTGCACTGGGCCGCGCAGCCGCTCATCACCGACTTGAACTTGCGCGGCAGGTTGGAGAAGGCCGGGTCGCCGATGAAGCGCTTCAGCACCTCCTCGACCTGTGGGGTCGCGTCGATGACCTCATCGGTGTCCAGCCCGGCCAGCGGGCAGCCCAGGATGACCCGCGGGGTGTCCCCGCACGCCTCGGTGGTGGACAGGCCGACCGATTCGAGCAGCTCCCAGATCTCCGGGACGCTCTCGATCTCGATCCAGTGCAGCTGGATGTTCTGCCGGTCGGTCACGTCGGCGGTGCCGCGGGCGAACCGGCGCGAGATGTCGCCGATCACGTGCAGTTGCTCGCTGTTCAGCTGGCCGCCGTCGATCCGCACCCGGAGCATGAAGTAACGGTCGTCCAGTTCCTCCGGCTCCAGGATGGCGGTCTTGCCGCCGTCGATTCCCGGACGGCGCTGAGTGTACAGACCGAACCACCGGAATCGGCCCCGCAGGTCGGCTGGATCGATAGAGTCGAACCCCCGCTTGGAGTAGACGTCGATGATCCGCTGACGGACGTTGAGCCCATCGTCGTTCTTCTTGTTTTCTTCGTTCTTGTTGAGCGGCTCTCGATAGCCGAGCGCCCATTGACCCTCGCCGCGGGGGCGACGGGGCGTGCGCTTAGCCGTGCTCGGGGGCATGGGAACTCGTGTCCTTCGGTTCTGCGAGCGTGCGACGTGAACCGGAGGCAGGATCTGCCCATAAAAATGCCCGGTCCGCGACACAGCCCGGGCTAAATCAACGGGCGGAGTCAGCGGTCAGGCAGACAGATGGCGCTGTGGACGCGGAGCAGGTCGACATGCCTGCGCGCGACGAGCAAGGGGTCCACAGCGGTCATATCTCTAGCATCACACGCAGATACGCCGGCTGTCCATGCGGCCGCGCCTGCGTATGGCATCACATGTAACGGAACACCAGCGCGAAACGGCGTTATTCCGCCCCCGCCAGAAATTCAGCCCTGACGGATCCAGCCCAGGGTGGGCTCGGCCTCGGTCGTGGTCTGCTGGGGCGGAAGGTGCTGGCAATCGCACCAGGTGCCGCCGGGGCAGTCGTCATGGTGCACGGTCCGGCACGGGACGCAGATCATGAAACCTTCCTACCAGCAAAACGGGCCACGGACATGAGGTCCGTGGCCCAGATTCGCTTGACGGTGCTGACCAACCAGGCTTGCCGATCAGGCTGCGCTCAGGCGGCGTTGGCCCGGCGCATCCGGCGGCGGCGCTCGGCCGCACGCTCTTCCTCGTTCAGCCCGCCCCAGACGCCGTACTTCTCCGGCCGGGACAGCGCGTAGTTGAGGCACTCGGTGCGGACCGGGCACTCGGCACAGACGGCCTTGGCCTTGCGCTCCCTGATCTCCCGCTCCGGTTGGCGCTCACCGTCGGGGCCGAAGAAGAGGATAAGATCCTCTTCACGGCACGCGGCGTCATCCTGCCAGCCCCAATTGGGCCGGGGAAGCACGGCCGACTGCCGACGCACCTGAGACATGGGACCAATCACCTCTAATAGTTTCTTAGACTTGCTTGCAGGACATCTGTAGGTAAGGCTCATATGACGCGGACGTTTCGTGCAGCACACGGCCTCCCGCCCGTCCTTCCATCCAACGCGTACTATCGCCGTTATGTTCCCATCGGGGACCCGGCCCGCCGGGGCCAGAGCACGTGCAGGAAACAACGGCGTTACTAGGCGGCGCAAGGTTGGTGCGAGCGGCTGGCGCGAACATCACGATCCCCGTTGTCCCGGCCCCGCGATGCACGTTTTTCAACGTCGCTGCCTCGCGATGGCGCGGAACGAGCCAGGCGTTAATCATGCCATTAGTGCTTTGGGCCGCGCAGCCCGGGTCGGTAATTTGGCTCATCTTGTGATCAGCGGTTCCGTCCAGCTGCACCAAGTCCCCCAACGAGCTGGACAAAGGCCTAGGTGGAGGCCACCATGAACTCCATGTCCGCCTCCGACGCCGCTCCGCTGCCCCGCCTCGGCGAAGTCTTCTTCGACGTCCGTGGCAGCTCGCGCAGCATGCGGCTGAGCTGGTACTCCGACACCGGCGTCGCGGTGTTCAGCATCTGGCAGGGCGGCACCTGTACCGGCACGTTCCGGCTGCCGATCGAGGACCTGCCCCGGATGACCGAGGCCCTGCAGCGCGGGCCGCGTGGGGCGGGCCAGCCCGCCACCGACGTACCGAGCCTGACCGGTCTGCCGGCCGGCCGCCGGGGCCAATCCGGTGACATTTCCGCGGCTCCGTTCGCCGAGTACGCCACCGGCCAGCACATCGCCCCCGTGACGGGTGAGTTCCGCCGCCCCGAGCTGGAGGAGCGGGCCACCGATCCGTTCGGCTCCGGCGGCTACCAGGCGCCGTCGCCGGAGCCGGGGTACCGCCCGTCGGCCCCAACCTCGCCGCCGGCCCCGTTCTCGTCGGCACCGAGGTTTTCCCCGGCCTCGCCGAACTACCGTGAGGACCCGCTGACCTCACCCAGCTTCCGTGACGAGGCCCGGTCCGGCGGCTACCGCCAGCAGAGCCCGGCGTCCCCGGTACCGTCGGCGGCGGCTCCACCGGCACCGTCGTTCTCACCGGCGCCGACCTACCGCGAAGACCCGCTGACCTCACCCAGCTTCCGTGACGAGGCCCGGTCCGGCGGCTACCGCGACAGCAGCGCCCCGTACGGCGGCGACGCTGGATACTCCCCGGGTGGTTCCGGCCGCTACCGGTCGGCGTCCTACCGGGACCAGGACCGCCCGGACCAGAGCTACCAGGACCAGGCCTACCCTGATCGCGGCTACCCGGCCGACGACGCTGGATACGCCCCGGGCTACCGGGACGACGACACCGGCGGCTACCAGGACCGCCGTTACGCCGACGACCCGTTCCAGTCGAACTACCCGGACGAGCCCCACGGTGGCTCCCACCCGTACGGCCAGCCCGGCCCCGAGCCACGCAGCCACCGGGGGCGGCCCTCACGAACCTGAACCACCTCGTGTTCCACTAATCGTTCGGTGTGGCTGAACGCCCCGGGCCGCAACCAATAAAGCCTTCGCGGAATACCGTTCGGCTGGAGCCGCGTCGTGCCACTCGCCGTGGAGGCGACGCCACACCGAATGCCAATGGGAGCAGTATGGTCGCGAGACCGTACTCGCTCCCATTTGGCATTTCGGCTGCTAGTCGGGGGGACGACCCCCCGAGCCCCCCGCGCGGCCCTGCGTCCCGCATCCAGC
>CAXUJF010000446.1:0-5273 GCA_964250865.1 uncultured Streptosporangiaceae bacterium
GTGAGCCGCTGGGGGGGCCCGGACGAGCTGGTCATGGAGAGCGCCGACGACGGGGTGGGCGGGGCCGACCCGGCCGGGCACGGCCTGGCCAACATCATGGACCGGGCCGCCGCGGTCAACGGTGAAGCGATCATCGACAGCCCGCCCGGACAGGGCACCCGCCTGCAGCTGAGGATCCCGTGCGCGTAGCCCTGGCCGACGACTCCGCCCTGTTCCGCAACGGCCTGGACCTGCTGCTGCGCGCGTCCGGGGTCGAAGTCACCAGCCAGGCCTCGTCCGGGGACGAGCTGATGGCCAACATCGCCCCGGACCCGCCGGACGCGGTCGTCCTCGACCTGCGGATGCCGCCCACCTACACCGGTGAGGGCATCGAGACCGCGGCCGGCATCCGGGCCCAGAATCCCAGCATCGGGATCCTGGTCCTGTCCACCTACGCCGAGGCCAGCTACGCCGGCTCGCTGATCGACGCGGTCGGCCATGGCGTCGGCTACCTGCTCAAGGACAACGTCACCGACGCCGGCAACCTGGTCGCGGCGCTGGAGCGGATCGTGGCCGGGGAGACCGTGATCGACCCGGCCGTGGTCCGCCGCCTGCTGCAGCGCCGCCGGAACACCGGCACCATCGACACGCTCAACCCGCGCGAGCGCGAAGTGCTCAGCCGGATGGCTGAGGGGCGTTCCAACGTCGGCATCGCCCAGGACCTGTATCTGTCCCCGCGCACGGTCGAAGCCCACGTGACCAGCGTGTTCGCCAAGCTGGGCCTGGAGGCGACCGACACCCACAACAACCGGGTGCGCGCCGTCCTGGCCTACCTGCGCTCGGCCGGCGACTAGCCCGCCTCGGGTCCCGCTCCTGCGGGCTCTTCCGGGCGGGTCAGCGGCTCCAGGAACGCGATCAGCTCCGGCTGCCCGAAGTAGCGGGCCCAGCCCAGCGGCGTGGACCCGAAGCGGTGGTCCCGCAGGTCGGGGTCGGCGCCCAGCTCAATCAGCCTGCGGGCCAGGCTCAGGTTCCCCGCCTCGGCCGTGTAGTGCAGCGCGGTCTCCCACTCCGTCGTACCCGGCCCGTCGGTCCGGGCCTTGGCGTTCACGTCGAAGCCCAGCTCGGCCAGCAGCTCCACCGCCGCAGCCCGGCCCAGCACCGCCGCCCACACGATCAGGCCCGGCCGGGCCGTCTTGACCTGCTCCAGGGCCCGCGGATCCGCCGCGGCCAGCCGGCGGGCCGCGGTACGGTCCCCGGCCAGCAGCGCGGCCAGCAGCGCGTCGACCGGGTTCAGCTCCGGCCGGCCCACTCCGAACTCGGCCAGCACGTCCAGCAGCTCGGCGTGACCCGTGGTCAAGGCCTGCTGGGCCGGGGTCAGGCCGCCTGGGCGCGGTGAGCTGACGTCCACCCCGTGCCGGGCCAGCAGCCGGATCCGGTCGGCCATGCCGTGGGTCACGGCCCAGTCCACCTCGCCCCGGGCCAGCTCGGCCGGGGTGCCGATGGCCTCACCCACCCGCTGCTGCCACGGGCCGCCGTCCCCCGTGCCCAGGCCGAACTCCAGCAGCAGCTCGAGGTGGTCGTTACCTGGTTCGAACATCCGGTTGTACAGGGCCTGCCCGTCGTTCGGGTCGGCACCGGACTCCAGCAGCAGCCGGGCCAGCGCCTGGGCGTGCGGATGCGGCGGCTGCCGGTCCGGGCCCAGCTCGCCGTGGCCGAACACCCCGGTCAGCACGGTGAACGGCTCGGGCAGCCCGCGTCACAGGTAACCGGCGTTCGGGTCGCCGCCCGCCGTCAGCAGCAGCCGGGCGCTGGCCAGGGTGGCCTCCAGGCTGATCTCCGGGTCGTGCCGGGCATAGGCCAGGTAGTACAGCGGCTCAGCCCGGTACGGGCCGTCCTCCCGCCTGGCCGCGCCCGGGTCATCGGCCAGGATGGCCCGCAGCGCCGGTACGTCCGCCGCCGCCGCGGCCGCGTGCACGTGGCCCGCGGTCAGTTCCGGGTGCGCCGCCAGCAACGCCCGGGCCCGGTCCCACCGCTCGGGCCCGTCGTCCTCGTACCAGAGGCAAGCCAGCCGCAGAAACTCATCGCCCAGCTCCCCGCGCGCCACCCCCGGCCCTTTCGTCCCACCAGCCTCACCGGTCCCATCCGCCCCAGCAGACCCACCCGTCTCGGTGGGCGGGATGCGGGTGTAGCGCTCGAGGGTTTCGACGTACCGCTTGAGCCGGGCCCAGCTGCTGAACCCGTACCGGCGGCTCACCACCAGCCGGGCCGCGTGCAGCGGGAACTGTGCCGCCGCGGCGTCCGGCGCGCCCCCCGGGTAACGCTCGGCCACCTCGGCCAGCGCCGACACCGAGCCGGCCCGCACGGCGCGCTGCAGTTCCCTGGCCTGCTGCCGCAGCTGCATGAGGTTCGCCCGATCGGGCAGCGAGACGGAAGACATCCCAGCTCCTTTCGTCTGCCCGGGGTCCGCGTCGCCAGGCCGAAAGGAGGAGGTGAACCAGCATCACAGGTATCGCTCAGGTGGACTCTGTCCTGCTCGCGGACCGGAGGCTCCCTGCGAGCCTTCCATCACCCTATCCCGATGAAAACGTCCCGATCCCGATAAGAAACCCCTCGCCGCTCCGTCATATAGGTATGGAACCGTTCGACCTCGGGCCCATGGCCCGGCAACTGGCAGATCTGGTCACCGACGTCGGCGACGCCCAGCACGGCGCCGCCACCCCGTGCCCGGCCTACCAGGTGGCCGACCTGCTGGAGCACATCGGCACGATGGCCCGGGCGTTCACCGCCTCGGCCCGCAAGCAGCCCGGCCCGCTGACCGAGCAGCAGCCCGCCGGGGACGCGGCCCGGCTGCCGGCCGACTGGCGCACCCGCATCCCGGCCGACCTGGGCACTCTGGCCCAGGCCTGGTCTGAGCCCGGGGCCTGGGACGGGATGACCCGGATCGCGGCCATGGACGCCCCCGCCGTGATGGTCGGCGTGACCGTCGCCGACGAGCTGGTCGTGCACGGCTGGGACCTGGCCTGCGCCACCGGCCAGCAGTTCCAGCCCGACCCGGCTGCGGTCCGCGCGGCTCGTTCTTTCCTCGACCAGTTCGCCAGCCCGGACGCCCCGGCCGGCGACGAGGTGCCGTTTGGCCCGTCGCGCCCGGCCCCATCGGACGCGCCCGCCCTGGATCAGGTTCTCGCCCTGGCCGGCCGGGACCCGGCCTGGGCGCGTCCGGCGGCCAAGTTTCGGTAGTGTGCCGCAGGGCACGAACGGCAACACGGACCGGCGAAATCGGGGCAATCCACCACGGGAGGACCGTCGGCGATGACGGCAGGAGAAACCGGCCTGCGGCCGGGCACGGGGGATGACAGCGTCACCTGGCAGCGGCCGTCGACGCTGCTGCTGCGGGCCCGGCGGATTCAGGTCGCGGTGGTCGCGGTGATCGTCGCGGCCATCGGCGGGCTGATCGGCGGAGCGGCCGGGACTCCGGTCATCGGGCTCATCGTCGCGGTCGCGCTGCTGGCCGCGGGGCTGGTGGGGGAGTGGTTTGTCGGCCGCCGGGTCGCGGCCTGGGGCTACGCCGAACGGGACGACGACCTGATGGTGCGGCGCGGGGTGCTGATCCGCCGCCAGTCGGTGGTGCCGTACGGGCGGATGCAGTTCATCGACGTCACCGCGGGGCCGGTTGAGCGCAGCCTCGGCCTGGCCACGGTGCGGATGCACACCGCGGCCGCGGCCAGCGACGCGCGCATCCCTGGTCTGGAGCGGGCCGAAGCCTCGCGGCTGCGCGACCAGCTGGCCCAGCTCGGCGAGGCCCAGGCGGCCGGGCTGTGACCAGCCAGCTGCCGTCCTACCCCGGGAGCGGCCATGGCTCCGGGGACGGCCCGGGCCCCGGGGACGGCCCGGGCCCCGGGGACGGCCCGGGCCCCGGGCCCGATGCGGGCTGGCAACCCGACAGTCCCGACGGCATGCCCGGCTGGCACCGGCTGCACCCACTGTCTCCGCTGGTCCGCAGCGGACGGCACCTGACCAGCCTGGTCGTGCTGCTGATCATCCTGGTCGTGGCCAACGGCCGGAAGTCGGGCGGCGGCGATTTCATCAGCGAAGGCGTGGTCATCGGGGTCGTGCTGGTGGCCGGGATCATCAGCTGGGCCGTGACCCGGTGGCGGACCGACGGCAAGGTGCTGTACATCGAGACCGGGCTGATCCGCCGCCAGTCGCTGCGGTTCCCGCTGTCCAAGGTGCAGGCCATCGACGTGGTCCAGACCGGGCTGGCCCGGGTGCTCGGGCTCGCCTCCATCCAGCTGCGCATGGCCGGCGCCGACTCCTCCGACGCCCGCCTGGTCGCCCTGCGCCGGTCCGACGCCCAGGACCTGCGCCAGGAACTCCTCTCGCTGAGCCAGGCCACTGCCACAGCCGCCACAGTCACCCCAGCCTCGGCCACGGCAGCCTCTTCAGCCGCCTCAGTCTTGCGCACCCCGGCTGACGCATCAGCCGCAGAAGCCACCCCGGCCGAGGTTCAGGCCGACGAGCGGGTCCTGTTCCGTGTCCACCCCGGCCGTCTGGTCGGAGGCCTGCTGACCAGCCTCACCGGCCTGATCCTGGCCGTCATCGTGGCCTCCATCGTGGTCATCGCGGTCTTCGTGCAGTCGGTCGCGGCCAACGCCACCTACCTGGCCTTCCTGATCGGCGCGGTCCTCGGCGTGTGGCGGCGGTTCAACGGCGAGTACGGCACCACGGTGGCGCTCGCCCCGGACGGGCTCCGGCTGCGGTCCGGCCTGGTCCAGACCACGGCCGAGACCATCCGCCCCGGCCGGGTCCAGGCCGTGCGGCTGGTCGAGCCGCTGGTATGGCGCTGGTTCGGCTGGGGCCGGCTCGAGGTCGATGTGGCCGGCGCGCGGCAGCGCCGGGAGAACCAGTCCGAGGCCAAGCGGCTGCGCGCCCTCGTCCCGGTGGGTTCCCGGGCCGAGGCCGAGAACATGCTGGGCGAACTGGTGGCCAGCGCGCCCGAGCCGGTCCGGCGGGCCCCCGCCGAGACCCGCTGGAAGGCCGCGCTCAGTTACCGCTTCCTGGCCTGGGGCGGCGACGACCGCTACGTGGTCGCCTCCAGCGGCCGGATCCGGCGTACCACCACCTGGGTGCCGCTGGAGAAGGTGCAGAGCGTCCGCTGGGTCCAAGGCCCGTGGCAGCGCCGGCTCGGCCTGGCCTCGGTCAAGCTGGATGTGGCGGGCAAGCGGGTCACGGTCCGTATCACCGACCGCACGGCGGCCGAGGCCCGCGACATCCTGGCCCAGCTGCCCGCCCAGGCC
>CAXUJF010000447.1:0-5253 GCA_964250865.1 uncultured Streptosporangiaceae bacterium
GCCGGCGCCAGTTCCGGCTCCGGCGGCAGCGCGCTCGGGGCGACCAGCGAGGTGCCGGTCGGCGGGGGCAAGATCTTCACCTCGGCCCAGGTCGTCGTGACCCAGCCGTCGGCGGGTGAGTACAAGGCGTTCAGTACGGTCTGCACCCACGCCCAGTGCTTCGTCGACCAAGTCGCGGACGGCACGATCGACTGCCCGTGCCACGGCAGCAGGTTCAGCGCCAAGGACGGCAGCGTGGTCGACGGGCCGGCCACCAGCCCGCTGCCCAGCAAGCAGATCTCGGTCAGTTCCGGCCGGATCTCGCTGGCCTGACCAGCCTTCAGGGGTGCCCCTGACATAAACCCAGCCCACCCGCGGTGTGGTCCGGCCGGAGGGCCGAAAACGCCGATTCGGCCGGGTGAATCACCGTTCGGTCCGTGTCATAATGCTTTGTGCATCCGCACATGCAACTGACCCAGGAGGACCTAGGGATGGACGTCGGCATCCTGGTGACCATCCGGTCGCTCCTGCCGAACCTGGCCCCGGTCGAGCGCCGGGTCGCGCAGGTGGTACTCGACGATCCCGGCGGCGCGGCCCGGCAGTCGATCTCCGAGCTGTCCCGGTCCTGCGGCACCTCGGCCACCACCGTGGTGCGGTTCTGCCGCGCGGTCGGGCTGAGCGGCTACCCCGAGCTCCGGCTGGCCCTGGCCGCCGCCGTGGCCACCCACGACCCGGGCGGGGGCGGGGCCGCCGCTGGGGACATCGACCCGGGTGACGACGCCGCGCTGATCGCCAAGAAGATCGCCTACGCGGACGCCGCCGCGGTCACCGACACCGCGAACCACCTGGATCCGGCCGTAGTTGTCAACGTTGTCAACGCGTTGGCCACCGCGAACCGGATCGACATCTACGGGGTCGGGGCCAGCGGCTACGTGGGCCTGGACCTGCAGCAGAAGCTGCAGCGCATCGGGCGGCCGGCTTTCGCCTGGCCCGACCCGCACCTGGCCATCACGTCGGCCGCGCTGCGGACCGAGGGTGACGTGGCCGTGGGCCTGTCGCACACCGGCACCACCGCGGACACCATCGACGCGCTGGGCGAGGCCCGCCGCGGTGGCGCGGTCACCGTGGCCGTGACCAACTTCCCGTGGTCGCCGATCACCGAGGCCGCCGACCACGTCCTGCTCACCGCGGCCCGCGAGACCGCGTTCCGGTCCGGCGCCATGACCAGCCGGATCGCTCAGCTCACGGTGATCGACTGCGTATTCGTGGTGCTGGCCCAGCGAGACCTGCCCGCCACCCAGGCCGCACTGGAACGGACCTACGCCGCGGCTCAGGCCAAGCGGACCCGGCGTGGCCGCCGCCCGTCACCCCGGCCATGACGCGAACCGGACTGGGCAACCGGACCGTAAGGTGACGTAAGACCCGCCGGCACCAGGTTCCCACAGGCAACGCACGGTCTCGGGTAACGTCGCTTAGCGTGACCAGTGCCCCCGCACGTCTGGTGACTAAGCCAACGTCTCCCGAACAATCTGTGGCCGCCGCGCCGAAGGGCCGACGGCTGGCGTGGCTCGACGCGATGCGGGGTTTCGCGGCCCTGTGCGTGGTCTTCGACCACATGGGCGGCTCGGTCCTGCAGCGGCTGCACAACGACGTCTACCGGGTGGTCGACACCGGCCAGTACGGCGTCTTCGTGTTCTTCCTGGTCAGCGGCTACATCATCCCGGCTTCGCTGGAGCGCAGGGGCAGCGTCCGCGGCTTCTGGACCAGCCGCGCGTTCCGGCTCTACCCGCTGTACATCGTGGCCATCGGGCTCTCGATCCTGGCCTACAAGACCGGCTACGGCGCCATCCACGGGGCGCAGAACTCACCCAAGACCTGGGCCTTCGCCCTGCCGTTCATGATGTCCAACATGCTGAACGGCGCGAACGTGCCCAACGTGATCTGGACGCTGTCCTTCGAGATGGTGTTCTACCTGCTGCTGACCGCGCTGTTCACCTTCCGGGTGCACCGGTTCAGCGCCGGGTACGCGCTGACCGCGATGGTCGCCGCGGTCGCCCTGGGCGGCCTGCTGCCCGTTTCCGGCCTGAACGACCTGCACGTATTCGGGCACTGGACCGGCGAGCGCCGGATCGCGCTGCTGGCCGACGCCGGGATCTTCATCGGCCTCGCGCTGGCCGTCACCGGCCGCCAGCGGCTCCGGGCGGTGGGCGTGCTCATCGCCGCGGGTACCGGGCTGACCCTGCTCCTGTTCAACACCAGCTATCCGGGGCCCGGTACCGGCCTGGTCATCTTGGGCCTGATGTTCACCGGCACCATGCTGTACCGGGCCGAGCAGGGCCAGATGGCCTGGAAACACGCCCTCGCGGTCGCGGGGGCCGTGCTGGTGCTGGCCATCGCGGAAGGCGTGTGGCACGGCCCGGGCTGGATCCCGGGCAACGTGGCCCAGTGGCGCATCCAGTGGATCTCCTGCCTGGTGCTGGCGGCGGCGACGTTCGCGATCGGGATGGCCCTGCGGCACAAGCGGGTACCCGGCTGGCTGGCCTGGCTCGGCCTGATCAGCTACTCGGTCTACCTGCTGCACCCGATCGTCGTGGACGCCTACCGGTCCGTCCCCACCTTCCGCCAGCCGCACCCGTTCCCCATCCAGGTGCTGCTGGCCGCGGGCATCGTGGCCGTGGTGCTGGCCTCCTCGACGATCACGTACTACTTCGTCGAGGCGCCGATGCAGAAGACCGGGCACAAGCTGGCCCGCTTCCTGCAGGCCCGGTTCGGCCCGGACACTATCCCGGCCCCGGACGTGATCCCGGCCCCCGACGCGATCCAGGCCGGCCCGCCGGTCCCGGCGGAGGCCCAGCCCGGCCGCGAATGTGGCGTTTGTGGCAGGGATCACGGGGCCGACGTCGCTGTACCGCAAGGTGGCCGACGATCTGCGCGCCTCGATCGTGGCGGGGGAGTACCCGGCGGGGACCCGGCTGCCGTCCGAGAACGACCTGGCCGAGCGGTACGCGGTGTCCCGGGGCACGATCCGGCAGGCGTTCGCCGCGCTGCGCGCCGACGGGGTGATCGCCTCCCGGCGCGGTGCCCGGCGGGTTGTGCTGGGCGGACCCCAGCTGCAGAGCTTCGGCGAGCTGGCCAGCTTCTCCCGCTGGGCCCACGCCGTCGGCGAGGTGCCCTCAGGCCGGGTCATCGACCTGGTCCGGCGTGAGGCCAAGCCGTCGGAGGCGGCGCAGCTCGCGCTGACCCCGGGCGCGACGATCTACCATCTGACCCGGGTCCGGCTGCTGTCCGGCCGCCCGGTGATGATCGAGCGCACCGCGTTCCCCGAACGGGTCGGCGCGCTGGTGGCCGGGATCGACCTGGACGCCGAGTCGATCTACGAGCGGCTCGGCCAGCTGGGGGTGATCTTCGCCGACGCGGAGCACGTGATCGACTCGGTCGCCGCCACCGCCGACGACGCGCGGCTGCTGGACACCCGGCCCCGGGTCCCGCTGCTGCGCGAGCGGCGGCGCACCACCGACCCGCCCGGCAACCCGGTCGAGTGGTCCGAGGACCGCTACCTGGGCAGCGAGGTCGCGTTCACCGTGCACAACTCCCAAGCGGTCAGCGCGCTGACCCGTCTGCAAGCAGACGGCTGAGCAGCGGCCGGAAGTGCCCGAACTCCGGGGTGTCCGCGTCCGGGTCCTTGGCCTCCTCGTCCCAGCGCCGCACCGCCACCGCCGCCGCGGCCTGCGGCAGCGCCTCGAACGCGGCCGCCTCCGCCTCGCTCATCGGTCCGCCCTGGACCGACAGCGTGTAGACCGACGCGGGCGACAGCTTGCCGAAGTAGCCCGGCTCGGCCGTGCACAGGTACCGCTTGGCCGCCACGTGCAGCCGGACCGGCTCGGTCACCTCCGGCCCGAACCACCGGGCCAGCCAGGCCGCCCCGGCCTCGCCGTGCCGGTTGTCCGACCCGGCCATCAGCTCGCGTCCGCTGACCGTGCCGCCGCAGATGTGCCCCACGTCGTGCAGCAGGGCCGCCGCCGCCTGCTCGGCCGGCGCGCCCGCGGCCTGCGCCAGCGCCCCGGCCTGGCGCATGTGCACCGCGACGCTGACGGGTTCACCCAGGTAGTCCCGGGCCCCCTCGCCCGCGAACAGCTCACCGATCACGTCCACCGGATCCACCGGCCATCACCCCTTCTCAGCCAGCGCGGTCTCAGCCAGCGCCGTTTCCTTCAACAGGGCCAGCGTGCCCGCCAGCGCGTCCAGGTCCGCGTAACAGCCCTGCAGCAGCCGGTCCCCGGTGCCGGTGAACGCGGTCCGCCCGTGCAGCACCCGGGTGTTGTCGAAGATCAGGCAGTCGCCCGGGGCCAGCCGCAGGGTCAGGGCCAGTTCGGGCCGGGCCAGCAGGGCCGCCCACCGCCGGTAGGCCAGGTAGAACGCCGTCACCTCGCCCGGCGGCCGCCGCAGCGCCTGCAGGCTGCGGTTGTTGAACCGGATGCCGCGGATACGGCCCTCCGGGTTGAGCTCGATCAGCGGCTGATAGGCCCGCAGTCCGGCTACGGGGTACCCGAACGGGACCGGGGTTCGGGTCAGCACGCCGAACGAGCGCGGGTCCTCCACCCGCAGCCGGTGGGCCGCCGCGAACCCGTCGACCAGCAGGGTGTCCCCGCCGTCGGCCGCGCTGGCCTGGCAGTGCAGCAGCTGGATGGTGGGCACTGGGTCGCGGTACGGGTTGTCGGTGTGCGGGCTGAGGGCCAGCCCGGTGGAGGCCAGGTTGGCCGGGGTCGGCTCCACCCGGACGTCGAACACCCGCCCGTAGTTCGTCTCCCGCACGTACCCGAACGTCTCCGCCACCGTCGCCACCATGCCGGCCTGTACGGGCACCCCGCGCAGCCGCGCGAACCCGTCCGTGAGCACGGCGTCCAGAACCCTGGCCCGGACCACCGGGTCCGAGCGGTAGTGCTCCCAGTCGCTGGTGGGCCGGGCCGCGCCCGGACCGGACCACAGCCGCTTGCCGTCCTCGGTGCGGACGTCCCCGCCGACGCCGGCCCGCTCGTTCGCGGCCAGCCAGCTCCGGGCGAACCGGGACCGGTGCCCGTCCGGCCCGAACGTCACCGTGACCGAGTCCGCGTCCTCCTCGACCGCGGTCACGGCCAGCTCGTCCGGCAGCTCGGTGATCTGGAACAGCTTCTGCCCGCTGCCCGGCACCCGGCAGTCCGGGCACGGGCAGTTGTCCCGCAGCCAGATCGCTGGCCACCTCCCCACGTCCATCCGGCCTACCCCCCAGTCCCCAAC
>CAXUJF010000448.1:0-4457 GCA_964250865.1 uncultured Streptosporangiaceae bacterium
CGAGCGCGCGGTACCAGTCCCAGGCGACGGCCGAGACCTCGGCGGTGGCCGGCGAGGCGGGCAGCAGGCGCTCGAACAGGTCGAACCGGCGGGCCAACGCCCGGTCGCGGGTCTGCCCGGCCAGCAGGACGCCGATGAGCGCGCCCAGGACGATCCCGAGGGCCAGGACCAGGGCCAGCGTGACGAGCTGGTCTGTCGTCAGGGGAGGAGGGAGCGTGCGGTCCATCAGGCGACTCCTTCCCCGTTCAACGCGCGGATCGCGGCCGCGCGCACGTCCCCGCGTTCCCGCAGCAGGGCGTAGTGCGGCGTCCGCAGTTCCACGCCCCGTACCGTGCCCATGCCCGGCCACTGCATCCGCTCGGCCGCGCCGGCGCGGCGGCGGGCGGGCGGGGCCCGCCCCCCCAGCTCGGCCAGCTCCGCACTGGTGACGTCGCTGACGAACTCCTTGGTGAAATAGGCGAAGACGTCGGAGCCAACCGATTCGAGCACGTCGATATTGGCCCGCAAGGTGAGCCCGCTGTCCCGGTTCGCCGCCGACACCAGGGCGGCGTCCTCGAAGCTCTCCGGCCGGATGCCGATGAGGAGGTCGCGGGGGGCGTTGGTCCGCTCCAGGGTCCGGCGCAGCTGGTCGGTCAGCGGGACGTCACCCAGCGGGGTGTGCAGGGTGCTGTCCTCGACCCGGCTGGGCAGGAAGTTCATCGCCGGGGAGCCGATGAAGCCGGCCACGAACAGGTTGGCCGGCCGATCGTAGAGTTCCTGCGGCGCACCGAACTGCTGCAGCAGTCCGCTGCGCAGGACTGCCACCCGGTCGCCCAGGGTCAAGGCCTCGGTCTGGTCGTGGGTGACGTACACGGTGGTGGTGCCCAGCCGCCGCTGCAGCCGGGACAGCACGGTCCGCGTCTGCACGCGCAGCTTGGCGTCCAGGTTGGACAGCGGCTCGTCCATCAGGAACGCGGCCGGGTCCCGGACGATGGCCCGGCCCATGGCCACCCGCTGCCGCTGGCCGCCAGACAGGTTGGCCGGCCTGCGATCCAGGTGCTCGGTCAGGTCCAGCACCCGGGCCGCCTCGCCCACCTTCTCGTCGATCTCCTTCTGTGGCCGCTTGGCCAGCTTCAGCGCGAAGCCCATGTTCTCCCGCACGGTCATGTGCGGGTACAGGGCGTAGCTCTGGAAGACCATGGCGATGTCGCGGTCCTTGGGGGCCGCGTTGTTCACCACCTTGCCGCCGATGCGCAGCTCGCCCTCGGTGATGTCCTCCAGCCCGGCGATCATGTTCAGCGTGGTGGACTTGCCGCAGCCGGACGGCCCGACCAGGATGACGAACTCACCGTCGGCGATGTCCAGGTTGATCTTGTCGACCGCCAGCGCACCGTCCGGGTAGCGCTTGGTCACATTGTCCAGAATGATTTCAGCCATTGTCTGTTCCTCCTAGCCCTTGACCGCGCCTGATGTCAGCCCAGCGACGATCCGGCGCTGGAAGAACAGCACGAAGATGATGATCGGGATGGTGATGACCACCGCGGCGGCCGCGATGGGGCCGGTCGGGATGCTGAAGACCGAGCCGCCGCTGAAGAACTGCAGCGCGGCCGGCGCCGTCCGGGCGGAGAGAGTCGAGGTGAACGAGATGGCGAACAGGAAGTCGTTCCAGCAGGCCAGGAAGACCAGGATGGCGGTGGTGACCATACCCGGGGCGGCCAGCGGCGCGATGACCTTGGTGAAGGCCTGGAACGGCGTCGCGCCGTCCATCTTGGCCGCCTTCTCCAGTTCCCAGGGAATCTCCCGGAAGAACGCCGACAGGATGTAGATCCCCAGCGGCAGGCCGAACGCGACGTAGGGGATGATCAGGCCGGGCCAGGTGTTGAACAGGCCCAGCGCCCGCTCGATGCTGAACAGCGGGGTGATCAGCGAGATCTGCGGGAAGATCGCGATCAGCAGCGCCATCCCGATCAGCACGCTCTTGCCGGGAAACGCCAGCCGGGCCACCGCGTAGGCGGCCATCGAAGCCAGCACCACGGCGATGAACGTCGAGATCAGCCCGATGCCGATCGAGTTGATCAGCGGGCGGATGAACTGGGAGCTCTGCAGGATGCCCGAGTAGTTCCCCCAGGTCCACTGGCTGGGCACGAACGACGGGTCGAGCACCGCCGTGGGCGTCTTGAACGACAGCGAGACCAGCCAGAGCACCGGGATCAGCGCCAGCGCGATGACCACGAAGTTCGCGACGCCCCAGCCGGCCTTCTGCCGGGGGGTGGTGGTTACGGCAGCCATCGGCGATTCACCTGCTTCCGGAATCTGTGCCCGGGGCCGCGGTCCCGAAGCCCCTGATGAAAATGATGGCGATGATGGCGACGCAGATGAAGATGAGCACCGAGATGGCCGATCCGATCCCCAGGTTCAGCGCGCTGAACAGGTTGTCGTAGCCGAGGATGGAGACGGATCCGGTGTTGTTGGCCCCGGCGGTCAGGATGTAGATGTTGTCGAAGATCCGGAACGAGTCGAGCGTCCGGAACAGCAGCGCGACCAGGATGGCCGGTTTCATCAGCGGCAGCGTGATCTTGGTGAACCGCTGCCAGCCGGTCGCGCCGTCCACCTTCGCGGCCTTCTGCAGGTCCTCGGGGACCAGGGAGAGCCCGGCCAGCAGCAGCAGCCCCATGAACGGGGTGGTCTTCCAGATCTCCGCCAGGATGATGACGGCGATCGCCGCTACCTGGCTGGTCAGCGGTGCGGCGTTGTTGAACGCGGCCGACAGATAGCCCTGGCTGGGCGTCCAGGCGTACTGCCAGCCGTAGGCCGCGGCCACCGTCACGATCCCGTACGGGATCAGGGCGGCGGTTCGTACCGTGCCCCGGCCGAAGATGGTCCGGTGCATGAGCATGGCCAGCAGCATCCCGAGGACGAGCGTGATGGCGACGGAGAAGACCGTGATGATCAGGGTCACCTCCAGCGCCGTCCACCAGTACGAGGACGAGAGCACCGCGCCGTAGTTAGCGAAGCCGATGAACTTGACCTGCTGGGGGAGTTCCAGGTTGTACCGCTCCAGGGACAGCCAGAGGGCATAAATGATCGGGTAGCCGGTCACTCCGACCATGACGATCACGGCCGGCGCGCACAGCAGCCAGCCCAGCCGGCGCTCGGCTCTGGCCCCCTCGGACAGCTGCTTCTTGTGGCCGGGCGCCTGCTCCCGGATGGCTTCGGCGCCCGCCGTTACTGGCGCGTTGACGGTCATCGCAGTGTTCCTTCCCTCGGCGCCAGCCACCAGCGGCGGCTCACGGGACCAGGCCCTTCGATTGCAGGGCGTTCGCCAGCTGGCCCTTCAGGGACGCCGCCGTTCCGGTCGGGTTGATGCCCGAGGCCGGGAACACCTGGTGTGAAATGTCGATGGAGACGACCTGGTAGACGGGTGACTTGGGCCGGACGCTCGCGTTCTGCAGGGCCTGCAGGATGTCGGCGTGCATCGGGTAGTCCGGATACAGCTTCGGGTTGTGGTACAGGCTGACGATTGTGGGCGGCGTGCCGCCGACGGTGGCGCCGAGCAGCTGGTTCTGCGCGTCCCGCATGCACAGCGCGGCCTTGAGCGCGAGCGCCGGATGCTGGGAGTACTTGCTCACCGCCAGGTCCACCCCGCCGATGGTGACCTTGGCCGGCTGACCCGGGACCACTTGCGGGTACGGCGCCCACTTGAACACCTTGAACAGCTTGGGGTTGTCAGTTTTCATCGACGGATACACGAACGGGTAGTTCAGCTGGAAGGCGGCCGTGCCGGCCTCCATGGCCAGCCGGTTCTGGTTTTCCATCTGCACGTCGAGCGAGGGGTCCGCGGCCGTTGAGGTCGCCAGCTGCTTCATCACCGTCAGCGCCTTCACGGCCGGCGCGCTCAGGGTCACCTTGGTCGCGTCTGGGTTCAGTATCGTGCCGCCTGCGCTGGCCACCATCGTGTTGAACCAGACCGTGCCGCCTTCGTACTGGGCGCCCTGGATCTCGATGTAGTGCGGCTTGCCCTCCTTGGCCAGCTGCTCGGCGTCGGCGATCATCTGGGTCCACGTCTTGGGGGGCGTCTTGACCAGATCCGAGCGGTACCACAGCAGCTGGGTGTTGGAGTTGTCCGGGGCCGCGTACAGCTGGCCCTTCCACATCGCGGTCTGCAGCGCCGGCGCGAGCGTCCCGTTGACCACCGCCGCCTTGTCGGCCCCCGTGAACGGCGCGATCCAGCCCGCCTGCGCGAACTCGGGCTCCCAGGTCACGTCCAGTGCCATGACGTCGATGGAGCTGTCGTGCGCCGCCAGCCGCCGGACCAGCTGCTGGCGCTGGCCGTCTGATCCCTGCGGCAACAGCTGGTAGGAGAGCTTGTACGCGCCATGGCTCTGCGCGTCACAGTTGTTGATCATGGTGTTGGTCGCGCCGGACACGTCCTGAAACTGGTAGAAGGTCAGCGTGACCGGGCCGGTGCTCGCACCGGC
>CAXUJF010000448.1:4467-4984 GCA_964250865.1 uncultured Streptosporangiaceae bacterium
GGGGGGGCCCCCCGCACCGGCCGTCAACGGGCCCCCGGCCCGGGGCCCCGGGCGGGGGCCGCCCCCGGCCCGAGCCGCAGGCGGCCAGGGCGCCGCAGCCCAGCACGGCGGTGGCCAGGGCGGCGCCCGCCTTGGTGCGCAACAACCGGGTGGACCGGCCCAGGCCCGAGCGCCGCTGAGCGCGCCGGGCCGGGTGGTCGGTGGCAGACATCATT
This sequence comes from uncultured Streptosporangiaceae bacterium, assembly GCA_964250865.1. Taxonomy (GTDB): domain Bacteria; phylum Actinomycetota; class Actinomycetes; order Streptosporangiales; family Streptosporangiaceae; genus Bog-532. The sequence continues at coordinate 4,683 of CAXUJF010000448.1, forward strand.
GTCCCTCCGCGTGGGGCAGCCACGGCCGGCCCAGCATGTGCACGCCCGACCACCCCACTTCGTCGTTGGTGGCCCGCTGGCACCCGAAGGCCGGGGCCAGCGTTCACTCGGATCCCGGGCAAAGCGCCAAGGACCTCTCCATATGAAAACGCTCAGTGACCTTGTTACGTCAAGAGGCGGGAGTAATTCTCTGTTGACAGTGCTGTGTGCTGATGTGAGCCCTTGTGTGATAGAACGTTAAACCATGTCCGTTGAACGTCAACAACAGGCAAAATAAGCCCACTAGCCAGCTAAATCAACCA
>CAXUJF010000448.1:5026-5249 GCA_964250865.1 uncultured Streptosporangiaceae bacterium
CTCCGCTGCCGTGATCAGAAATTTATCCGGCGTGGCGGGCCCGAAAACCGGCGATGAGCGCGCCGAGGCCGTGCTCGAAGCGCTGATCGGGCGAGCTCATCCCGCCGATCGCCGCGCGCAGCAGCGGGTAGGGGCCGTCCGGCCCGATCCCTGGCGGTGTCCCGGCGCCGTCGGCCGGGCCGTCCGGAGCCACCGAACCCGCCGGCGGCTCCGCCGCAGGCAG
>CAXUJF010000449.1:0-3473 GCA_964250865.1 uncultured Streptosporangiaceae bacterium
GTCCGAGGGTGACCGGGGCGAGCCCACGTATTCGTCGGCGAGGCTGGGTGCCTCGCCGGCGTCGGTGGGCCGGTCGGTTGCCATCGGGGGTGCTGCTCCCGGAAGGTTCGGGGGCAATGTGCGGCAGAAACAGTCATCCGCTCATTGCACGGATACCTTAGCCGCGCGGTTCGCCAGAAACCGGCCCGAACTGCTCAGCGACGGCCGACCGTTCGGTGCAGGCCGGCCGCTCAGAGCCGACGGCTACTCAGATCAGCGTGCGGGGGGCGGCCTGGCCCAGAGTGCGGTCGCGCCAGCCCCACCCGCCGAAGAGGCACAGCGCGATGAAACCGACAGCGGCCAGCAGCCGCGCCCACGGGGAAACGACCTCGCCGACGACGTTGATCGCGTCGTTGACCCAGACCGGGATGGGGCCGGGGACCCCGGGCAGGTAGACCGGCGCGGTCAGGATCAGGCGCCCGAGTACCAGCCAGTCCAGCCGGGACGCGGGGTAGACGGCCAGCAGGCAGATCGCCATCACGTCGTACCAGGGCCGCTGGTAGGACCACACCAGCAGCCAGGCCAGGCTGATGGCCAGGGCCGGGCTGAGCGCGGGCAGCTGCGGCGTGCCGTCGGGGAAGCGCAGGAACGCCAGGATGGCGACGGCCAGGAACGCGACCGCCGCGATGGCGGTGAGGTGCGGCGGTACCAGGAACGCCCCGAACAGGGTGTAGCCGAACGGCCGGTAGAAGATCTGGTACATCGTGTCCCAGGTCGTGGCCGGGCCCCGGCTGACCAGGACCGAGATGGCTGGCCGGCCCGCCGCCGCGTAGACCGGGGCCAGGACGAGCAGGAACCCGGCCGCCGCCGCGCCCAGCGGGGCGACCGACCGGCGCCCGGCCAGCCCGGCCCAGAGCACGCCCAGGCCGAACGCGGCGTAAGGGATCTTGATCGCCGCCGCCACCCCGATGCACAGCCCGGCCAGCAGGAACCGGCTCAGCGCCGGACGCTCGGCTGGGTGGCCGGCCGGCTGGCCACCCGGCGGGCCGGTCCGGATCCGCAGCAACAGGATCCCGAGCAACCCGAACGCGGCAGCCAGGCCGTCGATGTGCCCGCTGGCCACGATCTCCCACAGCAGCAGCGGGTTGACCGTCCACAGCAGGTGGCCGCGCAGGCGGCGGGCCGGGTCCGACCGCAGCGTCCGGTCCAGCAGCAGCACCACCACGCCGAACGCGATCGAGTTCCACAGCTTCAGCCAGAACGTGATCCGCGCCATCGACGTACCGCCGAGTTCGGCGGCGGCCCATTCCTCGGCCGTGGCCACCGGGCCGTAGACCGACACGCTCGTTTCCCACGTGGGCGGGATCCAGCGGCCGATCGGGTCGGCGGACTGCTTCAGCTGCAGCGGCGTCGTCACGTACGGGCTGTGCCCGGTCGCGGCCATCCGGCCGTTGGCCGCGTAGTCCAGGATGTCGGTCGACCCCGCGGCCGGCAGCACGGTGAGCAGGCCCACGACGATCACCGCGAACGCCGCGAGGGCCCGGACCGATGGGCGGGCCCCGCGGGTCACGGCCATCAGCCCGGCGATGACCCCGATGCCGCCGGCCCCCACCGCGGCCCACAGGGCGAAGGTCAGCCGCGCGGCCGACGGGTGCAGCCAGATCCACCAGGGGGGACCGGCGGCAGGCCGGGGCATGTTGACCACCGACAGGCTGGGGCCGGCCAGCGAGACCGCCAGCATGACCGCGACCGAGGCCACGATGCCGATCGCCGCGACCCAGCCCAGAATGGGCCGCAACCGGTCCGGGGCGGGCTGGTCACGAACCGCGGCGTCCGGTGGGATCGAGGTGGCGACGGGCGCGTCGTGCTGCGCCGGACCGGCCGGTCGATCGTCACCGTTCGCGCTGCTCAACTTGCCTGCCTGCCCGATCAGGATCGACGCGGATACGCATCGAACGTACCGGATAAGGGCGGCCCGGGAAGGTCAGGGCCAGGAAGGGCCGGCGGCAGGACTGCCGGCACGGATCACCCCCTCCGGGATCCGTGGCCCGCCGCCGGCCCACCCCTACTGCCGCGCAGCCTGGTCGAGGCGGGATTGCCTCGTCAGCTGTGCTCGCAGCGTCTCGGTGTCGTCCGCGTCGATCGTCATGACCCGGCCTGCGCCGAGGTCGTCGCGATCGAGCACGGTCCCGGTCCGGGTCGCCCACCAGCGGCCCGCGCTGCTCGGCCAGACATGCCAGCCGGGAAACTGCGCCTCCAGCTCGGCTGCCGCCTGTTTCCCGCCTGACATGACCGCTCCCTCCGGCACCAGCGCTTCCTCCGGCACCCCGGCCTGCCGCCGATCGAGCCAGCGGGCAAGACGACGGTCGGTGCCACCACCAGCCCCGGACATAACATCCGTCACGTGGATGACACGGGTGGATTCGCTCCGTAACTTACGTATACAAAATGGTGGGAGATGCGGATCGTGTCAAGCTGAACGCATAATGTTCCGGGGGGGACGTCTGGGCCCGGAGGTGCACGACCGTGCAGGAACGCCCCGCCTACCTTCTTGTGGCGGATGAACTGCGTCAGCAGATCCAGTCCGGCCAGTATCCGCCGGGTGCGCGCCTGCCAACCATCGAGGAGCTGCGCCGGTTCTACGGGGTGTCCGAGATCGTCATCCGGCACGCCGTATCGCTGCTGCGGCATGAGGGCCTGGTCGAGACCCGCCGCGGGGGCGGCACGGTGGTGCGGGCCCGTCCTGTCGTCCGGCGGCGGGCGATGGAACGCTACGCGGTCGACGCCCGCCAGGCGCGGGAGCGTTACGCCGGCGGCCCGGGCACCTCGTTCACCGAGGACCACGCCCTGAGCTGGCGGGACTACCGGCTGAAGGCCCGGTATTCCGAGGTCACGGCGGACGAGGAACTGGCCGCGCTGTTCGGGGCCGAGCCCGGCACGGCCCTGCTGCGGCGGCACTTCGTGTTCTACGCCCGCGGTGAGCCCGAGCAGATCAGCACTAACTTTCTGCCGCTGGAACTGGTGGCGGGCACCCCGGTGGCGGACCCAGCGCGCGAACCGTGGCCGGGTGGCACGCTGGCCCAACTGGCCTACCTGGGCCACCCGGTGTCCCGGGTCGAGGAAACGGTCAGTGCCCGGATGCCGACCGAACCCGAGGCCCAGACCCTCCAGGTGGGTCAGGGGGTGCCGGTGTTCGCCGTTCTCCGCCGCCTGATCTGCGGCGACGACGTGCTGGAAGTGTGCCGCCACATCGTGATCCCGGCCGACCGGGTCGTGCTGGAGTACGGCATCGACATCCCGGCCGCCAGCTCCGGCCCAGCCGACGACCCCACTGATTTACGCGCCCCAGCGCAGGCCAGCCCAGGGCGCGCCAGCCCGGGGCACGACAGCGCAGCGGAGGCCAACATAGGGCACGCCAAAAACGCGACGCGGCGCACCCAGCAGTTAGCTCGTGCGCCGCAACGCGCAGTGACCCCGGCGGGGGTTAGGGCTGG
>CAXUJF010000449.1:3483-5248 GCA_964250865.1 uncultured Streptosporangiaceae bacterium
TTAGGGCGGCTTGACCCGGCCGTCGGCCGCGGCGTCCACGTTGGTCGCCGCGTCCGCGGCGTCCTCGGCCTCCTCGCCCGGGTAGGGCGGCGGGGGCGGCGGCTGCCGCCGGCGCAGCACGATGGCCACGGCCGCACCGGCCGCTGCCACTACCGCCAGCCCGACCGCACCCGGCCAGCCCAGCAGCCGCCGCTGCTTCTTGGGCGGATCGACCTTCTTGGCCGTGGCCTTGAGGGCGGCAGACACCTTGGGCGCCACCGTGTCGGTGACCGCCGCGGCGGCGTCCTCCAGCTTGGGCGCGGCCCACACGCGAGCGTCGTGGACGCTCTGCTCGACGGTCTGGGCCGCCGTCGCGGCGACCTGCTTGCTGACCGGCACGACCTGCGCGCTGACCTGGGCGGCCACGTCTTTAGCCTTCGGTGTGACCTGCGCGGCCACGTCCTTGGCCTTCGGTGTGACCTGGGCCGCGGCGTCGCGGGCCCTGCTCCGGGCCAGCACCGCGGCGTCCTGGGCACGGTCACGGGCGAGTTCAGCGGCGTTCTGCGCACGGTCGCGCGCCAGGCTCGCCGTGTCCTTGGCCCGGCTGCGAGCGGTGGCCTTCGCCGCCGCCCTGGCTTCCGACGCCTGCGACGCGGCGTCCTTGGCCTTCTTCGTCTTTATAAGCGGCACAGTTGACCTCCTGCTTATGATCTCGAGTCAATCAGTTCCCGTGACCGGCAACCTCAATCCTCTAACCACAATAGGCCTGTAGAGCCCTGCAGCCGGCCACGCGATATTGCTTGTACCGTGGAAGTGCGCGCCGGGCCAAGCCGGCTCGCGGAAAACGTAGGGACAAGTCAACCGGCCCAGTCGCCGGCTATGCGAGGATTCCCGGCATGACCAACACGCTCACCGCAACACTTAACACCAACCAGGGCCCGATCAAGGTGCGGCTTTTCCCGGACCAGGCTCCGGAGACGGTACGTAACTTCGTGGAACTGGCCGAGGGCAGCCGCAAGTGGACCGACCCCCGGACCGGGGCGGAGACCAGTGACCGCCTCTACGACGGCACCATCTTCCACCGCGTGATCCCCGACTTCATGCTCCAGGGTGGTGACCCGCTCGGCACCGGTACCGGTGGTCCCGGCTACAAGTTCAAGGACGAGATCCACCCCGACCTGGCCTTCACCCGTCCCTACCTGCTGGCCATGGCCAACGCCGGCCCCGGGACCAACGGCTCGCAGTTCTTCATCACGGTGGCGCCCACGCCCTGGCTGACCGGCAAGCACACCATCTTCGGTGAGGTCATCGAGGGCGCCGACCTCGTGCAGAGCATCAGCCAGACCAGCACCGACCGGCGGGACCGTCCTACCCAGGACGTCGTCCTCGAGTCGGTGACCATCGACCGCGACGGGGCCTGAGGCACCAACCGTGACCACTCCCCCCTCCGGGCAACCTGAGACCGGGCCCGAGGCCTGGTCTGAGACCGGGTTCGCGGCCGGCCCGCCGGCTGACGGCACGTCAGGTGCCGCAGGCGTGCCGACCTGTTACCGGCACCCGGGCCGGGAGACATATGTCTCGTGCTCGCGCTGCGGGCGCCCCGCGTGCCCGGACTGCCTGCGGGCCGCCCCGGTGGGGCAGCAGTGCCTGGACTGCGTCCACGGCCGCAGCCCAGAGGCGGGCCCGCAGGCGCGGCAGCCGAGGACCGCGTTCGGCGGCCGGGTGGACACCGGGGCCGCCCGCACCAGGTGGCGGGTGGGCAGCAAACAACCGCGCGAACTCGGGG
>CAXUJF010000450.1:0-5247 GCA_964250865.1 uncultured Streptosporangiaceae bacterium
GAGTGGTCCCAGTCGGACAGCAGCGTGCGGAGGGCGGCGATCAGGGCGATCGGCTGGTCCAGCATGATGTGGTGCGCGGCGGCGGGGATCTCGATGACGGGGGCGACGCGGCCGAGGCGGTCGTAGAGGATCTGGCTCATCTGGGCGGACATGACGCCGTGCTCGGCCCGGAAGAGGGCGATCCGGCAGTCCAGGCGGGTCAGCGTCGCGGCGGCGGCGGCGCCGAAGGGTTCGCGGCCGAAGATCCGGGGGTCGAACTTCCAGGTCCAGCCGTTGCCATCGGGCGCGGGACGGACCGAGGTCTCGGCGACGTGGGCGGCGGCGTAGGGCAGCGTCTCCTGGGGCGGGATGGTCCGGAACCGGGCGATGGCATCCCCGCGGGACGGGTAGACGTGCAGCGGTCCGAAGGCCCGGCGCTCGCGGGCCGCCATCTCCTCGGGGGTCAGGTCCCGGTCGCGCACCGGGGAGTCGATGACCACCGCGCCGGCCAGCTGGGCGCCGAACAGGCTGGCCAGGCGCAGCGTGACCAGGCCGCCCATGCTGTGCCCGATCACCGTGGGCGGCTCGGTCAGGCCGGCGTCGGCCGCCACGGCCAGGACCTCGCGGGCCCAGACGTCCATGGAGTAGGTGTCGCGGCGGCCGCTGTCGCCGTGGCCGGACAGGTCCAGCGCGACCACCCGGCGGTCCAGGGCCAGCAGCGGGGCGATGTGGTCCCACCAGTGGGCGTGCGCGCCGCCCCCGTGGACCAGCACGAGGCCGCGGGCGCCGGGATCACCCCAGGCCAGGTAGCTGATCGTGGTGCCGTCGACGTCGACGCGGCGTTCCTGCGGGGCCGTGGCCAGGGCCTTGGTGAACCACTCGGGCGGATCGGCCGGTGATTCGGCTGGGGAACTGGTCACGGGGCGCCCGCGGCGACCAGGTCGGTGGTGACCTGGCGGCTGCGCTCCTCGGCCAGGCCGAAGCTGACCGGGTAGACGATGACGTGGTCGACGTGGCGGCCGAACTCGGCCAGCTTGGCCTGGACCTGCTTGGGCGTGCCCGCCGCGGTCATCGCGTCGACCATCTCGTCCGGCACGGCGGCGATCATGGCCGGGATGTCGCGCTCGGCGAACGCGGCGCGGATCTTCTCGCCCGCCGCGGCGAAGCCGGCCGCTTCGACGACCGTGCCGTAGGTGCGCGGGGCGGCGTAGAACGCGAGCTGGGCGGCAGCCTCCCGGCGGGCCTGTTCCTCATCGTCGGAGACCGAGCAGATGACCATGGCCGCGATCTCGACCTGGGAACTGTCGCGGCCGGTCTTGTCCGCGCCGGCCGCGATGATCGGCCGGACCACCTCGGTGAAGTAGGCCGGGGTGAACAGGGTGTGGCCGATGAAGCCGTCGCCGACCCGGCCGGCCACCTCGATCATGCGCCGGTTCACGCCCGCGGTGAAGACCGGGATCTCGGTCCGCAGCGGGGCCGTCATCTCCGCGGTCGGGGCGATGTCGACGTGGTAGAAGCGGCCGTCGTGCTGGACCGGGCCCTCGTGCAGCCGCCACAGCTGGCGCAGCAGCGGGATCAGCTCCTCCATCCGGGAGGCGGGGCCGGACGGGTCGACGCCGTGCCAGTTGGCCATCATCTTGGTCGTGCCGGTGCCCAGCCCGTAGACCAGCCGGCCGCCGGACAGCTCGTCCAGGCTGCGGGCCTCGGTGGCCAGCACCAGCGGGGTCCGGCCGACGGCGTAGGCGATCGCGCTGCCGATCCGGGCCTGGCTGGTGGCCTGGGACATGGCGGCCAGGGTGACGACCCCGGACCGGGTGTAGAACTCGGGACTCCAGGCGGTCTGGTAGCCGCGCCGTTCGGCCTCCGCGGCCACCTGCGCCGCCTCGGCCACGCCGCCGCGCAGCACCGCGAAACCCCGACTCGCTTGGGGGGCACGGGTGGCTTCGGGCATGAGGGCCGGTTCCTCCTGCTCAGCTTCGGTAGGGCTCAGATCGGTAATGCTCAGCTCGGTCGGGCTCAGCTTCGGTAGTGATCCGCGTGCTGCTCCCGGACCAGGTTCTTCTGGATCTTGCCCGTGCTGGTCTTGGGCAGCTCATCGACGACGATAACGTCCTTGGGCGTCTTGAACCCGGCCAGGTGCTCGCGGACCCGGCCGATCAGCGCGTCCGCGTCGATCGTCGCGCCCGGCCGGGGCACCACGACCGCGGTGATGGCCTCGGTCCAGCGCTCGTGGGGCAGGCCCACGACCACGGCTTCGGCCACGGCGGGCTCGGCCGCGTACACGGCCTTCTCGACTTCGATCGAGGCCACGTTCTCGCCGCCGGTCTTGATCACGTCCTTGTAGCGGTCGGCGAACCAGAGCACGCCGTCGTCGCCGAGGCGGCCCACGTCGCCGGAGTGGAACCAGCCGTGCGCGAACGCGGCGCCGGTCGCGTCCGGGTTGTCCAGGTAGCCCTGCATGGTGGACGGGCCCCGGTAGACGATCTCGCCCAGCTCGCCGGGCGGCAGCAGGTTCCCCTCCGGGTCCATGATCGCGACCTGGACGCCGGTGATCGGGGTGCCGACCGCGCCGATGTGGGTGAGCTGGTGCTCGGGCCGGAACAGCGTCGTGCACGGCGACATCTCGGTCTGCCCGAACAGCAGGGCGAAGTCGCACTGGTAGCGGTCCAGGCAGCGGCGGATGAGCTCGTCCGGCATGGGGGCCATCGCGTAGACCGCGCGGCGGAGGCTGTTCAGGTCACGGCCGCCGAAGCTGGGGTCGTCGAGGGCGGCACGGAACATCATCGGCAGGCAGAAGAGCTGGGTGATCTTTTCCCGCTCGATCAGGTCGAGCCACTGCCGGGGGTCAAAACCCCGCAGTACGTAGGTGGTCGCGCCGACGAGGATGGCGGGCGTGCAGTAGGCGTTGAGCTGGGCGGTGTGGAACATCGGCATTACCGCCGCGAACCGGTCACCCGCGTTCCAGCCCGAGTCCAGCGCGGCCGACATCGACTCCAGGTAGATGGACAGGTGGGTGCCGACCACACCCTTGGGGAACGAGGTGGTGCCCGAGGTGTACAGGTAGCTGATCGCGTCCCGGTCGTCGACGACGCACTGGGGCTCGGCGCCAGCGGCGGCCTCTGTACCGCCGCTTTCGGCCAGGGCCTCGGTGGTGGTCCAGTGCCGGTCGGACGGCTCCTGCTCGTAGGCGGCGGCCAGGCCGGGCATGACGATGACCTCGGCCACCCCGGCCACCTTGCCGATCGCGGCCTGGAGTGGGTTAACCAGCTGGGTTTCCACGGCTAGGCCGCGGGCTTTCGAATGGTCGAGGACGTAGGCCACCTCGTCGGGACGCCAGCCCAGGTTGATCGGGACCGCGACCACGCCCAGCTTGGCGCAGGCGTAGTAGAGGGCCAGGAACTCGGCGCTGTTGCCCGAGGCGATGCCCAGGGCGTCGCCATGGTCGTAACCGAGCCCGGCCAGGCCGTGAGCCAGCCGGTTGACCAGCCGGTTGAACTCGGCGTAGGTCCAGCGCCGGTCGCCGTCCACGATCGCCGGGTGGTCCGGGCGGGCGGCGGCGCTGCGGGTCAGCGTGTCGCCGATGTTGACCCGCTGGATCAGGTTGCGCGCGAGATCCACGCCGCCTCCTCGTTGAAGCTGGCTTGCTGGGCTCTAATAGGACCGGGGTAGGCCCAGGCTGTGCTGGGCCACGTAGTTCAGGATCATCTCGCGGTTGACCGGCGCGATGCGCAGCAGCCGGGCCAGGCCCCAGTACGGGATCAGGCCGTACTCGGTGGCCACCCCGTTGCCGCCGTGGGTCTGGATGGCCGCGTCGCAGGCGGCCAGGGCGGCTTCGGCCGCGGCGTACTTGGCCATGTTCGAGGCCTCGCCCGCGGGGACGCCCTGATCGTGCTGCCAGGCGGCCTGGCGGGTCATCAGCGCGGCCAGCTCGGTCTCGATCTTGGCCTTGGCCAGCGGGTGCGAGACCCCCTGCAGTGCCCCCATCGGCGCGGACCAGATCTGCCGGTCGGTGGCGTACTGGCTGGCCGTGGTGAGCACGTGCCGGGCGATGCCAACGCCCAGCGCGGCGCCGGTGATCCGTTCCGGGTTCAGCCCGTGGAACACCTGGCGGAACCCGTCCCCCGCGGCGCCGACCAGCGCGTCCGGGCCGACCCGGAGCTGGTCGAAGTGCAGGGTGTACTGACGCTCGGGCAGCAGCAGGTCGACCGGGAGCGGCTGCTTGCTGAAGCCGGGGGCGTCGGTCGGGACGATGAACAGGGAGAGCTGCTCCGGGCCGTCGTCGGTGACCGGGCGGGTGCGGGCCACGACCAGGAGGGCTTCGGCCTCGTCGACCCCGGAGATGTAGTACTTGGTGCCGGAGATCAGCCAGTCGTCGCCGTCGCGGACCGCGGTGGTGGAAAGCTTGTGGGTGTTCGATCCGGCGTCCGGCTCGGTGATGGCGAACACCACCTTGGAGCTGCCGTCGGCCAGCCCGGGCAGGTAGCGCTTGCGCTGCTCGTTGGTGCCGAACTGGGCGATGACCTCGGCCGAGATGGCCGACGAGACCAGCAGCAGGAGCAAAGGCGTGCCCTGGGCGGCGATCTCCTCGCAGACGATCTCCAGCTCGACCAGGCCGCCTCCGCCGCCGCCGTACTCCTCCGGGATATTCACGCCGAGGAACCCGGCCTGGCCCAGCGCCTGCCACAGCTCCGAGCACGGCTCGCGGCGCGCGGCGTGGTCGGCGTAGTAGGCCGGGCCGAAGTCCCGGGCGATCTCCCCCACCGCCGCGCGCAGGGCCCGGTGTTCGTCGGTTTCCGCGAAGTCCACGACTGCTCCCTGACTGCTCCCGGTACACGGCGGATCCCTGTACATGGCGAAGGGGAGATTAGTGAAGGCCCCTTCACTAGCGACTCTAACGGCAAGCTGCGACACTGGCTAGATGGCACCATCAGGACAGCCGGCCAGGGTGCGGGTCCGCGACCCCGGCCGCAAGCAGCGGATTCTCGCCGCTGCGGCCGCCCTCGGGGCCCGGCGCGGCTTCCACGCGATCTCGATGGCCGACATCGGCGCGGAGGCCGGCATCGTCGGTTCCGGCATCTACCGGCACTTCGGCAGCAAGGCGTCGATCCTGGTGGCCATGCTCGACCAGGTGATGGACCGGATCGCCAACGGGGGCGCCGCGGTCATGGTGGCTGGGGGCAGCGACAGCTTCGTGCTGTCGGAACTGGTCCGTGACCACATCGCCACGGCCATCGAGCACCGGGAGGTGCTGGCCGTCTACCACCGGGA
>CAXUJF010000451.1:0-5247 GCA_964250865.1 uncultured Streptosporangiaceae bacterium
CAGCCGCCCGGGCGCGGGCAGCACGTTCACGGTGCGGCTTCCCACGGCCGGCTGACGGCCGCCCGGAGGCCGGGCGCCCCAAGGCCGAGCGGGCCAAGGTCAGCTGGTCGTCACCGGCAGCGAGGACAGGCTGCGGATCAGCAGGCTGCCCCGCCAGTGCAGGTCCCCGGCCTCGCCGGCCGCATCGGCCAGAGCCAGGCCGGGGAACCGGCGGAGCAGCCGCCCGATGGCGATCTGCCCCTCGAGCCGGGCCAGCGGTGCGCCCACGCAGTAGTGCGGGCCGTGCCCGAAGGCCAGGTGCCCGCCGGGTGGCCGGGTCAGGTCCAGCACGTCCGGGTCGGCGAGCCGGTCCCGGTTGGCGGCCAGCAGTGAGATCAGGACCAGCGCGTCGGCCGGGATGACCGCACCGCCGACGGCCACCGGCTCGGTAGTAAACCGCACGGTGGCGAGGTTGATGGCGCCCTCGTAGCGGAGGAACTCCTCGACCGCGGTGGGCAGCAGGGCGGGCTCGGATCTCAGCCGGGCCAGCTCACCGGGGTGCTGCAGCAGCGCAAGCATCCCGTTCCCGATCAGGCTGACCATCTTCTCCAGCCCGGCCACCAGCAGCAGGAAGGCCAACCGGACCAGCTCATCGGGCCACAGCAGGCCGTGCGGGCCGGTCTGGTGGACCAGGTCGGACAGCAGGTCATCGGAGGGTGAGATCCGCTTGGCGTCGATGAGCGCGGTCAGGTACGCGGAGACGCTGCGCTCGGACTCCCGGGCCACGTCCGGCGGCACCGACGAGACGATGGCCCGGGCCCAGCGGCGGAAGTCGTTGCGGTCGGCGGCCGGCACCCCGAGCAGTTCGCAGATCACGGTGACCGGCAGCGGGACCGCGTAGTCCTCTATCAGGTCGACCGGGGCGCCGGTGTCCATCCGGGCCAGCAGTCCGTCGGCGATCTGCTGGATCCGCGGCCGCAGCCGGGCCACCGGCCGCCCGGTGAAGGCCTGGTCCACCAGGGACCGGAGCCGGGTGTGCGCGGGCGGGTCGGTGTTGAGCATGTGCGCCGACAGCGGCGACTCGTACGGCCCGGCCGCGCCAGGCAGCAGGGCCCGGACCCCGAAGTAGTCGGTGCTCAGCCGCGGATCGGCCAGCAGGGCCCGGGCCTGGTCGTAGCCGGTGATCAGCCACACCGGCGCACCGCCGGTCAGCACCGCCCGCTGCACCGGAGCGGCGTGACGTAGCTGCCGGTAAACGGGCCAGGGATCCTGGACGAATGCACGGCTGAGCGCGATGAGCTCACCGGTCTGGTGCAAATCGTGCTCCCTTTCCCCCCGGGGAACTGATAGCACGGTGCATTCAGTCAATTCTGTTAGCCGGATAAAGTTTCTTCATCTGCCGGAAAGCGGAAAAGTAATGCCGAGAATGATCTGGGGCCGGTGGATCCCCGCCGCCACCGGCCCCGGATGCCCCGGCTGAGAGCGGTCCGACTCGAACACGATACCGGGGCCGACCTCGATTTGCCGGGTGGCTCTACTACCACGATCGGCACAATCCGGACGGCGGCGCGAACCGTGTAAGACCGTCGCCCAGCCGCCCTATCCGGCCCGGCTGAAAGGGGGAGGGCCAATCAATTACCAGGTTTGTGATTCGCAACTGAGAGATCAAGGGGATTTCCCGCGACCCGGGGAAGCCGACGGCTAACGGTCTTCAATAGCTGGGGTTACTGCCTCTGGTGATGGCGGCCGTCTCGATGTATGCCGGTCATTAGGTATCCCGATGGGCGGCGGGCTGACTGCTGCGGAGCGGCCCGCCGTGAGCGGGTGCGGCTGGAGGCGGCAGAGCTGATCGAGGGCGGGGCCAGCGACCGGGAGGTCGCGCGGCGGCTCTGGGTGTCGCGGATGTCGGCGAACCGGTGGCGGCGGGCGCTGGCGGCCGGCGGCCAGGAGGCCCTGGCCACCAAGGGGGCCGGCGGCGCGAAGTGCAGGCTCACCCCGGCCCAGCTGGCCGAGCTGGAGGTGGCTCTCGACGCGGGCCCGGCCGTGTGGGGCTGGGATGAGGACCAGTGCTGGATCCTGGCCTGGATCGCGGACCTTGTCAGCTGTAGGGATTCAGCCAAGTTGTCGTTCCCGCGCAGCCTCTATGTCATCTGGAGGGTAAGCAGCTATCTTTCGCAGTGCAGGGATGTTTTCATTTCCCTCATTTGAGCAGCGTGACCTGCTTGGAGGCTCTCAGGATGGCGGCCGGCCGCCCGGTGTTCAGGGGCCGGCCGCCGGGTGGTGCCGGTGCCGTTCTGCTGGCGATGCTGTCTTGCCGGTGACGGCGTCGTTCAGCGCTGGCCCGTCGTGTGAGTGTGGTCTGCTGCGGTGGCGCTGACGCTCTCCGGGGTCCGGCCGCTCTAGGCCTTGGACAGTCGCGACCGGATTTGCTCCGCCGGGTGCTCGGGGGGCAGGTCAGTGAGCAGGGCGACCTCGACGCCACCGCCTCGCGTGATGGTGGGGCAGTGCTCCGCCATGGACACCGCTGTCTGAAGGTCGTCAGCGGTGACGATCGCGTAGCCGCCCTGCTGGGTGGACGGCCCGGCCTCGCCGAGCACTGCCGCGGGCTCGAATACCGGCCAGCCGGGGTCCACGACGTTGGGTGCGATGATCTCGTTGATAAAGGCCCTCCACGCGGCCAGGCCATCGGGGTCGGCGACCGCGTTGTAATTCTTCGCGGAGCGGTAGCTGAAGATGAACTGTGGCATTGCCGGTGTCCTTTCTGCTGGTGCCGGCGCGGCGCCGGCGTTAATGTCCGTCACCCATGCAGACACCGGCCCGCGGCCGGAGGGGGCGGCTGATTCGGCGGAAGTTTGCGGCAAGATGGCGGCGTGACTGCTGACCTCCTGGCCCGGGCGCAGGGCGGGGATGCTGACGCGTTCGGTGAGCTTGTCGGGCCGCACCGGCGTGAGCTGGAAGTGCATTGCTACCGGATCCTCGGCTCGGCCAGCGACGCCGAAGACGTTCTCCAGGAAGCCTTGCTGGCGGCCTGGCAAGGTCTGGGCAGCTTCGAAGGCCGGGCCTCGGTCCGCACCTGGCTCTACCGGATCGCCACCACCCGCAGCCTGAACGCGCTGCGCTCGGCACGGCGGCGCCCGCAGGCCGGCTGGCCGCCGCCCGGCTTCGGCGCGCCCGAGCCGACCCGGCTAGGCGAGACACCGTGGCTGGAGCCCTACCCCGACAGCCTCCTTGAGGGGCTCGCGGACGCCGCAGCTGGCCCGGAGGCCCGGTATGAGGCCAGCGAGGCGATCTCGCTCGCCTTCATCACCGCCTTGCAGATGCTGCCGCCACGGCAGCGCGCGGTCCTGATCTTGCGCGACGTCCTTGACTTCCCGGCCCGCGAGGTGGCGCACATGCTCGGCACGACGGAGGAGTCGGTCAAGAGCGCGCTCAAGCGCGCCCGCGCGACCATGCAGCGCCAGCTCCCGCCGTCGGATGGACGGGAACCGCCGCCGCCCGGGTCGGCAGCCGAGCAGGATCTCGTGGAACGGCTCACCCGGGCCTACCAGAACGGCGACGTGGACAGCCTGGTCGCTGTTCTAACCGAAGATGTCCTGATGACCATGCCGCCCATACCGCTGGAGTACCTGGGCCGCGAACTCGTCGCCCGGTTCCTCCGCGCGGCCATCTTCCGGCCCGGCATCGCCTGCCGGCCGGTTCCGACCCGCGCCAACGGCCAGCCCGCGCTGGTCATGTATGTCCCGGACCAGCAGTCCGGCAACGCCCGCGCCAGCGGCGTGCTGGTCTTTACCCTCTCTGGCAGCCGCGTCAGCGCGATAACCCGTTTTGATGAGACCGTGCTGCCTCGCTTTGGGGTCCCCGCGACCCTGCCGACCTAGCTGCGGCCCGAGCACTGCCGGCAGCGCCGAAGCGCTGCTGGTGGCATCTGGTCCTGTCGGTCCAGCCCACGGTGGCACAGGTCAGCAGGTGCTGGCGTCTGATAGGAGCTGCCGGATCGAGTTCGGCGCGACCAGCTGGTGGCCTGGATGGACATGAAGCCCGGCATCCACCTCCGCAATTGAGGATCGTTAGTGCCGGCTGGATGGGCGGCCGGCGAGCCGCCCGGCCGCCCGCCGGGGACGGCTCTCCGCTCCCGCCGGGGACCGCCAGCCCGGCCAGGTCATCGGTCATTTATGCAGAATCAATTCCAAAGGTCTTGAACTTGCCTATCTTGACCTTGAGCAGCCGGGCGGCGAGGGGCGTGGCCCGGCGGAATCGAAGCGGTGGGCAGCGGGGGCGCTGCCCGGCGTGGCACGTCTCCAGCACGGGGAAGGGACACGGGGAAGCGATGCTGATGCCGGTACCCGCGGGCGCCGCAGGCGCCACCGCGGGGGCGAGTGAGGAGGCCCGCCGGAAGGAGTTCGCTGCCTTCCTGCGCAGCCGCCGGGAACGGATCAGCCCGAAAGAGGTCGGCATCCGGGCCACGGAACGGCGCCGCACGCCGGGGCTGCGCCGTGAGGAGGTCGCCGAGCTGGCCGCGGTCGGGGTGACCTGGTACACCTGGCTGGAGCAGGGCCGGCCGGTCCGCGCGTCCGCGCAGGTTCTGCAGGCCATCGCCGACGCCCTGCTGCTCGACCCGAACGAGCGGGACTACCTGTTCACGCTGGCCGAGGTGGCGCTGCCGTCCGCCCGGCCGCAGGAGCGGGAGATCCCATCGTTCCTGCCCGCGCTGCTGCGCCAGCTCGACCCGTACCCGGCCGCGGTGCAGAACGCCCGCTGGGACGTGCTGGCCTTCAACCGTGCCTTCGACGGGCTGCTGGGGATGGGGAAGGTGCCTGCGTCCGAGCGGAACGCGCTGATGCTGTACTTCACCGACCCGGATCGGCCCCGACGGTGGCTGGAGTGGGAGGAGAGCGCACCCCGCCTGGTCAGCATGTTCCGCACGGTGATGGCCCGGCACGTCAGCGATCCGGACTGGCAGCAGCTGCTGGAGCGGCTGCAGCGGTCCTCGCCGCTGTTCGACCGGCTGTGGCAGCAGCACGAGGTCGGCGTGTTCGGCACCGCCCCCAAGCACTTCCGGCACCCGGAGGTGGGCGAGCTCAGCCTGATCCGGTTCCACCTGTGGGCCGAGCCACGCGAGGACGGCCTGCTGGCCGTGGGTTACACCCCGGCCGACGAGGCGACCGAGCTAAAGCTGGACCGTCTGCTCCCGCTCGCGACGGTGGATGCGGTGTCCTGACCGCCGGGCGGGATCGGGTGACCGCGAACCGCAGCGCACCCGCTGCGGCC
>CAXUJF010000452.1:0-4884 GCA_964250865.1 uncultured Streptosporangiaceae bacterium
GCAGGCTGGTCGGCCGCGGTGTCCGGGACTGGCTGCCGGTCGTCATCGATGGCTCCTGCCGGGTCAAACTACCGGGTCAAGGCTTCAGGCCACGGTAGACCTTCCTGCCCCAGAACCCGTGACGGGCCAGCGGAACAAGCCATACTTGCACACCGTTGTGTAGATAAATATATTTGCACACGAACGTGCAAGTTTATCTATCCGAGAGGCCGAAATGCTGTTCCTCAACGCTGACTTCTGGCCGCTGTTCTGGGCCGTCATCGGCGGCGGCGCCGGTCTGACCGCGGTGCTGTCCCTGTTCGCCAGCACCGCCCACCGCCCGCACCGCTCGCCCACCGCCGCACCCGTGGAGCCGGCCGCGCCCCGCGCCCACGAGCCGGTCTCACCCCGCGACCACGAGCCGGTCCATACCGCCCGCGCGGCCTGACTCACCTGCACCTCGGCCCCGTCGCCCAGCGGGCACAGTGGCTCGGGTGACAGCGATAACGACCGCGATAACGGGGTTCCGGTACGAGATCGGGCTGCTCAAGCGCTATTCGCGAACCGGCTGGCTGCAGCTGGGGGTGCGGACCCCGGAGTCGGTCGCCGATCACTCGTTCCGGGTCAGCGTGGCCGCCTCGGTCATCGCCAGCCTGGAGGGGGCCGACCCGCAGCGGGCCGCCTTCCTGGCCCGGTGGCACGACTCGCAGGAGACCCGCCAATTGGGCGCCGAAGCCCTGGCCCAGCCACCCCCTGGACTGGATCGAGCACACCCGCCCAGAACTTCCGGCGCCCTGAGCGCTCATCGCACTCAGGGCGCCCCAGCCTTCAGGACTCGGATCTGACCGGCTCGTCCGCCTCATCGCGGTAAACGGCGCCGTGTTCCAGCGCGGTCTCAACCACGCCCTCGCGCTCGCGCGGGAACAGGTGCCAGTGGTTGAACACCAGGTTCAGGATGAACACCACGATCACCGTCGAGGTGATGCTGGACCCGAAGATGACCTGGAAGTTCTGCGGGAAGTGCATGTAGAAGCTGGGCTGGATGACCGGGATCAGGCCGAACGAGAAGGCCACGGCGACGATCAGCAGGTTGTGATTGCCGTCGAAGGACGCCTTGTTCAGCGTCTTGATGCCGATCGCGGTCACCAGCGCGAACATGACCGTGGCCGCGCCGCCGATGACCGGTGAGGGCAGGTCGGCGACGACCGCGCCCACCTTCGGGACCAGCCCCAGGATGATGAGGGCGGCGCCGCAGACGGTGACCACCCAGCGGCTGCGCACCCGGGTCATCGCGATCAGGCCGACGTTCTCGGCGTAGGCGGTGTCGGGGAAGGAGTTCATGAAGCCGGCCAGTAGGGCGGACAGGCCGTCGGTCGCCAGCCCCCGGGCCAGGTCGTTGGGCGACAGCTTCCTGTCCACCATCTCCGACACGGCCAGCATGTCCGCCGTCGACTCGGTGTAGGTCACCAGCACCACGATGCACATCGAGATGATGGCCGCGGCCTCGAACTTGGGGTGCCCGAAGTGGAACGGCGGGGAGATGCCGAACCACTTGGCCGACCCGACGCCGGAGAAATTGAGCAGGTGCATCGGCCAGGCGATGAAGCAGCCGATGATGATCGCGATCAGTACGGCGGTCTGGCCGATGAACCCGGAGAAAATCCGGGTGATGAGGATGATCAGCAAGATGACGGCAGCGGCCAGCACGATGTGCGAGATCTGGCCCGAGTCCTTGTTCATGGTGGTGACCACGGAACCGGTCGCGGTGCTGTACTCGGCGTAGGTTTTCCCGTTGACCGTGGTCGTGACCGGGTTGGCGGCGACAAAGTTACTGAACTTGTTGCCGGCGATCAGGCCGATGTCGGCGCCGATCAGCGAGAGCCCGATCATGGCGATGACCGTGCCGGTGACCAGCGGCGGGAAGAACCTCAGCACCATCGAGAACGGCTTGGCGATGATCAGCCCGAACACCCCGGAGATGAGCAGCGCCCCGTAGACGACGGGCAGGCCGGTTCGCCCGCCGTAGGAGTTGGCGATGATGATCATCGGATTCAGCACGGTGAAGGTCGCCCCGGCCACCACCGGCATCCGGACACCGATGATCTTCGAGATTCCGACCGACTGGATGACCGAGGCGATGCCGGAGACCAGCAGGTCAGCACTGACCAGCAGGGCGATGTCGGAGGAGTCCAGGCCCACTGCCGGGCCGACGATGAGCGGGACCGCCACCGCCCCGGCGTACATGATGAACAGGTGCTGCAAGCCGAGGATCAGCAGCCGCCCGGGCGGTGGTACCTGATCGACTGGATGGCGGGCTGGTTCCTCCCGCGGTGCGCTCGTCATGACGGTTGCTTCACTCATGTGTCCTCCCCTGCAGTGGTGGGTGCGCTCAGGACCAGGCGATGCCCCGATCCGGCGCGTCGTCAGCCAGCACCGTCCCTTCGATGAGTCCGTACGGCCGGTCAGCCGCGTAGTAGACCTCGTCCTCGTTGGCCAGCCCGAACGGGGCCAGATCGACGACGAAGTGGTGTTTGTTCGGCAGCGTGAGCCGCACCTCGCACAGCTCCGGGACCGCGGCCAGCACCGCGCTGCCCATCCCGTACAGGGTCTGCTGCAGCGAGTAGCTCGGGGTCTGGGTGAAGGCGTCGGTCAGCGCGGCGAAGGCGGCGGTGAAGGCCGGCCCCCAGTCGGCGTCCGGGGTGCGGAACCGCCACGACGCGCTGACCGTGGTGGCCAGCATGCGGTCGTAGGCGTCCTCCAGGGTCGTGTACTCATCCCGGGGGAACCCCCAGAACTGCGACCCGGTGGTGTTCAGCACGATCAGGTCGGCCACGCCGCTGACCACGCTGCGGCCGAGTTCCCGGTCCTCGATCACCGTGGTGGTGCGGGTGTACTGGCCCGAGCGGGCGAACGAGTGGCCGCCGGGTCCGAGCGGCGCCCACGGGTACTCCTCGATCGCGATCCGGGCCCGCGAGATCGCTTCCTGGCTGCCGGTGTAGTGCGCGGCCAGCTCCAGCCCGAACGCCTCCGGCTCGATCCCGCCGAGTTTCTTGGCCAGCGCGTACACGGTGTTCTTCTGGGTGTCGGTCGGCAGTGCGTGCGAGTTGTCCCCGCTCAGGTGGACCGCGGCCAGGTCGCCGGCCAGGCTGGTGGACACGTTCCAGTCCCGCACCCGGTCCGGGCCGCCCGGGCCGGCCGCCCGGTCGACGTGGACGACCCGTACTTCCGCCTTGCCGTACCGGTTCGCGCCGAGCTGCACCATGAACGCCCGCCTCCCTGAGCCGCGACTTAGGGTCAATGTGACAGCGGTGCGTTACATGCTGATTTCGCTGTGTTATAGCTCGATATCGCTGTGTTTGCCCTGTATTAACTGCCGGCCCGGCCGGCGTCCTTGCGGAGTTCGGCGAACACGCGGTCCCGGGTGAACGGGAGCTCGGTCAGCCGCCGCCCGGTGGCGTCCCGGACGGCGTTGGCCAGCGCCGGCGCGACCGGGTTGAACGGGGCCTCGCTCATCGGCTTGGCCCCCAGCGGCCCGAGCGCGTCGTAGGTCGTGGCGAACAGCACCTCGGTCCGCGGCACGTCACCGAACTGCGGCAGGTGATAGTTGCGGAAGGTGCGGGTGCTGACCCGCCCGGCCGCGTCGATGTCGAGGTGTTCGTACAGGGCGGCGCCCAGCGCCTGGGCCACGCCGCCCTGGACCTGGCCCCGGCACTGCCGCGGGTTGATCACCGTGCCCGCGTCGGCCGCCTGCACGCTACGCAGGATGCGGATCTCGCCGGTGGGCGGCCGGACCGCCACCCGGAAGCCCTGCACGTTGAATGACACCGAGCGCGGCCGGCCGTCGCTGGCCGCCTCGGCCGCCAGCAGTACTCCTTCCCGGGGCCGGTCCAGCTGCTGGCGGGCCAGATCGCGGGCCGCGCGCAGCGTGGCCAGGCCGGCCACGACCGTGCCGGTGGAGCCGTAAGCGCCGGTGTCGTGCGGTACCAGGCTCGTGTCGGCCTGCCGCAGCTCGATCTCGGCCACGCTGGTGCCCAGGGCGTCCGCCGCCAGCTGGCGGTGGACCGTGGACGTGCCGTTGCCGAACTCGGCCGTGCCCACCTCCAGGAGGTAGCCGCCGCCGGGCCGTTCCGCGATGCGGGCGTGGGCGATGTGGCCGCCGGGCGGCACCGTGTCCAGCATGGTCACCGCCATCCCGGTGCCGGTGATCCAGCCCGGGCCGTCCGGAACCGGCTCGCCGGCGTCGGTGGCCAGCGCGCCGGCCACCAGGTCCAGGCACTCGGCCAGGCCGTAGCTGGCGATCTGGACATCGTCGGCCTCGTCCCGCAGCGAGATGAGCGGGTCGCCGGGCCGGATCACGTTGCGGCGCCGGAACTCCAGCGGGTCGATGGCCAGCTTGCGGGCCAGCTCGTCCAGGGCCGACTCGACGGCGAACGCGGACTGGGACAGCCCGTAGCCGCGGAATGCCCCCGCAGGCACGGTGTTGGTGTAGGCCGACCAGGCGTCGATCTTCTTGTTCGGGCAGCGGTACAGGCTGACCGCTTCCCCGCAGCTGTGCATCAGCACCCCGCCGGCGTGGTTGCCGTAGGCGCCGGTGTTGGCCACCGTCTGCATGGCCAGCGCGGTCAGCGTGCCGTCGGCCGCCGCCCCGGCCTGGATGGTGATCCGCATCGGGTGGCGGGTGGTGGTGGCCGTGAACTGCTCTTCCCGGGTGAACTCCAGCTGGACCGGCCGCCGCAGCCGCAGCACGGCCAGGGCCACCACGTCTTCGGTCAGCATCTCCTGCTTGCCGCCGAACCCGCCGCCGACCCGGGCGGCCAGGACCCGGACGCGGTCCGCAGGCAGGCCGAACAGCCGGCAGATCGCGTCCCGGGTCAGGAACGGCGCCTGGGTGCTGGTCCGCAGGAC
>CAXUJF010000452.1:4894-5240 GCA_964250865.1 uncultured Streptosporangiaceae bacterium
GCCGCCGGGCCCACCCGCGGGCCCACGGCGCCGGGGTTCTGGCCCGGCGGGGGGGGGCGGGTCCCCCGCCCCCCGCGGCCGTCGTCTTCCAGCCAGCCGATCGCCGCGTGCGTCTCCAGGGCCGCGTGCTGGACCCGGTGCACGCCGAAGCTGAGGCTGACCACGGCCGCGGCGTCAGCCAGGCCGGCCGCGACGTCCCCGACGTGGCCGTGGGCCTGGGCCGCCAGGTTGCGCCGCGGGTCGGCGATCCCGGCGGCGGCCGTCTTGTCCCCATGCACCAGCGGGGCGCCGGGGGCCAGGGCGTCGTCCGGGTCCCAGCCGGCGGGCCGCCCCCGGTACTCCCCCG
>CAXUJF010000453.1:0-5239 GCA_964250865.1 uncultured Streptosporangiaceae bacterium
CCCCCGGACCGTCGTCGATCGAAACCCGCCCCCCGACGCGTCTGAGCGCCACCCTAGCGAGGTTCGCTCACCGCCGACCAACCCGCTCATAGCCGACTCAGAAACTCCGTCGAGAAGCTTCCCAGCCAATACGGTGAAACTTCAACTATGAACAGCCCGAAACGAGACGTTGTAGCGCGCGCCGTTGCCGCGCGCCGCCGGGCCAGTGGCCGGGTCACCACCACCACCGCGACGGTGGGAGCGGCCAGCGTGCTGGCGGCTGGGGCGATCGCGCTGGCGTTGCCCGGTTCGGCCAGCACCGCCTCCAACAGCACGAGCTCGCCGAGCAGCAGCAGCTCGCCGTCCCCCAGCAGCTCGCCGAGCAGCAGCACGGGCAGCGCCAGTCCCGGCTCCTCGAGCTCCAATTCGGGGTCGTCCGGCTCAAGCTCTTCAGGTTCCAGCTCCAGTTCCAGCAGCCTCGGTAGCTCGTCGTCGGCTCCGTCGTCCAGTTCCGGCTCGAGCCACGCCACCTCGGGTGGTTCCTGATGCACGGGGTCACCGCCAGCACGCTGCCCTGGTACATCAGCCGCGCCACCGGCGTGGTGGCGCTGCTGCTGCTGACCGCGGTCATGCTGATCGGCATCCTGATCAACCGGCAGGGCCGGCTCCCGGGCCTGCCGCGGTTCGCCGTGACCAACCTGCACCGGAACCTGTCCCTGATGGCCGTGGTGTTCATCGTCATCCACGTGGTCACCGCGGTCCTGGACGGCTACGTCAGCATCCCGCTGATCTCCGGGATCATCCCGTTCACCTCGGGTTACGAGGGCTTCTGGCTCGGCCTCGGCGCGATCTCGTTCGACCTGATGCTGGCCTTGATCGTGAGCAGCCTGATCCGCGGCCACCTCAGCCGGCGGCTGTGGAAGGCGGTGCACTGGCTGGCCTACGCCAGCTGGCCGATCGCGTTCGCGCACAGCATCGGCTCCAGCACCGACCTGCAGGGCGGCCTGCTGCTCGGCCTGGCCGTGGTCTGCGCCGTCGCCCTGGCCGCCGCGCTGACCTGGCGGCTGGTGACGGTGGCCCGGGACGTGCCGCGGGCCCAGCGGGTCAGCGCGGTCATGGCCGCCCACCGACGCGAGAACGCAGAGCGCGGATGAGCGCGCCCGCGATGGCCGTTCCGCACGGGCAGGCCGCCCCGGCCTCCGGCGCCCGGCCGGACGGCCGGCCGCGGCTGCTGCCCCGTGGTACCGAACCTGGCGCCAGCCCGCCCGAGCCGCTGCGGGCCCACCTGAACCGGCACGGGTTCGTCCCCTACCGGAACGGCCGCCTGCATCTGATCGCCGACCTGGAGGCGGCCGGGCTGACCGGCCGGGGCGGGGCCGCCTTCCCCGTCCACCGCAAGCTGGCCGCCGTGGCTGCGTCCGGCCGCCGTCCCTTCGTGGTCGCCAACGGCGCCGAGAGCGAGCCCGCCAGCAGCAAGGACGTGTCCCTGCTGTGGCTGGCCCCGCACCTGGTGCTGGACGGGCTGCAGCTGGCGGCGGAGGCGGTCGGCGCCGAGGAAGCCTGCCTGTACGTGCACGAGGCGGACTCCGGGCCGCTGGGTGCGGCGCTGCGCCGGGCCCTGTCGCAGCGCTGGGCGGGCCGGATCGACCGGGTGCCGGTGCGGCTGGCGTCCGCCCCGGGCCGGTTCCTGGCCGGTCAGGAAACGGCCATGATCAGCCTGCTCAACGGCGGGCCGGCCCTGCCCACCTACGCTCCGCCCCGGCCGTTCGAGCGGGGCGTCGGCGGCGCGCCCACGCTGGTCCAGAACGTGGAGACGCTGGCCCACACCGCACTCATCGCCCGCTACGGTCCCGGCTGGTTCCGCCAGGCCGGCACGGCGGCCGAGCCGGGCAGCATGCTGGCCACGATCCCCCACGCCGCCCGGACCACTCGCGTCACCGAGGTGGCCCTCGGTACCCCCCTGTCTGGCCTGATTGGGGTCGACCTGGCCGGCCGCGCCCAGGCGGTGCTCATCGGCGGCTATCACGGCAGCTGGGTTCCGGTCGGCCGGGCCGCCCACCTGACCTTGGATAATGCCGCGCTCAACCCGATCGGCGGGATGGTCGGGGCCGGGGTGATCGCCGCGCTGCCGGCCGGCCGCTGCGGCCTGGCCGAGACCGCGCGGGTGGTCCGCTACCTGGCCCTGGAGTCCGCGGGCCAGTGCGGCCCCTGCCTCAACGGCCTGCCCCGCATCGCCGAAGCCATGGCCGAACTGGCCGGTCCCCGCCCCGGCGGCCAGGTCCGCGCCGACGTCGAGCGCTGGGCCGGGCTGGTCAGCGGGCGAGGGGCCTGCGCCCACCCGGACGGTTCGGTGCGGTTCGTCCGTAGCGCGCTGGGGGGGGCCGCGGCCGAGCGCGCCCCGCACGCCGCGGGCCGGGGCCGGGCGGTGCCCGGCCCGCCGTGCCTGCCCCTGCCCAGCTAACCGGCACCGAGCGGTCAGGACAGGAGCCGACGATGAGCGCCCAGAAGCTGATGAGGGCCCAGAAGGAACTGCGGGTCGATCCCATCGCCTGCGCCGGGCACGGTGCCTGCGCCGAGCTGCTGCCCGAAATGATCAGCCTGGACCAATGGGGTTACCCCCTGCTCGACCCGCGGCCGGTGCCGCCCGCGCTGGAGCGCCAGGCCCGCCGGGCGGTCAGCGGCTGCCCGGTGCTGGCCCTGCGCCTGGCCCCGCGGGCCTGACCGCCCGCCGCTTATGCTGTTGACCCGTTTGGCTGGGGATATGCGGTCTTGGCGTGGTGTACCAGGAGCGTCTGGTGGCGGGCGGTGACGTCGGCCTGGTCGGCCGGTTCGGGGACGGTGTGTTCGCTGACTCGCGCGATCATGGCTGCCTGGTCGAGGAGGACCTGGGCCCGGCCGGGCGGGGCCGCCGCTATGACCGTGGACAGTGCGTCGAGTTGCCGGATCAGGACTGCTGGCATGCCGTCGGCGGCCTGGCGGATCTTTTCGAATGACCGCTGCACAAGGCGCTCGTAACTGACTGGGACCGTGATGAGCCTGATGGCGCCGAGGCGGTCTAGGTGACAGGACTGCGGGTGCCATTCGACGGCGATCTTGGACAGGCTGTCGCCCAGCCAGTCGATGCAGGTCAAGGCGGTGAAGGTGTCGTTGACTGCGGGGGATAGCGCGCGGATCGCGATCTCCACCAGCTGATCGATGCCGAAGGCGATGTCCTGGCTGAGGGTGCGCAATGGCCCGGTGACGCGCATGGTCTCCAGGCGGCGGCCAATCGCGGTTGCGGCTTCGGGGGGCCAGACGGTTGCTATGGGGTGGCCCTTAGTGAGGAAGTGCCCCGGCCGGTAGTGCAGCCGGATGACGGCGTCGCGGTTGGCGGCGATCTGTACCAGCGTCGAGTGCGGGACGAACCGCAGGTAGCCGCTTGCTTGTGCCGTCACGACGCGGCCCGAGCGGTCCAGCCGGGCGAGCAGGACTTCTGCCGATGGGCCGTTAGCTGGAGCGGTGCCAATGTGTGAGGCTCCCGCGTCGGCCGGGGAATCGCTGGCGGGGGCAGGTGCCGTTTCGGCGTCGATGGCCCTCGCCAGGTCGTGGGCGATGCTGGCGATGACCGCGGGCAGCTGGATGGCGGTGGCGATGTGGTGGATGAAGTAGATGAGCACGCCGAGATCGATGACGGTCAGGGCGAGCGCCACGGTCACTGACAGGTGGGGCACGAAGGTGCTCCCAATCGAGATGAGCGCGAGGATCGCGTAGAAGAACGTGGCCACGAAGGTCCCGAGGGTCACCTGGGCGCCCCGGTCCCTGATGAAGGTGCGCAGCATCCGGGGCCCGAACTGCTGCGACGCCAGGGTCAGCGTCACGATCATGATGGAGAAGACCACTCCGACGACGGTGATGATGGCCCCGGCCAGCGAGGCCAGGATCTGCCGGGCGGCGTCCGGCGAGCCGCTGATCACCCACGAGGGGAGCCGCAGCGCGCCGTGGAATGCGGCCTTGTCGATGCTCACGGTCGCCGCGAACAGTCCGACCGCCGCGATGCTCTCGACAGCGGGGATGAGCCACAGGTTGGTACGGAGCGCCTCGTCGCGCCAGTCCGACTCGACGGCGAGTCTGCGGAGGGTTATGCGCATGATGCCTGGTCCTCGTCTGTATGGCGGTGTCAAAAATGCAGCGCCGACCAGGCTTCCCGGCTCACCTGTCATCAGGATAGCCGTCGCGGGGCGCGCCTTCTGCAAAGCGCGCCAGCGACAGTCTCCGGACCGGAGGCAGCTATCCGATGCCAAGTCATTTCGCCACCGATCTGACCGGACGGTCGGCCCGCGGAGTGGCCGGCCCGCCCGGTGGGATGACGTTCTCGTCGATAGGCCGCCAAACCCGGGCAAACCGGCGGCCAAGTTCGGATTCCGCGACCCACCCGCCGGGGTGGCGCGTCATGATGAACATCGCCTGAACCGGTCGGCACCCCACCGCTCGTGTCCCCTCCCCGGGCGGTGGGGCCGCCCCGGCCCAGAGCATGATGGGCTGGTGGTTCCGGCGTCACCCTCCAGGTCCACGGCGGGTGGTGGTCAGCCAGGGCACCGACACGATCGAGGAGACGGCGTTCCTGGCCGACCCACGCCGCCCGGTTCGTGCGCAAGGCCCACACCACCAGCCCGGCCGCGTTCGTCAGCCCGCTGGCCGGGGCGCTGGGCCTGTCACACGCACCGGAGCTGGAGCACCCCGGCCTCGACCGTGTCCTGGACCGGGCCGACGCCGCGGTCGGTCAGCTCGACCAGCACGGTGCCACCCGGGAACGTGAACGGACCCTCGGCCACCCACTGGCCCTGGTCGGCTCGCTGATCGACGCTGAAGTCCGCCATCCGGTTCTGCGGGTTGTCCGAACCGGCGCTGAACCAGTAGAACGCGGACGAGTTGGCGTGCGCAGACGGCGGTACGTACAAGCTCAGCGTGCAGGACGCGACCTGCTTGCCGGTGTGGAAGATCCAGGCGTAGTGGTCGTGCCAGTCACCCGAGGCGTTACGCACGTTGGCCAGCAGGCTATAGCTGAACGAGGCACCGCAGGGCCCGGTCCGGTCGGCCGTGCCTGGCTGCCAGCCATCCCCGGCGGGCGCGTGGAACGGGAAGACGATCACGCCGTTCAGGGCGCGGCAGCCGGGACCGGCGGTGAGCGCGAACGGGGCTGCCTTGGCCGCGCCCGCCGACGCGGACGCGGACGCCGAGGCCGACGTGCCCGGCCCGGCCGCCGTCTGCCCCTGGCTGAGCT
>CAXUJF010000454.1:0-5228 GCA_964250865.1 uncultured Streptosporangiaceae bacterium
GGCCCAGGCCGCGCGGGGACCCGGGCCGCTTACTGGGTCACTCGGGACAGGCGTGATGGAAGCCACGGTTTTTCAGTGTCTCATCTGACGCCGGGGCATGCCGGGCACTCGGAATTCGTATAGACATGACACCGGAGCGTGGTTGAATGCCCCGAGGATCAACCCGAGTCCCGGGTCCGCTGGGCCGCGCGACACGAGCGGGACGCCCCGACGACGACGGTACGGCGCTGGAGGATTTCGTGGAACTGAAGCTGGGTCACCACACCAAGGACGGCATCG
This sequence comes from uncultured Streptosporangiaceae bacterium, assembly GCA_964250865.1. Classification (GTDB taxonomy): domain Bacteria; phylum Actinomycetota; class Actinomycetes; order Streptosporangiales; family Streptosporangiaceae; genus Bog-532. The sequence continues at coordinate 280 of CAXUJF010000454.1, forward strand.
AGGTCGTCGATGTTGAAGGCGAGATCGACGTATACACCGCACCACGGCTCCGGGAGCTGTTGATCGACCTGGTCAACAAGAACAATTACAACCTTGTCGTGAATATGGAACGAGTCGAGTTCCTCGACTCTACCGGCCTGGGTGTTCTTGTCGGCGGATTGAAGCGTGTCCGCGCGTACGACGGGTCGCTCGACCTGGTCTGCACCCAGGAGCGGATCCTCAAGATCTTCCGGATCACCGGGCTGACCAAGGTCTTCGGCATCCACGACACCGTGGACGAGGCCATCGCCGCCCGCAAGTCCGAGAAGTAGGAGCGGCTGGCGATCGCTGGTGATGGCCACAGTTGAAGTTGAGTTCACGCCGCTGCCTGCGCATGTCCGCACGGCGCGGCTCGTTGCCACGGCCGTAGCCCGCCGCAGTGGCGTGGCCGAGGCCCTGCTGGACGAGGTGCGGCTGGCCGTGGGCGAGGCGTGCTCCCGGGCCGTCGAGGCCCATCGGCGGCACTGCCCGGCCGAGCCGATCCGGATCGAGCTGACCGACCTGGGGGAGCGCTTCGAGGTGGTGGTGACCGACGCGGCGCCACCGGACTCGGGCGCCGATCCGGGCGGATTCGCCCCGGTCATGGACACCGCCGCGGTACCGGCCTCCAACGGCGGCCACGGGGCCAACGGGGCGCCCTTCCAGCCGGTATCAGCCGAGACCCGGGACGGGGCGTTCCCGGCCGCATTCGGCCTGGCCGTGATCACCGGCCTGGCTGACGAAGTGCAGGTCTCCTCCACCGACGCGGGCCTCAGCGTCCGCATGAGCTGGCCCGCCTCGCCCGCCAGCTAGCAGACCCCGCGCTCCCCAGGTCCCGGGCCTGGGGAGCGTGTCTGTATTGTCGCGGTTTGATAGCGCCGTTGTAACGAAAGAGTCTCTAAACTGTTAAGAGCGGCGTCGTCTTTACCATTGCCGTCCGGCCTGCGTAGACTCCCGCCACTGTGTTGGTGGCATTACTGCTCAGTAGCCACCTGCCCGGCGCCGGGTGCGGCCGATCGCCGCCCCGGACGCGCCTTTTATGCGGCCAGTGCGGTGAAATGCACGCACGGTCGGCGGCGCGTGCATCGCCTGGTATGAGGGTCAAGGAGGACACGAATTGTCAAGGCTTAACGCCGTGGCCGCGGCAGCTGGGCCCGTCAGCCTGGTCGGCCGGAACCTGGCCCTGGTCTACATCGCGGGGGCCATTGGGCTGCTGGCCCTGGGAGTGGCCGCCGTGCTGGTCCGCGAGGTGCTGGCCGCCAGCAAGGGCACCGCGAAGATGCAGGAGATCTCGCTGGCCGTGCAGGAGGGGGCGGCGGCCTACCTCCGGCGCCAGTTCAGGACGCTCAGCTTTTTTGTCGTTCCCATCTTCCTCATCCTGCTGGTGCTGCCCGCGGACACCACCGGTGTGCGCTGGGGCCGCAGCATCTTCTTCCTCGTCGGGGCGTTCTTCTCCGCCCTGACCGGGTTCACCGGCATGTGGCTGTGCGTGCGCGGCAACGTCCGGGTGGCCGCGGCGGCGCGGCAGGACGGCGCCAACCGCGCGATGCGGATCGCGTTCCGCACCGGCGGCGTGGCGGGGATGTTCACCGTCGGGCTGGGCCTGCTCGGCGCCACGATCGTGGTGCTCATCTACAAGGGCAACGCGCCCGAGGTGCTCGAGGGCTTCGGCTTCGGCGCGGCCCTGCTGGCCATGTTCATGCGGGTCGGCGGCGGCATCTACACCAAGGCGGCCGACGTCGGCGCCGACCTGGTGGGCAAGGTCGAGCAGGGCATCCCCGAGGACGACCCGCGGAACGCGGCCACGATCGCCGACAACGTGGGTGACAACGTGGGTGACTGCGCGGGCATGGCGGCCGACCTGTTCGAGTCCTACTCGGTCATGCTGGTGGCCTCGCTGATCCTGGGTAAGGTCGCGTTCGGCAACGACGGCCTGGTCCTGCCGCTGTTCATCCCGGCCATCGGCATCGTCACCGCGGTCATCGGCATCTTCGTGGTCCGGCCGCGGACCGGCGACCGCAGCGGGATGACCGCGATCAACCGGGGCTTCTTCGTCTCGGCGATCCTGTCCGTGATCGGCGTGGCTATCGCCTGCTTCACCTACCTGCCGGACAAGTTCAGCAAGCTCACCGGCGTCACCGACCTCGGCATCCTGCGCCACGGCAGCGACCCGCAGTGGATCGCGTTCGGGGCCATCCTGATCGGCATCGCGCTGGCCAGCACCATCCAGCTGCTGACCGGGTACTTCACCGAGACGAACCGGCGCCCGGTCAAGGACATCGGGGAGAGCTCGCTCACCGGTGCGGCCACGGTCATCCTGTCCGGTATCTCCATCGGGCTGGAGTCCGCGGTCTACTCCGCGCTGCTGATCGCGGCGGCGGTGTTCGGCGGGTTCCTGCTCGGCACCGGGAACCCCACCATCGCACTGTTCGCGGTGGCCATGGCCGGTATCGGCCTGCTGACCACGGTCGGCGTCATCGTGTCGATGGACTCCTTCGGCCCGGTCACCGACAACGCTCAGGGCATCGCGGAGATGTCCGGCGACGTCGATGGTGAGGGCGCGCAGATCCTGACCAACCTGGACGCGATCGGCAACACCACCAAGGCCATCACCAAGGGCATCGCGATCGCGACCGCCGTTCTCGCAGCGACGGCCCTGTTCGGCTCGTTCAAGACCACGGTCCAGCAGTCCCTGGGCCGGGCGGCCGGGAGCTTCAGCCTGTCGGTGGACCGGCCCAACGTGCTGGTCGGCCTGATCCTCGGCGCGGCCGTGGTGTTCATGTTCTCCAGCCTGCTGATCATGGCGGTGGGCCGGGCCGCTCAGCGGGTCGTGCTGGAGGTCCGCAACCAGTTCCGCACCCACCCGGGGATCATGGACTACACCGAGACGCCGGAGTACGGGCGCGTGGTGGACATCTGCACCCGGGACTCGCTGCGCGAGCTGGTCACCCCGGGCTTGCTGGCCGTGCTGACCCCGATCGCGGTCGGGTTCGCGCTCGGCTACGCGCCGCTCGGCTCGCTGCTGGCCGGCGCGATCGCCGCGGGTGTGCTGATGGCCGTATTCCTGGCCAACTCCGGGGGGGCCTGGGACAACGCCAAGAAGCTGGTCGAGGACGGCAACTACGGCGGCAAGGGCTCCGACGCCCACGAGGCCACGATCATCGGCGACACGGTGGGTGACCCGTTCAAGGACACCGCGGGCCCGGCCATCAACCCGCTGCTCAAGGTGATGAACCTGGTCTCGCTGCTGATCGCGACCAGCGTGGTCAAGTACAGCAGCAACACCGGGCTGCGGGTCGGTGTCGCGCTCGCCGCCGTGGTCATCATCGTCGGGGCGGTCGTGCTCTCCAAGCGCCGGACGGCCAGCCTGGACGCGGCCGAGCCGGCCAGCACCGAGGTCGCGGGCTCCGTCGACGCGATCACTCCAGCCCCGGACTCCGCGGGCACTCCGGTGTCCCCGGCTACGGAGGCCATCACCCCGGAGGCACCGGCCACATCGGCCGGGCCGGGGACCGCTAACGGTCATGGCGCGTCATCGGTGCCCAGGGCGCCCAGCGATTCCTGACCGGACCCAACGCCGAACGGGGCGGGGGGGGGCCGGGCGGGGGGGGGGGCCCGGCGCGGGGGGGGGCCGCGCGCCCCCCCCCCGCCCCCCCCCCCCCCCCGCCCGGGGGCGCTCCCCCCCCGGCGGCCCCCCCCCCCCCCCGTTCGCTTTCACGCCTCGGCGTCGGCCGCCTCCACCTCGTCGCTGGAGATGCCGAGCAGGTACAGCACGGTGTCCAGGTAGGGCAGGCTCAGCGCGGTGTCGGCCGCATCCCGGACCACCGGCTTGGCGTTGAACGCGATCCCCAGCCCGGCCGCCGCGATCATGTCCAGGTCGTTGGCCCCGTCGCCGACCGCGACCGTCTGGCTGAGCGGTACCCCGGCCTGCTCGGCGAACCGGCGCAGCGCCGCCGCCTTGCCCGCGCGGTCGATGACCGGCCCGGTCACCTGGCCGGTGAGCTTGCCCGCCGCGATCTGCAGCACGTTGGCCGCCACGTAGTCGATGCCGAGCTCGGCCGCGAGCGGATCGATGATCTCGGTGAAGCCGCCGCTCACGATGCCGCAGCGGTAGCCCAGCCGCTTCAGCGTCCGGATCAGCGTGCGCGCCCCGGGGGTGAGCCGCAGCGCGTCCCGCACGTCGTTCAGCACGTCCTGGTTCAGCCCGGCCAGCAGCGCCACCCGTTCCCGCAGCGACGCCTCGAAGTCCAGCTCCCCCCGCATGGTGGCCTCGGTCACCTTGGCCACCTCGGCCGCGCAGCCGGCCCGCGCAGCCAGCAGGTCGATGACCTCATCCTGGATCAGCGTGGAGTCGACGTCCATCACGATGAGCCGCATGGCCCGGCGCTGCAGGCCGCCCCGCTGCACGGCCACGTCCACGTGCTGGTGGGCAGCCTCCTGGGCCAGCTCGGACCGCAGCGTGGCCGGGTCAGCCCCGGACACGTCCAGCTCCACGCAGGTCACCGGGTCCTGGGCCAGCCGGGTGATCCGGTCGATGTTGGCTCCGCTGGCCGCGATCCGGCCCGCGATGGCGTTGATCGCCTCCGGGGACAGCGGGCTGCCGAGCAGGGAGACGTGCAGCCGCCCACGCCGCCGCGGCGCGTCCGGGGAGCCGGTGGTGATCTCCGCGTCCAGGCCGAGGTCCGCGGCCAGGGCGCTGACCTTGCGGTGGATGGCGGTCAGGTCCGGTGGGCCGGCCGAGGCACACAGCACGCCGAGCACGAGGCGGCCACGGATGACCACCTGCTCGATGTCCAGCACGCTCAGCTCGTGCCCGGTGAGCGCGCCGAACAGGCGCGAGGTGACACCGGGCCGGTCCCGGCCGGTGAGGGTGATCAGCAGCGTGGTCCGGGTGGCATTCATCGCGCCCGCACCGCTACCTGGCCCGACGG
>CAXUJF010000455.1:0-3235 GCA_964250865.1 uncultured Streptosporangiaceae bacterium
GGTCACCACCTTGACCTGCGCCTTGCGGGCGATCTCGTAGCGCTGGCGCTCCACGGGGGACAGGTCGGACAGCCGCTTCGGACGCCCCTGGGCGTCGGGCCGGCGGGGCCCGGGCCGGGCGGCGCCGCGGGCGCGGTGAGCGGTCCGCCGCGGGCCACCCCGGGCGCGCGCGCGCACGGCCACATCGAAGCCGTCGGCCCGCCGGGCGGCGACGCCCCGGTGCTCCACCGTCTCGTCGAGATACTCGCGCAGCGACTGGACGCGCGCATCGGGATCGCTCTCGCGCGCCAGGGCCAGCTTGAGGGCGCGGTCGTCGGCGTCGATGAACCCGAGCGCGATGCGGTCCCCCGCACGGCGCTTGTGGGCGCACAGCTCGCGCCAGACGTCCTTCAGGAAGGCGTCGGTGTCGAGCATGACCTGGGCGAACCCTTCCTCGCCGGCGCCCTCCGCCTGCGCCACGCCCAGCGCCTGGATGCGCTGCAGGCACACGTGCACGAGCAGGACGAGGTGCCAGGGCAGCGCGTCCAGCGCGCGGCGGATCTCGACGGGGTCGGTGAAGCCGAAGCCGGGCGGGGCTAATGGGGTGGGCGGCCGTACGGCGTCCACCAGCGGGTGGGGGACGCGGGCCGCGGCGTGCGCCCCGCGGCGCGGCCGGGGGCGGCCGGGCCGCAGCGCGGCTGTGTCGTGGATGCCCACCAGCGCGTCGGCCTCCACCAGCAGTTCGAGCGCCGTCATCGGCAGGCGGGCGGGGCCGCGGTCCAGGGGGTAGTCCTTGAGCGGGAACAGCAGGAAGAACTCGTTGGCCGGGAACAAGGGCGCCTGGAGGCGCATCAGGCCGCGGTAGTCCAGCGGCTTGTCGCTGCGGATGTGGGCGTCGATGTGCCGGGTGACGACCTTGCGGTATGCCTTGGCCCCGAGCAGGGCGATCAGCAGGCCGAAGAAAAGGTTGAAGGGCACGCTGGAGTGGAAAAGCGAGGCGAAAAGGAAGGCATGGCCCTTGGGCACGGACCAGAAGTACCGCCCCCAGCCCGTGAGCAGCCACAGCCCGCCGGTCTCGGCGACGCGGGACCAGAGATAGACGCGGCCCAGCACAGGCGAGGCGACGAACCAGAGCATGCAAAGCAGCGCCAGCATGAACAGCCCGAGGATCGCCAGCACGCCGTATTCGCCGATGGACGGTGCGCCGCCGGTGCGGCCGCCGGGATTGGAAGCCATGCGCAAGCCTGATGGTTGTGGAACGGGACCATGATTCTAACCCGAATCGGGGCCGGCTTCCACCTCGGAAGCGGCAGCAGGCTGGAGACCGGCGGAGTATTCGCCGCCGCCGTCAAAACGAAAGAATCTGGAAGAACTTGGGATGTACCACGAACGCGAACATCGTGCGCAGGCCGAGCAGGTTGGTCCGCGACAGGTGCTCGCGGCGGATCAAGATGTTGACGGATCGGCTGACGTTCTGCGGCACGTTGTAGTTCAGGGCTTCGAGGATCTCGCTCCGCTTGCCGTTGTATATGAAACAGCCGGCGGTGCCTTCCGGGAAGCGGCCTGGAGCCTTGACGTAGAACTCGTCCGTGTCGAAGACGGATAGGACATGGAACGCACAATTTCCTATCATATACAGTAGAACGCGGATGTCTATGACACCCAGCCGATCGTCGCCGGCTAATTGGACCAATGACTGCGGTGCAATATTGAACTTGACACGGGGAGATACCGCCATGACTGCCCGCCGCCTTGCTGGTGCAAATGAAGCCAGTTTTCGTTTTCGTCTGGCGATGGTCGCCGGTCAAGCACGCATGTGGGATGGGGTGCCCTTTGCCGCCGTGCGGGCGACGATCCTCGCCGCCCTGTGCTTGTTTGCAGCAGTGACGGCCGCCGCCGCGGACTCGGCCCCGGCCGCGGCGTTCGTGGCGGGGGCGCGCGGCCGGGGGCCGGTTGGCCAACCTGATCCGGGAGGCGATCGCGCCGCCGCCCGCGCCCCGCGTCGCGACGCGGCCCAGCCGCCGGGCCAAGGAACGGCGCGTGGCCGACAAGCGGCGCCACAGCGCGGTCAAGCGCAACCGCCGGGTCAACCCGGGCGACGAGTGAGTCAGAGCGCGGGGACGTTGATCACGATCGCTTCCTGGGTGGAGCGCGCGATCACCACCACCGCGTCGGTGTCCGGCGACGGGTTCTCCTCCCGGTGCGGCACGTGCGGGGGCACCCACACGTAGTCGCCCGGGCTGGTCTCCAGCCGGGTGATCTCGCCGCTGCCCGGGTCCCGGAACACGAACACCGGGTGGCCGGAGACCACGTAGATGCCCGTCTCGGACTCGCCGTGGTGATGGTCACCGGACGACGCGCCGGCTAGCACCACGGTCCGGCCCATCCACAGCTCCTGGGCGCCGACGATGTCACCGGAGATGGCCGCGGACCGCTGCATCCCCGCGGTCTGCGCCGTGCCCGCCGACAGCTCCTCGCCCCGAATAACCCGCAGCTCGGTCATGACCCCCAGCTTAATGAGTCGGGAGATGTCCGGGCCTGATGCGATACTCAGGGCATGTTGCAGGAGGCCACCTGGGGGACGTGGGGCCGGCTGGTCGGCCGGGACGGCGAGCTCGCCCGCATGCTCACGCTGCTCGACGACGCCGCCTCCCGCCAGGCGGTGGTCGCGCTGGTCAGCGGCGACGCCGGCGTGGGTAAGACCCGGCTGGTGACCGAGGTGACACGCCGGGCCGCGGCCGAAGGCTTCACCGTGCTGTCCGGGCACTGCGCCGAGCTGGGCGAGAGCGTGCCCTACCTGCCGCTGGCCGACGCGCTGCGGAACGCGACCCAGGCCCCGCAGGCCACGCCGCGGCTGCTGGAGGCGCTGGCGGCCCAGCCGGCTCTGGCCCGGCTGCTGCCGGAGGGCGAGACGGCCGTGGCCTCCGATGGCGAGGGCGTCGGTATGGCCCGGCAGCAGATGTTCGGCGCCGTGCTGGGGCTGCTCGGCGACCTGTCCGCCGACGCCCCGGTCCTGCTGGTGTTCGAGGACCTGCACTGGGCCGACGCGTCCACCCGTGACCTGCTGACGTTCCTGTCCCGGGTGCTGCGCTCGGAGCGGGTGGCGCTGATCGGCACCTACCGCACCGACGACCTGCACCGGCGGCACCCACTCCGGCCGGTCACGGCCGAGTTGCAGCGGCTGCCCAGCGTGACCGCGATCCGGCTCGGCCCGCTGACGCCGGCCGCGCTGGCCGAGCACCTGACCGCGCTGGCC
>CAXUJF010000455.1:3245-5213 GCA_964250865.1 uncultured Streptosporangiaceae bacterium
CCCCCCCCCCCCGGGGGGCCCCCGCGGCCCCCCGCCGGGGGGCCCGGGGCCCCCGCTCAACAGCATCATCTGCCGGGCCGAGGGCAACGCCTACTACGCCGAGGAGCTGCTCGAGGTCGGCTCCGGCGAGCGGAGCGGACACCGCGTACTGCCCGAGGACCTGGCCGCGCTCCTGCTCAGCCGGGTGGAGCGGCTCTCCGATCCGGCCCAGCAGGTGCTGCGGGCGGCGGCGGTGGCGGGCCGCCGGGCCGACGACGAACTGATCCAAGCCGCCTCCGGGCTGCCGCTGGCCGAGTACGAGGATGCGATCCGCGAGGCCGTGACCCAGCAGCTGCTGGTCCCGGACGGCGACGGGTACTCGTTCCGGCACGCGCTCCTGCGCGAGGCCGTCGAGGCCGACCTGCTGCCGGGAGAGCGGACCCGGCTGCACGGGGTGCTGGCCGGGCTGCTGGCCGACGACGAGCGGCTGGCCAACCAGGCCGGGACCGCGGCCGAGCTGGCCCACCACTACCTGGCCAGCCACGACATCCCCGGCGCCTACACCGCGTCCATCCGGGCCGGGGTCGAGGCCGAGGAGCTGGGCGCCCCGGCCGAGGCGCACCGGCACTACGACCAGGCCCTGGCCCTGTGGGACCGGATCCCCGACGCCGAGCGGCTCGGCGGCATATCCCGCGGTCAGCTGGTGCTGTACTCGGCCAACGGCGCGGCGGCCAGCGGTGACGTGGTCCGGGCCGTGCACCAGCTCCGGGCGCTGTGGGCCAGCTTCGGCGCCGGGACCGACCCCGTGCTGGTGGCCCGGGTCGGTGAGCGGCTGGCCAACTACCTGTTCCAGGCGGACATCTTCGTGGTGGTGCAGGAAGCGACGGAGGTGGCCCGGGCCGCGATCGACGTGCTACCCGAGCACCCGCCCACGGCCGAACGGGCCCGGGCCATGGCCACCTACGCCAGTGCTCTGATGAATCTCGGGTTCGAGGACGAGGCGGCGGCCGAGTGGGCCGAGCGGGCCCGGGCCGCGGCCCGGGCCGCGGCCGCCGCCGCGGGCGCAGCGGCCGCGCGGGGCGCGCAGGGGGGGGTGGGCCGCCGGGGCGGCCCGGACGACGAAGCAATCAAGCTGTTCGCCGCGGCGCTCGAGCAGGCCCGTAAGGCCGGTGTGCTGGGCGTGGAGCTGCGGGCGGCCGCCATGCTGTCCCGCGCCCAGCTTGAGCTGGGGGAGCTGACCGACTCCGCCCGGGTGGCGCATGTGGGCGTGCAGCGCGCGGGTGAGACCGGCCTCACTCTCGCGCCCTACGGCCTGGACGTTCAGCACCTGCACTTTCAGGCCCACTACGCGCAGGGACAGTGGGACCACGCTCAAGAGCTGTCCAACGAATGGGCGGTGCGGGTGGCCACGCTGCCCGAGGCGGTTCTGTCCGCAATGGCCCTGTTCATCGACGTGGCCCGGGGCAACGCGGTCGCGGCCGAGCGCCGGGTCTGGCTGGAGCCCCTCTGGGACCAGGACAAGCTGTGCGCCTACATGGCCCGGGCCATGTACGCCGAGCAGGCGCTCTGGCAGGGTGACACCGGCCTCGCGGTGGCCGAGGCCGAGGCGGCGATCGCCGGTGACTGGGATGAGCACTACGGCTTCGCGCCGTCGGCGATCCGGCCTGCGGCCATCGCCATCAGCGCCCATGCGGACCGGGCTATTCAGGCCCGGGCGGCCGGGCACACCGCCCGGGCCGAATCCGAGGTCGAGGCGGCCCGGATCCTGCTGGACCAGGCCCGCAAGGGCACGATGCCTTCGGTACAGCGTCAGCGGGTGCTCGGGCCCGAGGGCCATGGCTGGCTGGCCCGGGCCAAGGCCGAGTTCGCCCGGGCCCGCGGCGAGAACGATCCGGCGGCCTGGCAGACGGTGCTGGACAAGTTCGGCCCGGGGTTCGTCTACGAGGTGGCGAGGACCCGGTGGAGGCTGGCCGAGGCACTGGCCGAGAC
>CAXUJF010000456.1:0-650 GCA_964250865.1 uncultured Streptosporangiaceae bacterium
GCCAGGGGATCTCCGCCCCCGCGGCCACGATCGCCGCCTTCGGCACCACCCCGCTGGCACCCCCCCCCCGGGCGCCCGCCGCACCGGCCGGCCGGGCCAGCGGCCGGGCCCACGCCGCGGCGGTCGCCACCCTCTGGGGGTAGGGCCTAGGCGGGCTGCTCGGCCTGGAGTTCCTTGACCATGCGGAGCGCGTCGTTCACGTGCCCGTCGATGTTGGTCATCGAGCTGAACACCTGCCGGACCACGCCGGCGCGGTCGATGACGTAGGTGACGCGGCCCGGGATCACGCCCAGCACCCCGGGTACCCCGTACGTCTTGCGCACATGGCCGCCCTTGTCGCTGAGCAGGGTGAACGGCAGCTCGTGCTTGGACGCGAAGCCGGCGTGCTTGTCCACCGAGTCCGAGCTGACCCCGATCACGTCCGCGCCCGCCTCGGTGAACACCTCGAAGCTGTCCCGGAAGGCACACGCCTCCGCGGTGCAACCGGACGTGTTGTCCTTGGGGTAGAAGTACAGGACGATCACCCGCTGGCCCATGTGGTCCTGGAGCTGGAACGTCTCGCCGGACTGGGTCGGCAGGGTGAAGTCGGGGGCCTGGTCGCCCACCTGAATGCCTTTGGCCATGAGGATCTGCCTTTCGCGTTTGCGCCG
>CAXUJF010000456.1:750-5183 GCA_964250865.1 uncultured Streptosporangiaceae bacterium
GGCCTCCGGCGTAGCCGGGCCTCCGGCGTAGCCGGGCCTCCGGCGTAGCCGGGCCTCCGGCGTAGCCGGGCCGCCGGTGCCCTACTCGTCAGTATCTACTACGCAGCTGACGGCTCAGACGGATTTCACCGGGCGCGCCGGAGTGGGTCAGCGCACCCGTGCGCCGACCGGGCCGAGCCGGTCGAACTCCGCCCGGTAGTACTGACCAGGGCTGATGTCGACCGCCGCGTGCAGCGAACCGGTCATGATGAACTGCCCGGCGCGCAGGTAGCCGCCCAGCGGGTGCAGGGTCTGGACCAGCCAGGCCACGGCCTGCAGCGGGTTGCCGAGCGCGGCCGCCCCCGCGCCGGTGGCGATCAGCTCGCCGTTTCGGGTCAGCACCATACCCACCAGCCGCAGGTCGAGGCCGGCCGCCGGGGTGATGGTCGGGCCGAGCACGACCGCGCCGCTGCTGGCCAGGTCGGCGATGGTGTCGGCCAGCTTGATCTTCCAGTCGGCGATCCGGCTGTCCACGATCTCCAGGGCCGGCACCGCCCCGCTGATGGCCGCGGCCACATCCAGGGCGGAGCAGTCCGGGCCGCGCAGGTCAGCCGACAGCACCAGCGCGATCTCCGCCTCGATCCGCGGGGCGATGAACGAGGCCGCCGTGACCTCGGACCCGTCCGCGTTGACGTGCGAGGACAGCACCGGGGCGAAGTCGGGGGAGTCGACGCCCAGCAGTTGCTGCATGGGCGCGCTGGTCAGGCCCAGCTTGTAGCCCACGATCCGCTCACCGCCGGCGATCAGCCGGTCGAGCAGTTCCTGCTGCACGCGGTAGCTGTCGGCCATGGTCAGCCCGGGCCGCTCGTCGGTCAGCGGCGGGATCGCGACCCTGGTCTGCCGGGCCTGGTACAGGTCGGCCGCCAGTTTGCTGACTTCGGCGTCGCTCAGGGTGGTCTGCGGGGCGTCTGCGCTCATGATCAGCAATCTAGAACAACTGCCGCCGAAAGTACCGGCCCGTTCTCAGCAGCTGAGACATACGGTCCAGTTGCGGGCAGCCCGGGGCGGCCGGGATACGTCTCGCCACCCGGAGACCTGGTTAAAAAAGAAAATCAGGCCCCGCGAATCAGGTCCGCGGGGCCTGATCTACATCAAGTGGTGTGCACGCCGAACTCCCACAGGCTGTAGCCGTACTGCGTGGCCCGGGCCGTGCCGTACATCCGGATATAGCGTCCGGATCCGGTGACGTTCAGCGTCTGGGTGCCGCCCGTCCCGGTGGTGGTCGAGTACACCGTGGTCCAGGTCGAGCCGTCAGCCGACGTCTGGAGCTGGAACGCGGTGGCGTAGGCGTTCTCCCAGTCCAGCACCACCTGGCAGATCGACTGGGTGGAACCGAGGTCGACCTCCAGCCACTGCGGGTCGGAGAACGCGCTGGACCAGCGGGTGCCGGTGTTGCCGTCGGTGGCCGCGGCGGCCGGGAAGGCCGCGCTCTCCAGCGAGGACGCGGTCGTGGTCTTGTTCAGGGCCGCGTTGGCCGTCCCGCAGGTGCTACCGCCTCCGCTGCCGGCTGGGCCGTACACGCCGAGCTCCCACAGGCTGTAGCCGTACGGGGTAGCCCGGGCCGTACCGTACATCCGGAGGTAGCGGCCGCTGCCGGTGACGTTCAGCGTCTGGGTGCCGCCGGTGCCGCTGGTGGTCGAGTACACGGTGGTCCAGGTCGAGCCGTCGGTCGACGTCTGGAGCTGGAACGCGGTGGCGTAGGCGTTCTCCCAGTCCAGGCTGACCTGGCAGAGGGACTGGACCGAGCCGAGGTCAACCTCGAGCCACTGCGGGTCGGAGAACGCGCTGGACCAGCGGGTGCCGGTGTTGCCGTCGACCGCGTTCGACGCTGGGTAGGCCGCGCTCTCCAGCGAAGACGCGGTGGCCGTCTTGTCCAGGGCCAGGTTGGTGGTGCCGCAGCTGGTGGGCGGCGGGCCGCCGCTTCCGCTGCCGGTGGGCAGCGTCCACTGCTGGTCGGTGGCATCGGTACAGGTCTCGATGTCCAGCCGGGCACTGGTGTTCCCGCCGGGATCGGTCAGGCACAACCCCGAGCTCGGGTTGACCAGCTCGCCGTTGGACTGATGCGTCCAGCCCTGGGCCGCGGTGCCGTTACACGGGTACCAGTCGACGTCGGTGCCGCTGGTCGTCCCGGCGCTGACCACATCCAGGCAGCCGCCCTGGGTGCGCAGCGTCCCGTCGGTGTAGGGCGACCACTGCTGGCCCGCGCCTCCATTGCAACCGCTCAGGACGATCGGGTTGCCCGCGGTGTTGAGCGAGTTCTGGTTGGTCAGGCACTGCCCGCCCGCGCCGGTGAGCTGACCGGTCGCGCTGGCCGTCCCGGTCGGGGTGGAGTTGCCGCCCTGCTCGTACACGGCCACGTAGCCCACGCTCATCGACGCCCCGGACGAGGTGGCCGAGGTCGGGGTGGTGCAGTTGCACTCCCCGTCCGGGTAGTTCCCGCCCATGGCCAGGTCGAAAATGATGAAGAACCCGTGGTCGATGGCCTCCTGCCAGGCCGTCGTGCCGACCGACGCCTCGGTGATCGTGCTCTCCACCGTGCCGTCCATCAGGAACTGCAGGGTCTCCGCGCTGGTGTTGGTGCGGTCGACGATGACCGAGTAGGTGTGGTAGCCGGTCTGGCAGGACGAGCCGGCCCCGGGACAGGCGGTCAGCGCGTGCCCGGGACTGTTCGCGGCGTCGTGCAGCGTCTGCGAAGCCTCGTTCAGCCCGTTGACGTCCTCCATCATGTCGATCTCACCCGAGGTGGGCCAGCCGCCGCCGGTCCGCATCGGTGACCCCAGCGCCCAGAACGCGGGCCAGTAGCCCAGGCCGCTGGCCGGGTTGGGCTGCTCGATCGACGCGGTCATCTCCAGCTTGCCGCCGGGCGGGGCCTGGAAGTCGTCCCGGGTACTTTCGATCCGGCCGGAAGTCCAGGTGCCGTTGTTGTCGGTGGCCTTGAGCACCAGGTGGCCGCTGCCATCCAGGTACACGTTGCTGGTGGAGTTGGTGGTCTGCTCGCTCTCACCGGTGCCGTAACCGGTGCCGATGTCGTACAACCAGTTCGAGGCGGCCGGGGCCGATCCGGCCGAGCCCGCGAAGTTGTCCCCGAACACCGTGGTCCAGCCGGAGGGGGCTGCAGGCACGGTGTCGGCTTTCGCGGCCGGAGCACCGGTCACCGCGGCGGTGACCATGGTGACCAGGCAACCGGCCAGCAGGATAAGGGCGGTGGCGGCGGTGCGGGCGCGCTTCGGCCAGGTGGAGCGGGGCGGGTCTTCATCAGGCGGCCCGTGGCGGGGTGGTCCGCTGGGGAGCGGCTGGTTGCGGTCGGGAAGCATTGGCCAAACCTCCTGCCAGGCCCGGAGGCCCGTCACAGCAAGCGGGCCCAGGCCCGCCACGGCTGGCGCGAACGTCACCACCGCACCTGCGCCATTGACGTGTGGTGGCCACCGGCTCGTGTCGGCATCCGCATCTCCATGCCTTAATACAAGCCTTTAATAAAGACCTAGTATCCGCGTCCCAACTTGTCAAGAGATGTTCAATAGCGTTGGAATTATCCGAAAGGTCGTATGAGGCCGAGCACTACGCGGGCCTTAGCCCATGGACGGATATCAGCGCATCATGATGAGATGAAGTTATGATGGAGTCATGCGCACCACCATCGACCTTCCCGATGATCTGCACGCGCAGGCGATGGCCCTGGCCCGGGACACTCATCAGTCGCTCAGCCAGGCGGTGGCCAATCTGATCCGCCGGGGGCTGAGTTCGGGCGAACCGGCCGACGTCACCTGGAGCGACCGCACCGGGCTACCCACAGCTCATCTGGGCCGGATGATCACCACCGAGGATGTGCGGCGACTTGAGGACGATGAGCCGTGACAGTCCTGCTCGACGCGAACGTGCTCATCGCCTTGCTGGTCGACGACCATGTCCATCATGCCGCCGCAGAGAACTGGTTTGCCGATCTGGACGGGAGCTTCGCGACCTGCCCCATCACCCAGGGCAGCCTGATGCGCCTGCTGATCCGCGAAGGTCAGGCGGCCGCCACCGCCCGGGTCATCTTGACCGGGGCCGCGGCACATCCCCGGCACGAGTTCTGGCCCGATGATGTGTCCTACGCCGATGTCCCCGTCCAGGGGATCGTCGGCCATCGCCAAGTGACCGACGCCTACCTAGCCCAGTTGGCCCGAGCCCGTAGCGCCCGCATCGCGACCTTCGATCGGGCCCTGGCCGCACTGCACTCCGACGTTGCTGAGCTCATACCGGACCGCTGACGCCGAACCCTCCAATGGAGGGATACGTTTCGGCAGTGTGGTTAGCTGCCGCCATGCCTGATCCGCCGCCAAGACATGATCCCAGGTCTAAGCTTGTTCTTTAACCTGTCTGGGCTGCGAGCTGGGTGTTTGGCGGATCTGGGC
>CAXUJF010000457.1:0-3811 GCA_964250865.1 uncultured Streptosporangiaceae bacterium
CGAGCGCGCCGCCCGCGCTGTCCCCGGCCAGCCCGACTCCCTGGTCGGGGTCACCGCCCAGCATGGCCCCGTGAACCGTGGCCGAGGCGAAGGCCACCAGGGCGTCGTCGACGGCGGCGGGCGCGGGATACTCGGGGGCGAGCCGGTATTCCAGCGCCAGCACGGCCACGTCGGCGGAGCGGGCCAGCTGGCGGCAGACGGCGTCGTGCGAAGTCAGACTGCCCAGCACGAACCCGCCGCCGTGCAGGTAGATGACCAGCGGCCGCGGCGCCGGTGCGGGCCGGTACAGCCGGGCGGCCAGGTCGCCGACCACCAGGTTCCGGACCAGGGGTAGCTGCGGGCCGGGCGGCCGGGACTCGTCCCGCTGATGCGCGGCCAGCCGCACCCGGTGGACGCCGAGGACGCGGTTGGCCGGTGCGCTGGCCCGGCGGACACCGGCCAGCCAGCTGGCCAGCCCCTCATCCGCCACGTCGGAAAGAGCAGGATCGCCATGTTCTGCTGTGGTCATGTGATTAATTCAACCAACCCGGCCACGCGCGTTTGCTGGCGCAGCGGCATCGACGCGCGTACAACTAGTCTTCGCTGGAAGAGGTGATTGACGTGGAGCCAGGGCGCCGGCCCCAGTGGCGGCCGCTAAAGCGGCACGAAAGCCACGAAGCGGAGGAAATGGTCGAGCGGGCCTCCGGGCTCGCCAAGGACTCGCGCGCAAAGACGCGGCACGCCGCCGTCCTGGTCAAAGACGGCAGCATGATCGCGTGGGGCACGAACGGCGTGCCGTACCCCGGCGAAGATCACTGTTACTGCAAGGTGGCCGAGTTCGGCGTGCACGACAACTGCCGGACGCACGCCGAGCAGCGGGCCATCGGCCTGGCCCGGGACGGCGGCGGCTGGAAGATGCTGCAGGGGGCCAAGCTCATCTACGTCCGGCTGGAGGCCGACGACTCGGTCCGGCTGCAGGACCCGCACTTCTGCGCCCGCTGCAGCCGGCTGGCCCTGTCCCTGGGCATCTCCGAGTGGATCTTCGCGCTGTCCGACGGGCTGGTCAGCTACCCCGCCTCCGAGTACGACACGGTCGCTCAGCTCCGCTGGTAACCGCCCGGTTCCTGGGGGCGCTGCCGTCAGTAGCGTTCGGTCAGGGCGGCCCGCTGGGCGGGTGGCTCGTAGGGATCCGGCCAGTAGTCGGTGATCCGGATGATCAGCCCGTCCGCGCCGAAGTCGAAAAAGCACAGGCCCTGCTGGCTGCCATCGGCGTCGGTGAACCGGATGACGCTGGCCGCGTCCTGCTCGCCGCTGACGATCCGCTCCACGGCGATGTGCCAGTCCCCGGGAAAGCCATCGGCGTTGAACCGCAGATAGGCGGCCCGGCCCCGGACCCGCTCGCGCGTCTGCGGTGCCTCGTAGACCACGTCATTGGCCAGCAGCGCGCCGAACCGGTCCCAGTCCCTGTCTTCCGCCGCCGCCCAGTAGGCGGCGGCAGCGTCCCCGGCAGCAGTCATGGCGGCCAGGCTACCGTTGAGCAGTAAGGAGGTTTCCTGTTGACAACAGCATTCGTGCTCGGGGGCGGCGGCGTCCTCGGCGCACACGAGGTGGGCATGCTCCGGGCCCTGGCCGAGACCGGAGTCCGCCCGGACCTGGTCGCGGGCACGTCAGTGGGGGCCATCAACGGGGCGTTCGTGGCGGCCGACCCGGACAGCGCCGCGGACCGGCTGGCCGAGCTGTGGAAGGAGGCCCACCTGCAGCGGGCGTTCAGCGGGACGTTGCTGGGCCGGGCCACCCGGCTGGCCCGCTCCGGCACCCACCTGCATGAGATCGAGCCGTTGCTGCGGATGCTGGACGACGAACTGCCGGCCAAGGACTTCAGCGACCTGCAGCTGCCGTTCAGCTGTGTGGCGGCCAACATCGAGCACGCCACCGCCCAGTGGTTCACCAGCGGGCCACTGGCCCCGGCCGTGCTGGCTTCGTGCGCGGTGCCGGGCCTGCTGCCGCCGGTCGAGATCGACGGCCAGCACTACTTCGACGGCGGTCTGGTCGACTCGATCCCGGTGGGGCGGGCCGTCCGGCTCGGCGCCACCACCGTGTACGTGCTGCAAGTGGGCCGGATCGAGCGCCCGCTGGCCCCGCCCCGGCGGCTGTGGGAAGTTGGCCTGGTCGCGTTCGAGATCGCCCGGCGGCACCGGTTCCACGAGGACATGTCGCACCTGCCCGAGGAGGTGACCGTGCACGTGCTCCCATCCGGTGGGACGCAGCGGCCGCCGGACTTGTCACAGCTGCGCTACCGGAACAAGACTGATGTGGACGCGAACATCGAGCGCGCCTACATTGCCTCTACCAAGTACCTGGCCGCCCTGACTTGAGCGGCCCGGACCTAGCTGTACTGAGCTGAAGGGCCCGACCATGGTGCCGCCCCGGCTGATCCGACGGCTCGTGCTGGCGCCCGTCGTCATGATCATCGCGGTGGCCCTGATCGTGCTGTTCCCGGTGCTGGCGCTGGTGGCCCTGGTCCTGGGCCTCGTGCACCTGTCCCGCCCGGGGCGGATGCGCGGGCTGCGGCTGCTGTGGTTCGCGGTGGTGTGGCTGGCGGGCGAGACCGCGGCCCTGTTCGTGCTGGCTGGACTGTGGGTGGCCAGCGGGTTCGGGGGCCGGATGCGCACCGAGCCGTACCAGAAGCGCAACTACGCCATCATCCGCTGGTTCCTGGACCACGTGTATCGCGCGGCCGAGCAGACGTTCGGGCTGCGGCTGGAGATCGAGGAGCCAGAGGCGACCGCGGAGGAGCGGATCGCCCGGTTGTCCCGGCCGGTCATCGTGCTCAGCCGGCACGCCGGCCCGGGCGACTCGGTACTGCTCGTGCACACCCTGCTCAGCCTCTATCAGCGGCGCCCACGGGTGGTCATGAAGGCCTCGCTGCAGCTCGACCCGATCCTGGACGTGGTGGCCAACCGGGTGCCGAACGTCTTCATCCGGCACCAGGACAGTGGGCACCAGATCTTCACCGAGCAGATCGAGCGGCTGGCCGACGGGCTGGGCCCGGACGGCGCGCTGGTGCTCTTCCCCGAGGGCGGGAACTGGACCCCGGGGCGCTGGCGGCGCGGTATCCAGCGGCTAGAGGGCCGTGGCCGGGCCGACCTGGCCTCCCGGGCCCGGCAGATGCCGAACCTGCTGCCGCCCCGGGAGGGTGGCGTGCTGGCCGCGATCAAGGCCTGCCCCGAAGCGGACGTGATCTTCGTGGCCCACGCCGGCCTGGACAAGCTGGTCACCATGGGCGACGTGTGGCGGGATCTGCCGTTCGACCAGACCGTGGTGGCCCGCTGGTGGCGGGTTCCGGCCCCCCAGGTGCCCCGGGACGCTGGTCACGAGACCCAGGTCAAGTGGCTCTATGACTGGTGGCAGCTGATCGACGCCTGGATCAGCGACCATCACCTGACGCAGATGCCTGACCCAGCCAGTGCGCCGGACGCCGGCGAGCCGGAGGCAGCTTCGTCCTAGCGTCACCGCGAGCCGCGTCGAGCTGGGCCTGGGTCATGAACAGGCTGCTGGACAGGTCGGCCCCGGCCAGCTGGGCGCCTCGCAGATCCGCGCCCGCCAGGTCAGCCAGCCGCAGGTCCGCGCCGGCCAGGTTGGTGCCGATCAGGTAGGCGCCGCGCAGGCTGGCCCGGCGCAGGTCCACCCCGGCCAGGTGCCGGCCCATGAGGTCGGCCCCGCTCCGCTCGCGGCCCGGCGGGACCTCGCCCCGGACGAGCTGGCTGGCCCGGCGCAGCAGCGCGGTGACGGTGACCCACAGCGGATCGACGTCGAGGGCGGCCAGCGCGGC
>CAXUJF010000457.1:3821-5166 GCA_964250865.1 uncultured Streptosporangiaceae bacterium
GAGTCGGCGTAACCGCGCAGGGTCTGGTCCGCCTGCGTCAGCTCGGTGCGCAGCGGGCTGCCGTCCAGGTCTTCGGCCGGCCCTCCGGGCTGGCCTCCGTCCAGGTCTTCGATCAGGGTCAGCGCCTGGTCGACGTGCCACCGCAGCTCGTGCAGCTGCCGCATGACCGCGAACGAGGCGAACATCGCCGGGGCCTGGTCCGGGTGGCTGCGCCAGTCCCGGCCGGCAAATGTCACCTGGGTGAGCTGCTGACCGGCCCCGAAGCAGTCGAAGACGGTACAGCCGGGGAAACCGCTCGGCCGCAGCCGGTCGTGAATCCCGCAGCCGAAATCCTGCTCCAGGTGGGGGCACGGCTGACCGGGGTGCTTGGAGATGGCGAAATCGGCCGACTTGGTAAAACCGGGGGCGACGCAGCACAGCGCCATGCACCGGCCGCAATCGGCCTGCAGGTCGGCCGGGGTCCCGGTCATGGCCGCAGCACCAAGCGGCCGACGGTGTGATCGGGCAGGCGCGGTAGTTCGTCGGCCTCCAGGATCGTGTGGGCCAGCGCGGCCTCGGTAAAGGTCAGGACCCGGCCGACGCTGACCGCCGGGGACGAGACATTGATCCAGGCCGCGGCGGCGGCCAGTTCACCGGCCGTCATCGCGCTCATGATGAACCCCAGCAACTGTGTTTCCCGGGTGTAGAACCGCCACGGATTCACCTCGATCCGTCGTTGCTTTCCAGCAATCAAAACCACGCGGCCGCGCGGGTTCACAAACCGGGCCACGTCGTCGAGGTCGGCCCGCCCCGTGGCATCGACCAGGATGTCGACACCGTCCGGGGCCGCCCCGCTGGCCGCGGCCGGCGCCTGCCCAGCGTCACGGACCATGACCACCTTGCTGGCGCCCAACTCGGTGAGCCGCCGGGCGAGGGGGCCGTTGCCCTCGTGCGTCTCGCGGTCCCGGACCAGCGCGACGACCTGGGCGCCCCCGGCTGCAGCCACCTGGATCAGGCACATGCCGACCGCGCCGTTGGCCCCGGCTACGGCCACCGTCTCCCCCCGCCGCCCCCGGGCCCGCCGGCGGTGACCTATGATCCGCGGTCGCGTGGGGCGGAGGCGTACCGCGAGCTGGCGCGGGAGTTATTGGAACGCAACGGATTCTAAGCGGCAAAAGAAAGGTTCGCTATGCAACAGGCAGGATCGGCGACAGAAGGCAAGCGACGGGCGTTGGGCAAGGGATTGGAGTCGCTGCTACCGGTCAGGCCGGCGGCAGCCCCGGGTTTGGTAGATAAGGTGACGGCGTCGGCGCCGGGACGAGCACTTGAGATTGCCGTGGAGTTGATTGATCGCAATCCATTTCAG
>CAXUJF010000458.1:0-4946 GCA_964250865.1 uncultured Streptosporangiaceae bacterium
CGACAGGGCGGGCACGTCGGCGTCCCAGGCCGCGCGGGTGGCGCTCCAGGCCGCGGCGGAATCGGGCGGCGGCCCGGCCAGGGGACGGTCGGAGACCTCCAGCACCAGGTCGAGATGATCACCGGCCGGGACCGTGACCTCCGCCCGCAGACTGCCGTCGGCCCGGTGCCGCGCGCCTTTGATCCCGGACCAGCGCAGGTAGAGCGGCCCGCTGCGGGCGGTCCACCCGCCGCCGGCGTGGGTGACCTGGCTCAGCTGATGGCGCCCGAACCCGGCCCGGGGGTCGAAGACGACCCGGACCCGGGTGTCGCCGTCGATGGCCTCGATCCGGCGCAGCGCCACGGCCGTGTGCCGGTCGCCCGGCATGGCCAGCGCCTCGCGGCACTCGATGGCCTGGGTGGTGGTGACCCACCGGCTGCGCCAGATCAGGCTGCCCGGCTCGTAGTAGCCACCCCACACGAAAGGCTGCTCCACCGGGGTCACCGCGTACACCCCGGCCCCGCCGATCAGCGCGGAGAACAGCGCCTCGGAATCCCAGCGCGGCGCGCACATCCAGACGAAGTCACCGCGCGGGCCGACCAGGATGCCCCGTTCCCCGTCGGCCAGCAGCGCGTACTCCGACAGCACGTGCAGCGGGAACTCCGGAGCCATCGGCCGGGTCACGCCCCACGCAGGCGCGGCAGCAGCTGGGCCGCCTCACCGGGGATGTAGTCGTTGGGCCAGAGCCGGTGCATGGTCTTGCGGGCCTGGGCGGCGTCCTTGCCCCCGCACACCTTCAGGTCAACGAAGTCCTGGGGGGTGTTCTCCTCGCAGGAGAGGAAGTATCCGTACCGGGTCATTCGCTTCAGCTCCTTGTGGCGATGGCCTGCATCAGGCGTTTTCTTCGGCCCGGTCGCTGCTGAGCGAGGACGGCAGGCCGAAGCGGCACAGCAGGGCGGCGAACACCAGGCCGAGGTTGACGACGATGGCGGCCTGGCTGGTGTGAAGCAGGGAAGGCGTGATCTTTGACGAGTAGTAGATGCCGGCGCCGAAGCCCTGGACGATCCGGGCCGCGATCAGCTCGCCCGGGTTCTGCGACAGCCCGCAGGCCAAGCTGGCCAGGTTGAACAGGATCAGGCCGCCGATGAACACCCTCCTGGCGGCTCTCGCCCTCCTGGTGACCGGGTGCTGGCCTGGCCAGTTCTTCTGCTCTGCCCACGATCTCGGCTCTCTGCCCAGGGCCGATCTAGTGAAACAGACCGCCAGGTAAACCCTGGGTCAAGACTCTGGTGCCCGTATGCCGAGACGGCTCAGTACTGTTCGGCCAGCCGGCGTCACTCGGAGTCGGCGAGGCCGCCCGGTAGGTTCGATCCGGCCGCGTTGCCGAACGAGGTGGCGAGCTGCGCACCGAGCTGGCCGCCGAGGTGCGGGCGCCCCGCGTGACTGTCCAGGTGGCACTGGTGGTTCCTCGGCCAGACGGACAAGCCTGCCGAGCGGGTCATCAATGCCGATCCTGACGCCTGGTACCTGGTTCCTCCCCCAGCCGAGATGGGAGAGGCCAACCACGCCGACCTGTGGGCAGCTCTGCGCAATCCCGCCGTCGTCCACGGCATGTGCGAGGACTACCGGGCCGGCCTCAGCATCGATCGCACCCACGAGGAAGCTGACCGCGCGGCCGGCCGCAGGATCGCCTGCCCGACGCTGCTGCTGACGGCGACCGAAGACGACATCGACATCCATGGCGACCCCGTGGCGATCTGGCGCCCGTGGGTGGCCGGGGAGCTTTCCAGCAGGCCCGTTCACTCCGGCCACCACCAGGCTGAGGAGGCGCCCGGCGAGCTCGCCCAGGCACTCACCGCATTTCTCGGAGTCCCCGCGCAGGGTTAGCGGGCGAGTGCCTCGGCTACGGTCGGGAGCACCGGCACCAGCTCGTCGGCCCCGGTCAGGGACATGACCCGGGCCACCATGGAGTGGACGCAGGCCAGGGCGAGCGAACCGCCGGCCGCCTCGAGCCGGGCCGACATCTCCAGCAGCACGTGCACACCCGCGGAGGCCATGAACTCCACGCCGGAAAAGTCCAGCACGAGCTGGCGGGCCGAGGCCTCGCTCAGCCGGACCAGCTCATCGCGCAGCCGGCCCTCAGAGTGCATGTCGACGTCCCCGGCCACCGACACGACGACCTGGTCCGGCTTTGCTCCCGTGCACGGCACGGTCCGTACCGTGAAGGGTGCGGGCTCCGATGAGCCGTCGTCGTTGCTGCTGCGCGGCGCCGCGGACACGATGACTTGATCCCCCAGTGAGCCCGTATGGCTGGCGGTTATACCGTGCCATCAGCCTAGAGGTACAGGCACCCACGGAGCCAGTGGGCCGCCACCGCTCACCGCCGGAGGCTAGTCGGTGGTGAGGCGCATGCGGAGGAAGGCCAGCGCCCGGGACTGCAGGCGGGAGACGTGCATCTGGGAGCAGGACAGCTTGTCCGCGACCTGGGCCTGGGTCATGTTGCCGTAGAACCGCATGAGCAGGATCTTCTGCTGGGGCACGGGCAGCTCGTCCCAGTGCAGCCGCACCGCGTCCATGTCCACCGCGCGGTCCAGCGCCGAGTCGTCGGCGCCGAGCAGGTCGGCCGCACCCCGGTCGTCGGAGCTGGACACCGGCGCGTCGAGTGAGCCGGGCGCGAACGCCTCGTGGGCCTGGTAGGCGTGCCGCAGTGCCTCGGTGGTGACGCCCAGGCGGTCGGCCACCTGTTCGTCGGTGGGGGTGGCACTGAGCTCGGCGGCCAGGTCGGCCTGCGCCTTCTTCGCGTTGAGGAACAGCTCCTGATCGGTCCGGCTGACCCGGATCAGCCAGCGCTTGTCCCGGAAGAACCGCTTGATCTCACCGGTGACGCAGGAGTGCGCGTACGGCTTGAGCTCCTCACGGACCGTGGGGTCGAAGTTGTTGATGGCCTTCATCAGGCCCAGGTAGCCGACCTGGATCAGGTCCTCGTAGTGCTGGGCGGGCAGCTGGTACTGGTGGGCCGAGCTGCGGACCAGGGTCTGGTAGCGGGAGACCAGAGTGGCCCGGGCATCGTCACCGAGCTGGGAGTCATCCAGCAGCCTGGCCAGCTCCGCGTCGCTCAGGGCAGTCAGGTCCGGGGCGGCCGAGTAGGCGGGCAGGTCCGCCTCAACCGAAGCTGGGCGGGGAAGCAGATGGGTCATCGCCACTCCACGCAAAAGACCGGAGGCGATTTTCTTCACCTGCGCACTACTGTAACCCAACCGATATCTGGGCTCAGTCCAGGGTCCCCGTCTCGGTCAGGACCCGGGCCACGTCGGCCAGCTTCCGGTTGACCTGCTGGGAATGCTTGGACAGCAGGCGGAACGCCTCGTCGGCGGTGATCCGGTGCCGTTCCATCAAGATGCCCTTGGCCTGGCCGATGACGTCCCGGCGGGACAGGGCCTGCCGCATCTGGTCGGCCCGGTGCGCCTCGGCCAGGGCCAGCGCGGCCTGGGAGGCGAACAGGCGAGCCACGTACTCGTCGGCCAGCGTGAACGCGGCCCGGTCGGTGGCGTACAGGCTGACCGAGCCGAGATGCTGCTCGTCCACGCACAGCGGGACGCAGAGCATGCTGGCCACGCTCAGGGCCAGGGCACGCCCGGTGTACTCCGGCCAGCGCGTCTCGGTGGCGATGTCGTCGACCCGGATCGTCACCTGGTCGCGGGACGCGGCGATGCAAGGGCCGATCCCGGTCTCCTGCTGTAGCACATCCAGCATCAGCGGCGGCTCCCCGGCCACGGCCTGCGGTACGAACTTGCTGTGGTCGTACAGGTTCACCCCGGCGTACTTGGCCGGGCCGATCGTCTCCACCGCCGTCCGGGCCATGGCGTCCAGCGTGCCCTGCAAATCGGCGTCCGGCACCCGCAGCGCCCGCGCGAGCTGCTCCAGCACGGACCAGGACGCAAGCTCGAAGCCCTCGGGTTCTTCCGTCACCCCCGGGCGAATCCGTGTTGTCACACCTTCCCCCTTCGCACCGAACGGCAGCAGCCACTAGAGATGGGGTGCCCCGCCCAGCACCGAAATAACACCGGACCTATGGCGGGCCGCGGCCGGGGCGCAGGTATGGACAGAATGGGGCGGTATGCGGACCACGCTGATGCTCGCGGCCGTCTCCCCCGCGGCCAACACGCTCAACGGCCAGGGCTGGAAGCAGCTGGTCGTGCTGGACCCGTACCGGCGAATAGGACGGCC
The DNA here is from genome assembly GCA_964250865.1 of uncultured Streptosporangiaceae bacterium. Classification (GTDB taxonomy): domain Bacteria; phylum Actinomycetota; class Actinomycetes; order Streptosporangiales; family Streptosporangiaceae; genus Bog-532. The sequence continues at coordinate 4,207 of CAXUJF010000458.1, forward strand.
GGACGTCAGCGGGTGAGGGCGGCCAGCAGGGCGGTGAGCATGGCGGTGGCCTGCGCGCCGGGAGTCCGGGCCGCGGTGGCGGCGGCCTGGCGGCCGGACGGCGACAGGCACCAGTCCCACAGCTCGTCCAGGCGGCGGCCGTTGGTGGCCTGCTCGGCCGGCAGGATCGCGGGCCAGCGCCAGGCCGAGGCCTGGGCGGTGACCTTCCCGCCGCCGTGGACCGGATCGACGGCGAGGACGGGAACGCCGGCCCGCAGCGCCAGCGCCAGGCCGTGCAGCCGGGTGGTAACCACCACGTCCATCCGGCTCAGCAGGGCCTCGAACGCCGCGGCGGTGGAGCACAGCCGCCAGTCGCCGGTGTCGAGCCGGGTCTCCAGCGGGACCGGGGCGCAGGTCTTGCCACCCAGCCAGCCGGTCAGGCCGGCGTTCACCGTGTCGTGGCGCCGGCGCGCGGCGTACTCGCCCTGCCCGGTGGCCAGCGCGACCCCGGTCACCGGGACCTGCGGTGACGCCGCCCGGGGGACGGCGGCCGACAGGTCGCGGACCGGGGGGCCCGCATCACCGTCGCGGGCCAGCACCAGGTCGAAGCCGGCCCAGGCCGGGTCGGACCGGTCGATGACCGTGACCCCGACCGCGATCCGGCGCAAGGAGGAGAACCGGCGGTGCAGGCCGGCCACCTGGTCGCCGTGCACCGGGCCGCAGACGAACACCAGGTCGGTGTATGCCGCGGCCTCCACATC
>CAXUJF010000458.1:4956-5164 GCA_964250865.1 uncultured Streptosporangiaceae bacterium
CCAGGCCGGCCTGGTCCAGCGACCGCCGGACGGAGTCCAGGGCCAGCACGTCGCCCGCGGTGGCCTCGCCGTGCAGGAAGCTGAACCAGCCGGTCAGCAGGATCCGGGGCACCGGCTCAGCCCACGTAACGGCGGGCGGCCGAGGTACGGCGGGGCGCGTCGAGGAGCTGGATCCAGGCCTCGACCGCGGGCTGCCCTGGGTGCTGCG
>CAXUJF010000459.1:0-5164 GCA_964250865.1 uncultured Streptosporangiaceae bacterium
GTGCGCGGCCGGTATGGCCGGCCAGCCCTCCGCGGCGGGCGGCAGCCGCACCACGGGCGCGGCCACCCGCGCCGCCTCCGACATCACCCTCCGGGCCAACCTGCGCCGGCTGACCGACGAGCTGGCCCGCCAGGGCACGACCACCTTCGAGTGCAAGTCCGGCTACGGGCTGACCGTCCGGGACGAGGCCCGCGCCCTGATGCTGGCGGCCGAGGTCACCCCGGAGGTGACCTACCTGGGCGCGCACGTGGTGCCGCCGGAGTACGCCGGTGACCGGGCCGGCTACGTGGACCTGGTCTGCGGCCCGATGCTGGACGCCTGCGCCCCGCACGCGCGCTGGATCGACGTGTTCTGCGAGCGGGACGCGTTCGATGGGGCCGAGACGGCAAGAATCCTGGCCGCCGGGCAGGCTCGCGGCCTGCTGGCCCGGGTCCACGCGGGCCAGCTCGGACCCGGCCCCGGGGTCCAGATCGCGGTACGGGCCGGGGCCGCCTCGGCCGACCACTGCACGTTCCTGACCGCGGCCGACGTGGACGCGCTGGCCGCCTCCGACACCGTGGCCACGCTGTTGCCCGCGGTGGAGTTCTCCTGCCGCCAGCCCTACCCGGACGCCCGGCGGCTGCTTGCTGCTGGTGTCACCGTGGCCATCGCGACCGACTGCAACCCCGGCTCCTGCTTCACCTCGAGCATGGCCCTGTGCGTGGCCTTCGCCGTTCGCGACATGCACCTGACCACTCAGGAAGCAGTATGGTCGGCCACCGCGGGCGGCGCCCAGGCCCTGCGCCGCACCGACGTCGGCCATCTCGGCCCCGGCGCCCGGGCCGACCTGCTCATGCTGGACGCCCCGTCGCACGCCTACCTGGCCTACCGCCCCGGCGTCCCCCTCGCCGCCGCCGTCTGGCGCGAAGGCCGCCTGATCGCCACCCAGCCCGAACTCCTACCCCGATGAATACGTGCGGGCCGTTTCGTCACACCCCTGGGGCACGTTGGTAGCAGAGTTTTTTCGTTCGCCCAGTGTCCCGGGCTGACGATAGGTTCATGGCATCCGGGCGCTGACGACCCGGAGCCACGCGGGGAAGGAAGTGACGTGGAGCAGAGTTCTTCGGGGCCGGCGATTCTCGTCGAGAACCTGACGAAATCGTTCGGCGACGTGCACGCGCTGCGGGGTATCGACCTTTCGGTGCCGCGCGGGACGGTGCTGGGGGTGCTCGGCCCGAACGGTGCGGGTAAGACCACCGCCGTGCGCATCCTGACCACCCTGCTGCGCCCGGACGGAGGGCGCGCGGTGGTCGAGGGACACGACGTGGTCAAGGAGGCCAGCGCGGTCCGCCGCTCGATCGGGCTGGCCGGGCAGTCGGCCGCCATCCAGATCGAGCTGACCGGGCGCGAGAACCTGGAGATCATCGGGCGGCTGTACCACCTGAGCCGCGCCGCGTCCAAGGCCCGCGCGACCGAGCTGCTGGACCAGTTCGATCTGACCGACGCGGCCGACCGGGCCGCCAAGACGTTCTCCGGCGGCATGCAGCGCCGCCTGGACCTGGCCGCCAGCCTGGTCGGCCGGCCCCAGGTGCTGTTCCTGGACGAGCCCACCACCGGGCTCGACCCGCGCTCCCGGCTGGGCATGTGGGAGGTCATCCGGTCGCTGGTGGCCGGGGGCACCACGCTCCTGCTCACCACCCAGTACCTGGACGAGGCCGATGAGCTGGCCAACGAGATCGTCGTCATCGACCACGGCGAGGTCATCGCGGCCGGGACGTCGACCGAGCTGAAGGGCCGGGTCGGCGGCGACGTGCTGGAGTTCACCGTCCCGAACCGGACCCGGGTCAGCGACGCGGTCACGGCCGTGACCAAGCTGGCCGAGAGCGAGCCCCACGTGGACGAGGGCACCGGCGTGGTCAGCGTGCCGGTCGGCATCAACGGCTCCGAGGCCCTGATCCAGTCGGTCCGCAGCCTGGACGAGGCCGGGATCGAGACCAGCGGGCTGGGCCTGCGCCGGCCGTCGCTGGACGACGTGTTCCTGGCTCTGACCGGGCACGCCGCCGAGGAAGAAGAAGCCGCCGCCAGCGGCAAGCGCCGCCGCGGCCGCCGCAAGGACGCCGAGAACGTCGAGGAGAAGGCCACGTCATGACCGCCATCGCCCTACAGCCGCCCAGCGACGCGCCCGGCCTGCTCACCCGGGCCCGCTGGGCCGCCAGCGACACGCTGACCATCAGCAAGCGCAACCTCCTGGTCTGGGCCCGCGTCCCGGCCTACATCGTGTTCACCGTTATCCAGCCGGTCATGTTCGTGCTGATGTTCCGCTACGTGTTCGGCGGCGCGATCAAAGTCAACGTCCCCGGCGGTTACGTCAACTTCCTGATGCCCGGCATCCTCGGCCAGACCGCGGCCTTCGCCTGCTTCGGCACGGCCATCTCGCTGGCCCAGGAGCTGAAGAAGGGGGTCATCGACCGGTTCCGCTCGATGCCGATGGCTCGCTCCGCGGTCCTGGGCGGCCGGCTGGTGGCCGACACCGCCCGGATGACGGTCACGATCCTGATCGTGATCGGCGTCGGCTACGCGGTCGGCTTCCGCTTCAGCAACGGCGTCGGCCCCGCCATCGGCCTGGTTGTGCTGGCCATCGTGCTCGGCATCGCCTGCTGCTGCATCGCCGCCTTCACCGGCCTGGCCATCGGCGACGAGGAGTCGGTGCAGGCGTTCGGCCTGATCTGGCTGTTCCCGGTCACGTTCCTCAGCTCGGCCTTCGTGCCGATCTCGACCATGCCCGGCTGGCTCCAGGCCTTCGCCAACAACCAGCCCATCACGTTCACCATCGACGCCATGCGGGCCATGGCCCTCGGCGGCCCGATCGCCAGTCCGTTGTGGAAGAGCATCGCCTGGCTGGCGGGCATCTTCATCGTCTTCGCCCCCCTAGCCGTCCGCGCCTACAAACGCGCCGCCTGACCCCCCGACTCCAGCGGCCTCCGCGATGCGGTCGAGCCAGTCGCCCAGAAGCGCCCGTTCGGTGGCGCTGAGCATCGTGACGCCGGGCAGTCCAGCCCGCAGGGTCACCGCCGCGGCCGCCGTACCCCCCACCGCACCCACCGGGTCGGCACCTTCATCGACCAGGATCGCCGCGCAGACCGACTCCCAGGCGGTGGCGGCCAGGCCGTCGTCGCGCTCGTCCTCGGGCTGGTCGATGAGCGTGAACACGACGCCGGTGCCTGCGGCGCGGATGAGCTCGACCGCGCGGCGCTCGGTCACGCGCAGCCGTCCGGCCTCGGCCACCCGGTGGACCCGGGCCTGGAGCACCGCGGCCCCGGAGGCCGCGGCGGCCTGACCGCCTGGTGTGCGCAGCGCCGTGTGCATGAGCCGGAACAGTTCCGGGTTGGCCAGCCCGAAGCCGACGTGGAGCTCCCATCCGGTCCGCAGGTTCTCGACCGGGTCGTCGTCGGCCTTGATCGGGTGCTTGCGGGTCATGTAGCTCGTGAAACCGTGTTCGGCCACGGCTTCCAGCAGCCCGTTCTTGTCGCCGAACAGCCGGTAGATCGTCGGCGCCTGCACGCCGGCCGCGAGTGCGACCGAGCGGGTGGTCACCGCGTCCGGTCCCTCGGTGGCCAGCAGCTTGGCCGCGACCTCCACCAGCTGCGCCCGCGTCCGGTCCCGCGAGGACAACAGACTCCGCTCCGTCATGTTAACGATGATAACAGTAATTTGCGATCATTATGTTTCCGTTGGTAGCTTCATATAAGCATCATCGATAACACGAGGGACGGGCATCACATGATCGTCATCACCGGCGCTACGGGCGCCCTCAACGGCGCCACCGTCGAGCAGCTGCTCAAGCGCATCCCCGCCGACCAGATCGGCGTGAGCGTGCGCGACGTGGCCAAGGCGCAGCACTTCGCCGATCGCGGCGTGCGGGTGCGGCGCGGCGGCTACGACGACCCGGCCGCGCTGCTCGACTCGTTCGAGGGCGCCGACCAGGTGCTGCTCGTCTCGTCCAACGACCCCGGCGCCGACGGGGTGGCGCTGGTCCGCGTCGGCATCGAGGCCGCCGTCCAGGCCGGTGCCCGCCGGATCCTCTACACCAGCCACCAGCACATAGGGCCCGATAGCCCGTTCGTCCCGGCCGTCGTGCACGCCGCCAATGAGGCCCAGCTGGCGGACTCCGGCGTGGCCTGGACCTCCCTGCGCAACGGCTTCTACGCGCACAGCCTGGACTGGCTGCTGGGCCCCTGGCGCGAGACCGGGGCCATCGCGACCCCCGCCGACGGGCCCGTCTCGTGGACCGAGCGCGCGGACGAGGCCGAGGCCGCCGCCGTGATCCTCACCAGCGAGCAGCCCTTCGACGGCCCGGTCACCCTCACCGCGAGCGCGGCTCCGACGTTCGTTGAGATCGCGGGCATCGCCTCCCAGCTCACCGGCCGCGACATCCAGCGGGTCGTCCTGGACGACGAGGACTGGGTGGCCCAGCAGGCCGCGCACGGCACCCCGGAGACCGCCGCGCACTTCCTGCTCGGGTTCTACCAGGCCGCCCGGGACGGACGTTTCGCCGGCACCGACCCGCTGTTGGCTGAGCTCCTCGGGCGGGAGCCACGCACGGTGCGCGACCTGCTGGCCGAGCGGGTAGCGGCCTGAGCCCAGACCCGGCCAGCCCCAGACCCGGCCTGAGCTCAGGCGGGGTCTTCGGTCAGCGTCGGGTAGCGGCGGCCGAATCGGATGAGGGGTTCGCCCGCCGGGGCCAGATAGGGCACCGCCATCACCTGGGCGATGAGCACCACGTGGTCTCCGGCCGGCACGCGCTGGGTGACCTCGCAGTCCAGCGCGGCCAGGCCACCGTCCGGGATGATGGCCCCGGAGTGGGGACCGCGCTGGTACGGGACGCCGTCCAGCATGCGACGGGCGTTCGGGCGCCCGGCCGCCGCGAACCGGCCCGCGATCGCGCGCTGGCTGACCGAGAGCAGGGTGACCGCGAACCGGTCCACCGGCCCGGCATCGGGGTCCGTCCCGCCGAGCAGGCCGGCCGGATACGACCCGGCGATGAGGGAGATCAGCACCAGCGGCGGGTCCATCGATACCGGGCAGAACGCGCTGACCGTGGTGCCGATGTCGTCCCGTCCGTCGGCCAGGCTGACCAGTGTGACGCCGGCCGCGTAGACCGACAGCGCCGCCCCCAGGTCCGCCC
>CAXUJF010000460.1:0-5146 GCA_964250865.1 uncultured Streptosporangiaceae bacterium
TCCGAGACGTCCACACCGAACGCGACCAGCTCGCCGCCGAGCTCGAGGCCCGCCGGGACCAGCAGGTGCTGCTGACCGAGACGGTCGACGTGACGCTGCCCTGGGACCGGCGCCCGGGCGGTGCCCGGCACCCGGTGACCATGGCCGCCGACCGGCTGTCCGACGTGTTCGTGGCCATGGGCTACGAGGTCGCCGAGGGTCCCGAGGTCGAGGCCGAGTGGTACAACTTCGACGCGCTGAACTTCCCGCCCGACCACCCGGCCCGCGAGTCCCAGGACACACTGTTCGTGGCCGGCCCCAAGGACGCCGGTGATGGCACTGGCGGCTCCGGCCGCTCCGGCGTGGTGCTGCGGACGCACACCTCGCCGGTGCAGATCCGCTCCATGCTGTCCCGCCCGTTGCCGCTGTACGTGGTGAGCCCGGGCCGGTGCTTCCGGGCCGACGCGCTGGACGCCACCCACAGCCCGGTGTTCCATCAGATCGAGGGCCTGGCCGTGGACGAGGGCCTGACCATGGCCGACCTGCGCGGCGCGATTCAGGCCTTCGTCGACGCCATGTTCGGTGCGGGGCTGCGGACCCGGTTCCGGCCGGACTACTTCCCGTTCACCGAGCCGTCCGGCGACGTGTCGATGGAGTGCCACGTGTGCCGGGGTGCCTCGACCGAGCCCGGTGGCGAGCCGTGCCGGGTCTGCCGGTCCCAGGGCTGGATCGAGATCGCGGGCTGCGGCATGGTCAACCCGCGGGTGCTGATCGCCTGCGGCATCGACCCCAGCCGGTACAGCGGCTTCGCGTTCGGCCTGGGCATCGAGCGCACGCTCATGATCGGGCACGGCGTCACCGACATCCGCGACACCACCGAGGGCGACGTCCGGTTCAGCCGGGCCTTCGGGACGGAGATCTGACCATGAAACTTCCGCTGTCCTGGCTGCGCGAGTACGCGCCGATCGAGTCCTCGGTCGAGGTAGCCGAGATCGCCCGGGTGCTCACCTCGATCAAGCTGGAGGTCGAGTCGGTCGAGCCGGTCGGCCACGACATCTCCGGCGTGGTCATCGCCCAGGTCTTGTCGGTCGAGGAACTGGCCGAGTTCAAGAAGCCGATCCGGTACTGCCGGATGGCTACCGAGGACGGGCACGCGCTCGGCAGCGAGGGCAACCTCGGGGTCGTCTGCGGCGCGACCAACTTCGCCGCCGGGGACAAGGTCGCGCTGGCCGCGCCGGGTGCGGTGCTGCCCGGCGGGTTCGAGATCGGGGCCCGCAAGACCTACGGCCGGCTGTCCGAGGGCATGATCTGCGCCGCCGACGAGCTGGGGATCGGGGACGACCACTCGGGCATCATCATGCTGCCCGGCGCCGCCCCGCTCGGCGCCGACTTCGCCACCTACGCCGCGCTGCGCGACGAGGTGTTCGACATCGCCGTCACCCCGGACCGCGGTGACTGTGTGTCGGTCCGTGGCGTGGCCCGCGAGCTGGCCATCGCGTTCGGCCTGACGTTCACCGACCCGGCTGACTCCGGCCTGCCCGCGCACGCCGGCCTCGGCGGCGACCTGGGCTGGGTCTCCAGCGCGGTGCGCGCGGTAGCCATCGCCGACCCGTCCGCCTGCGACCGGATCGTGCTGCGCTCGGTGCACGACTTCCGGCCCGGCGCACCCACGCCCCTGTGGATGCAGGTCCGGCTGAACCGCTGTGGCGTCCGGTCGATCTCGCTGGCCGTCGACGTGACCAACTACCTCATGCTCGAGCTCGGCCAGCCGCTGCACGCCTTCGACAACGCCAAGGTCACCGGGCCCATCGACGTCCGGCGGGCCGAGCCGGGGGAACGGCTGGAGACCCTGGACCACGTGACCCGGGCGCTGGAGCCGGACGACATCGTCATCGCCGACGGCTCCGGGGCGGTCTCACTGGCCGGCACCATGGGCGGCCTGACCACCGAGATCAGCGACGAGACCACCGACGTGCTGATCGAGGCGGCGCACTTCTCGCCGGTCGGGGTGGCCAAGATGGCCCGCCGCCACCGGCTGCACAGCGAAGCGTCGTACCGGTTCGAGCGCGGTGTCGACCGCGAGCTGCCGCTGCGGGCCTCGGCCAAGGCCGTGGCCTTGCTGGCCTCGCTCGGCAGCGGCACGATCGTGCCCGGCTGCCAGCACGCGTCGGTGGACGTGCCGCCCACCCAGGTCTCGATGACCGAGGACTACCCGGACCAGGTCGCGGGCGTGGTCTACGGGCTGGACACCGTGACCCGGCGGCTGCGCCAGCTCGGCTGCGCCACCGAGCACGACCACGCCTACCAGGTGCTCACCGCCACCGCGCCGTCCTGGCGCTCGGACCTGAACGACCCGGCCGACCTGGCCGAGGAGGTCATCCGGCTCGAGGGTTACGAGAACGTCCCGGTCCGCCGGCCCCGGGCCTTCGCCGGGCGCGGGCTGACCACCCGCCAGCGGCTGCGCCGGGACGTCGGCCGCGGCCTGGCCGGCGCGGGCTACGTCGAGGTGCTGGCCGCGCCGTTCGTGTCCGCCGCCGCCGCGGACGCGCTGCCGCTGCCACCCGAAGATGCACGGCGGCAGCTGCTGGCCCTGGCCAACCCGCTCAGCGACGACGAGCCGCTGCTGCGGACCACGCTGCTGCCCGGCCTGTTCCGGGTGCTGAACCGCAACATCGGCCGCGGCTTCGCCGACGCCGCCCTGTTCGAGCTGGGGCTGGTCTACCTGACCCGGCCGGGTGGGCGCGTCGTGCCGCCGTCGCTGCCCGTGGACCGGGCCCCGTCGTTTGAGGACCTGACCGCGCTGGAGGCCGCGCTGCCCGACCAGCCGCTGCACCTGGGCGCGGTGCTGGCCGGTGACCGCGAGCTGCCGGGCTGGTGGGGTCAGGGCCGCCACGAGTCCTGGGCCGACGCCGTCGAAGTGGCCCGCCAGATCGGCCGGATCTGCCGGGTCAGCGTGGACGTGCGCGCCACCGGGCAGGCCCCCTGGCACCCGGGCCGCTGCGCCGCGATCTTCGTCCAGGCCGGCGACGGCTCCCAGCAGACCGAATGGCTGGCCGGGTACGCCGGCGAGCTGCACCCGCGGGTCATCCAGGCCTTCGCCCTGCCCGCCCGGACCAGCGCGCTGGAGCTGGACATGTCGGCCGTGCTGGCCGCCGCGGAACGGTCCGGCCCGGTGCAGGCCCCGGTGCTGTCGTCCTACCCGCTGGCCGCCCAGGACGTGGCCCTGATCGTCGACGCCGCGGTGCCCGCGGCCGACGTCGAGGCCGCCCTGCGCGCGGGCGCCGCCAGCGCCGGTGACGGCACGCTGCTGGAAGATGTTCGCCTGTTCGACGTCTACACCGGCGAGCAGGTCGGCCAGGGCCGCAAGTCGCTGGCCTACGCGCTGCGCTTCCGGGCCCCGGACCGCACGCTGACCGCGGCCGAGGTCGCGGAGGTCCGCGCCGCCGCCGTGGCCGAAGCGGGGGAGCGGGTCGGCGCCGAGCTGCGCGGCTGACGGCCGAGGGCAAACAACACTGTCCTGATCGCCACCACCAGCCAGGCCAGCGCCAGCAGCACGTACAGCACCACGGCCACGTCCCGCAGCAGGGTGTCGTGGCTGCGTTCGGCCAGGGCGATGGTGCCGGTGACGCAGGTGCCGACCGGGAACGTGAAGCTCCACCAGGTCAGGGCGAACGGCAGCCGCCCGCCGGCCGTGCGCGCGGTGCGCACGGTGATCGCGGCCGCCAGCACCAGCCACAGCATCGCGAACCCCCACACCGGGACGCCGTAGAGCAGAGCGGCCACGGTCGCCCCGGTCCCGTACGGGGCGGGTAGCACCTGGGTGGCGTCCGTGCCCAGGCGGCTGACCGAGGTCACCGACTGCCCGAACGGGCCGAGCACGATCCACAACGTCGGCGCCATGGCCGCCGCGCCCACCTTGTGCTGGACCAGCCGGGCCCAGATCTGCGGGACGATGATCAGCGTGGCCAGCAGGCTGATGCCGAACATCGCGTAGCAGGCCAGCAGCAGGGTCAGCCGGGCCTGACCCGCGGGCGCGTGCGGGACCAGCAGCGCGCCGGGGGGCGCCGCCGTCATCGGCGCTGCCACCGGCATCAGCCACCCGCCGAACGCCGCGTCGGCCCCGATGTCGTGCCGGGTCATCATCAGGTACGGGATCCAGCAGGCGGTGACCAGGCCGAGCACGGCGCCGGTGATCCACAGCACCCAGTCCAGGCCGACCGCCGCCGGTCCGAGCACGCTCGGCCCGAGCAGGAGCGCTCCAGCCCCCACCGTGTTCAGCGCCTGCGGGGGCGCGCCCCAGAACTGGGCCATGACCGGATCGGCCGCGTAGCCGCGGACCCGGGCCGGGTGCCGGGCCCAGTGCACCGCCCAGCCCACGATCAGCCCGATCAGCAGCAGCGAGGCCAGCACCCACACCACGATGGCGAACACCCGCAGGCCGGGCAGGTGCAGCGGCAGCTCCGCGCCGGCCACGGCCACGATGCCGGTGCCCATGACCGTCGCGAACCAGTTCGGGCCGAACTCGCGCGCCACGCCCCGGGGCCCGTCGGCCTCGGGGTGGTCGTCCGACTCTTCCGGCAGCATTTGCGCCATACCTTATGACCTTGCCGATGACTTCGGACTCGCCGCGTCGTCACCCTGGCATGACCCTCGTGCGCTGGAACACCGCCCTGTCCCTGGACGGCTTCATGGCCGGCCCCGACGACGCGATGGACTGGGTCTTCACCCACAACGAGCCGGCCAACCCGATCGTGGGCGAGATCATCGAGTCCACCGGAGCGCTCCTGGTCGGCCGGCGCACCTACGACGCCGGCCACAAAGCGGGACAGCCCGAGGAGGCGACCGAGGCGTTCGGCGGCGCCTGGCACGGCCCGCAGTTCGTGCTCACCCACCGGCCTCCCGCCGAGCCCGACCCCGCGGTCACCTTCCTGTCCGGCGACATCAGCCGGGCCGTGGCCACCGCCCGGGCCGCGGCCCAAGCCGCCGGCGGCGGCAACGTCGTGGTCCTCGGGGGCCAGATCGGCCGCCAGCTCCTGGAGGCCGGCCTGATGGACGACATCATCGTGCTGGTCGTCCCGATCCTGCTCGGCGACGGCGTCCGCCTGTTCGGCTCCCCGCCTGCGGTGCCGGTGCCGCTGGAACTGGTGACGGCCACCCAGTCCGGCCA
>CAXUJF010000461.1:0-5127 GCA_964250865.1 uncultured Streptosporangiaceae bacterium
CGCCGGGGGGGGCGGTGGCCGGGGCGGTGGCCCGGCAGCCCCCGCGGCTGAGCGCCGACGAACCCACGGCCGCGCTGGACGTGGCCGCCCGGGCCATCGTGCTGGACCGCATGCTCGGGGTGGCCGCGCGCGGCGGCGCCGTGATCCTGGCCACGCACGACGCCGAGGTCGCCGACCGCTGCGACCACATCCTCGACCTGAGGGTCGCCGTCGGGTGAGGTTAGACCCCGTCCACCGAGGGGTGGGAGTGACGCGGGTCCGGGGGGTGACCCTGGGAGGGGTGCCCTTGTTAATCGCGGTGGGTTATGGGTTCTCGACCCTTGGGCTGGCGGGGACGGGGGGCTTCGGCGATGGCCGGGATCTTCTGACGGGTGGCCTTGTCCCCCACGGTGACCTGGTCGCCGAAGTGCTGGATGATCAGCTGGTCGCCGTCCACCAGCTCGTAGGTGGCCTCGTGCCGGGTCACGGTGACCCGCAGCAGGCAGCCCCGGTAGCGCATGTGGAACTTGAGGCGGGAGAAGCCGTTGGGCAGCCGCGGGGCGAAGGTCAGGCCGCCGGGGGTCTGCCGCATGCCGCCGAAGCCCTGGATCAGCGCGATCCAGGCCCCGGCCAGCGAGGCCATGTGCATGCCGTCGCGGGTGTTGCGCTCCAGGTCACGCAGGTCCATCAGGGCCGCTTCGGCCAGGTACTCGTGGGCCAGCTCGAGCTGGCCGACCTCGGCCGCCACCACCGCCTGGGTGCAGGCCGACAGGGATGAGTCCCGGACGGTGAGCGGCTCATAGTAGGCGAAGTCGCGGGCCTTCTGCTCGTCGGTGAAGGCGTCCCCGCACATGTGGATGGCCAGCACCAGGTCGGCCTGTTTGACCACCTGCTTGCGGTAGAGGTCGAAGTACGGGTAGTGCAGCAGCAGCGGGTAGCCCTCCTCGGGGGTGTGGCTGAAGTCCCACACCGCGTGCTCGGTGAAACCCTCGTGCTGCGGGTGCACGCCCAGGCGCCGGTCGTACGGCATCATCATCGCCTTGGCCGCGTCCCGCCAGCTGGCTGCCTCCTCGGTGGTGACCCCGAGCTGCTTGGCCACGTCGTCGTGCTTCTCGGCCAGGTCGGCCGCGGCGGCCAGGTTCCGCTGGGCCATCAGGTTGGTGAAGATGTTGTTGTCTTTGATCGCGCTGTACTCGTCGGGGCCGGTGACCCCGTCGATGCGGAACCGGCCCTCAGCGTCGTGGTGGCCGATGCTGCGCCACAGCCGCGCCGTCTCGACCAGGATCTCGACGCCGACCTCGCGCTCGAACTTCTCGTCCCCGGTGGCGTTGACGTAGTCGAGCGCGGCCCGGGCGATGTCCGCGTTGATGTGGAACGCGGCCGTGCCGGCCGGCCAGTAACCCGAGCACTCCTGGCCGTCGATCGTGCGCCAGGGGAACGCGGCACCCTTCAGGCCCAGGTCGGTGGCGCGCTCCCGGGCCAGCGGGAGGACCGAGTGGCGCCAGCGTAGCGCGTCCGCCGCCGCCGCGGGCTGGGTGAAGTTCAGCACCGGGAGCACGAACGTCTCGGTGTCCCAGAACGTGTGCCCGTCATAACCGGGCCCCGTGAGGCCCTTGGCCGCGATCGGGCGGATCTCGGCCCGGGCGCCGGACTGCAGGACGTGGAACAGCGCGAACCGGACCGCCTGCTGGATCTCCGGGTCGCCGGCCACCTCGACGTCAGCCCCGGCCCAGAACTCGTCCAGGAACGCCCGCTGCTCGGCCAGCAGCTGATCCCAGCCGGTCAGCTTGGCCAGCGCCAGCGCCGCGGACACCTGGTCGAGCACGGCCGGCCGGGACCGGACGGACGACCAGCCGTAGCCGACGTACTTGGTGATGTGCAGCTTCTCGCCCAGCGGGACCTCGGCCGCGATCAGCGCCCGGCCCACGTCGGGGTAGGCCTCGCTGTGCACGGACATCCGGGCCGGGCCCTCGATTTCGTGCAGCATCCCGGCAGCGATCCGCAGGCCGCTGACCCGGGTGCTGTGCACCAGAAGGGCGCGGTACTGGCCGTCGTTGTCGGCTACGAAGTCTTCACTGACGAGCGGGGACTCCAGGGCGGCGGCCGCGCGTGGGTCCCGCCCGCTGTCCGGCATCTGCTCGTTGGCCACCAGCTCGGACTGGGCCACCAGCCGGACCTGGCCCTCGACCGGCTCCACCGTGTAGGAGATGGCAACGATGGCCCGCTGGGTCAGCGACACCATCCGGGTCGAGGTGATCCGGACCCGCGAACCCGCGGGCGAGGTCCAGTCCGCGTGCCGGGTCAGCGTGCCCGCCCGCAGGTCGAGCACGCGATCGTGCGAGTTCAGCGTGCCGTAGCGGATGTCGAACGGCTCATCGTCGACCAGCAGCCGGATCAGCTTGCCGTTGGTGACGTTGATGGCCGTCTGACCCGACTCGGGGTAGCCGTAACCAGCCTCGGCGTACGGCAGCGGGCGCTGCTCGAAGAACGAGTTCAGGTACGTGCCGGGCAGGCCGTGCGGCTCTCCCTCGTCCAGATTGCCGCGCAACCCGATGTGCCCGTTGGAGAGGGCAAAGACCGACTCGCTCTGGGCGAGCAGATCCATGTTGAGCCCGGACTCCTTCAGACTCCACGGCTCAACCCCGTATGCGCCCTGCTTGATCATGCGCTCGCCTTTGTGTGAGTGTCAGTCGAGAAGTTGCGCGACGTCGGTGACCACGACGTCGGCGCCGTGCTGGCGGAGCGCGTCACCGTGCCCGTTGCCCACCCGGTCAACTCCGACAGTAAGCGCGAAGTGCCCGGCGTGCCCGGCCTCGACGCCGGCCAGGGCGTCTTCGAAGACCGCGGCGTGGTCCGGAGGGACGCCGAGGTTCTTGGCCGCAGCCAGGAAGGTGTCTGGGGCCGGCTTGCCCTTCAGGTTCCGCTCCGTGGCCACCTGGCCGTCCACCCGCGTGTCGAACAGGTCGCTGATCCCGGCCGAGTTGAGCACGTCCACGGTGTTGGCGCTGGAGGACACGATCGCGGTGTGCAGCCCCCCGGCCCGGACGGCCTTGATGTAGCGGATCGTGTCGTCGTAGACCTTCACCCCGTCGGTGCGGATCTTCTCCACCACCAGGTCGTTCTTCTCATTGCTGAGGCCCTGGATGGTGGGAGTGCCCGGCTTGTCGTCCGGGTTACCTTCGGGCAGCTTGATGCCGCGCGACTCCAGGAACGAACGGGTGCCGTCCAGCCGGGGCTTGCCGTCGACGTAGTCGCCATAGTCCTTGGTCGCGTCGAACGGCACAAACTTCTCGCCGCTCTGTTCGGCCCGCTGGCGGAGGAATTTGTCGAACATGTCCTTCCAGGCCGCCGCGTGCACCAGCGCGGTCTGGGTCACCACGCCATCCATGTCAAACAGGCACGCGGTGGTGCCATCAGGGAGTCCAAACATGAGCTTAGGTTAGCGGTCGGGGCTTAACGTTCACGCACGGCTCGGCCGCCGGATGGCAAAGTTGTGGCCGGCCAGGGGATGCGGCCGGGGGTTCAGGCCTGGCCGGGCAGGGGCGGCAGGTTGCCCTGCTCGTCCAGATCGAACTCGCCGTCCTTGACGCCCAGCACGAACGCGTCCCACTCGGCCTCGGTGAAGTACAGCTTCGGGCCGTCCGGGTCGCCGGAGTTGCGCATCACGTAGAGCTTGCCCTCACCCGCCTTGTGCGGCGCGGCCGAGGTGTCTGTGGTGATGATGACCTCGACGCCGCCCTCTTCGTCGTCGCCGGGCTTGCTCACGTACTCCACGTCACCAGAAGATCCCATGCCGGGTACCCCGTATTTCCTGGTCGAGTTCGGCCGGTAAAGGTGCCAGAAGGGTGAAGGCCGTGCGACGACAGCCGCACGGCCTTCAGGGGTAGTCCCGACCGGAGTCGAACCGGCGTTACCGCCTTGAGAGGGCGGCGTCCTGGGCCACTAGACGACGGGACCGTGTTTGGTGACCGGCGTAAGACTAGTGCACAGTCCGGAACTCAGCAAAACGGGGCGACGTCCCGGGCGGTCTCAGTGGGAGCTCGGCTGGGGACGGTGGGGACTTCGGCGGCGGGCCGGTGCGGGTTAGGCGGAGGGCCGGCGAGGGGGCTAAACCGCCGTGCGGGGCCGGTTATGCGCCTGCCCGGCACGTCTTTTGCGCGTCCAGATTTCTGGATTTTCGGGCCCGGCCCCGACCCCGACCTGGGCTTATTCCCAGCCGGTCGCGTCCGGTAAAGATCATTTTGCTCACAGCCCGAGCAGTGGGCGTATATCAGCCCCGGTTTGGGGAATCAAGCCGCCATGGTCACCTTCATTATCGTCCTCATCGTCATCGGGCTCATCGCTGGCCTGATCGCGCGGCTACTCGTTCCCGGCCGGGACCCCATCGGCATCCTGGGCACGATCATCCTCGGCATCGTCGGGTCCTTCATCGGCGGTTTCCTGGAAAACCTGATCCAGTACCACAGTGTGTCGGTCAACTCATTCCACGCCACCGGCATCATCGGCTCCATCATCGGCGCCATCATCCTGCTGCTGATCCTCCGGGTCACCGGTACCGAGCGCGGCCGCTCCCGTCGTCGCCGGTAGCCGGGAGCTGACCGGTACCGCAGACTCCCCCTCCCAGGCTGCGCCTAGGGAAGAGTCCACGGCCTGACCATCCCGGCTCTCCCACCCAAGCATCCCCGTTCGCGAACCCCCCCTCGCGAACGGGGATCTTTTTGCCCCGGGAGCGCTCGTGGCCGCGACCCGCCTGCCCCGATGCCTCCGGGGACCTTACCCAGCCAACCAACTGGCGGCCGGCCGCGCAGACCCTGCAGCGTGCGCCAGCCCAGGGAGAGAAAGTTAAAGCGCAAAAGGAAACCAGCCACCGCGAGAAGAAGGCCGACGGCGAGAAGCCGATGCGAGGCAGGGCCGCGCGGGCTCGGCGGGAAGAAGGCCAACGGCGAGCACCGTCTGCGGGACGCAGGGCCGCGCGGGCTCGGCGAGAAGAAGGCCGACGGCGAGCACCGTCTGCGGGACGCGGGGCCGCGCGGGGACGGCGAGAAGAAGGCCGACGGCGAGCACCGTCTGCGGGACGCGGGGCCGCGCGGGGACGGCGAGAAGAAGGCCGACGGCGAGCACCGTCTGCGGGACGCGGGGCCGCGCGGG
>CAXUJF010000462.1:0-5098 GCA_964250865.1 uncultured Streptosporangiaceae bacterium
GCCGGGAGGATGGCGGTGACAGCCTGGACCGGGTTGACCAGGCCATGGCCGGTGCCGGCACCTGCCGAGCCGTCCGCGGTGGCGGTGATGCGGGCCACCACTTGCGCCTCGTCCAGGCCGGGGTGGGCCGCGCGGACCAGGGCCGCGACCCCGGAGACGAACGCGGTGGCGAAGCTGGTGCCGTTGCTGGCCGCGTTGTAGGCCCGGGGAAAGACGCCGGGGTAGGCCGCGGTCACGCCGACGCCGGGGGCGGTGACGCTGACCGGGGTCCGGGTGTCGGAGAAGCCAGCCAGGGCGCCGTCCTGACCGACCGCGCCGACCGACAGCACGCCGGGGTAAGCCGCCGGGTAGAACGGGCCGGTCGCGCCGTCGGGGTTGTCGTTGCCCGCGGCGGCCACCACGACCACGTTGCTGGCCTGGGCGAAGCGGACGGCCGCGGCCAGGGCCGGGGTGCTGACCGTGGCCAGGGACAGGTTGATGACCTGGGCGCCGTCATCGACCGCGGCCACGATGGCCTGGGCCGCCACCGAGCCGGGGAAGGTGTCCGAGTTGGTGATCTTGACGGAGAGGATGCCCGCGGCCGGCGCCACCCCGGTAAACGAGACACCCGGCACCGGCGCGGCAGCGATGATGCTGGCCACCGAGGTGCCGTGGCCGACACAGTCCGCGTCCGGGGACGGGCCCGTCGTACTGGGGGCCAGGTCGGGGCCGATGGTGACCCGGTTCCCGAACTGGGGGTTGGCGTCGACGCCGCTGTCGACCACGGCCACGGTGACGCCCGCCCCCCGGGTCAGTGGCCACACGCTGGCGAAGCCGAGCGCCTGCTGGGCCCAGGGCGTAGCGGCCGGCGCCGCGACGGCGCTGGTGCCCGGGCAGCCCGCGGATGGCTGGGGCAGCTCCGATGGTGATCGGCCGCCCGCTGCGGAGGCCGGGGCGGCCAGCGCCACGGTCAGGCCGAGCACCGCGGCCAGCACTCCCCCGGTTCGCAGCATCGTTCGCTGGGTCACGGCAGGCACCTCCGCAGTCGGCTCGCCTACCTAGGAGTACGGATGTGAGCCGGGCTGGTTCGTGCGCTCAGCCAGTTACAGGACGATCCACTGCCGGCCGTCGATCAGCTCACGGACGGCGTCGAGGTGGCCGGCGTGGCAGGCGGTCTCCCTGATGACCCAGAGCATGATGGTGCGCAGGTCGGCGACGTCCGGCCCCCACTCCGGCGGCTGCCGGGGCGGCTGGTCCAGTGAATTCGCGGCGATGATCTCGTCGGCGCGGGCGATCTCTGCGCGGTAGAGGGCGAAGACGTCTTCGGCGGTCTCGTCCGGCCCGAGCTGGAAGTCGGCGTTCGGGCCTTCGGGGAAGTAGTCCTCGGGCTCGCCGTTCATCACGCAGCGGAACCAGTAGTGCTCGTCGGACAGGGCCAGGTGCTTGACCATGCCCAGGCAGTGCCAGCCGGAGGGCAGCACCGGCCGGCGCAGCTGCTCCTCGGTCAGGCCCTCCAGGATGCCGAGGACGTGGCGACGCTGTTCGTCGAGGAAGCGCTGCAGTACCGGAGTTTCGTGGTCCATGGTGCTTGAGACTAAACAGGCCCGAGCTTTTCACCGGTGAGGCGCTCGAGAATCTCGCGGCCGATGGGCAGGGCGGCGGTGGCGGCCGGGGACGGGGCGTTGAGCACGTGCAGCACCGAGCCGGGCCCCTGGCCCTGGGCCACGAACAGGAAGTCGTCCAGCAGGGTGCCGTCGGGCCGGACGGCCTGGGCCCGGACACCCGCCCCGGCCGGGGTCAGCTGGCCGGCGCGGACATCGGGCAGCATCCGCTGGATCTGCCGGGTCATGGCCCGCTTGGACAGCGAGCGGTGGACCTCACCGAGGCCGTAGCGCCAGTGCTGGCGGGCCACCTTGATCATGCCCGGGTAGGCCAGCGACCGGGCCAGCTCCCGCGGGCGGACCGTGCGCCAGGAGTAGCCCTCGCGGGCCAGCGCGAGAACCGCGTTCGGCCCGACGTGCACGTGCCCGTCGACGCCCCGGGTGGCGTGCACCCCGAGGAACGGGAAGGCCGGGTCCGGCACCGGGTAGATGAGTCCGCGCACCAGCTCGGCCGCGTCGCCGGTCAGGCCGGCGTACTCACCACGGAACGGGATGATCCGCACGCCCGGGTCGGCGCCGGAGGCCGCGGCCAGCTCGTCGCCGCGCAGGCCGGCGCAGACCACGGCCTGCGCGGCCAGCAGCTCACCGCCGTCGGTGTCCACCACGACCTCGCCCGCGTGCCGGATCGTACGGTGCACGGTCCGGCCGAGCAGGATGTCACCGCCGCCCTTGACGATCAGCTCGCCGAGCTTGTCCGCGACGGCGCGGTAGTCGCAGATCCCGGTGGAGGGCACCCACAGCGCGGCGATCCCGCGCACGTGGGGTTCGTGCTCGCGCATGCCCGCGGGGTCGAGGCGGTGGTTCTCCACCCCGTTGGCGTGGCCCCGCCGCTCCAGCTCGGCCATCCGGGGCAGTTCGTCGGGCTCGGTGGCCACCACGAGCTTGCCGCAGACCCGGTGGGGCAGGCCGTGTTCCGGCAGAACGCCACCGTCTCGGCACAGCCCGCCGGGGCCAGCCGGGCCTTGAGGCCGCCCGGCGCGTAGTAGATGCCGGAGTGGATCACGTTGGAGTTCCGGCCGGTCTGATGGGCGGCCAGCCGGGGCTCACGCTCGACCACCGCGACGCGACGCCCGGTCCGGAGCACCGCGTGGGCCGTGGCCAGGCCGACGATCCCCCCGCCGACCACCACGACGTCGTACTTATCCGCTACTGCCACGCACCCATTATGAGCGGAGCGTGACCGGCCGTCCTAACCGGGAGCGGTGTCAGCCGGGAACGTCCATGGTCTCGGGGCCGGTGAGACGGCTCGGGAGGCGGACGCCGGCCAGGATCGAGATCACGCTGACGAACAGGGCGAAGCCGAAGGCCAGGGCCACGCCGTCCCGGTGGCCCAGGCCGCTGGCCGCAGCGGCCACGATGGCGCCACCGACGCCGGTGCCGACGGCCTGGCCGAGCACGTCGAACAACTGCAGGCCCGAGGTGGCGCGACCCTCCCGGCCGGGCGTGGCCCGGTCGAGGGTGGTCACCGACAGCGGGGCGTAGGCCTGGCCGATGCCAAAGCCGGCGATACCCCAGGCCACGATGCCCAGCGCCACCGGCACCGACGGGAGCAGGGTGACGCCCATCAGCGCCAGGCCGACGAACACCATCCCCTCCCCCAGCCGGATCAGGCGGCGCGGGCCGAGCCGGGTGATCCAGCGGGCCTGCACCCAGGAGCCCGCGGTCCAGGTCATCGTGGCCGCGGTCAGGGCCAGCGCGCCCATTTCGGTCGGAGCGTGCCGCACGACGGTGATGGCGTACGGGACATAAGCGTCGCCCGCGAAGAATGAGCAGGTCAGCAGGCCACGGCTGAGGATGGTGGCGGGCAGCCCGCGGCGGGCCAGCAGGGTGCCGGGCGGGACGAGCCGGCGCAGCGACACGACCAGCAGCACGCCCCCGGCCAGCACGCCGCCGATCACGACCGGCAGCCGGCCGGAACTGAGCGAGGCCAGCGCGACGCCGGCCCCGGCCACCACACCCAGTACCGGCAGGTACGGCATCTCCGGGCGGGCCGTCGCCGCTGCCGGGCGCGGGACGCCCCGCAGGGCCAGCACGGCCAGCAGGCCGGCCACAATGACCAGCGGCAGCAGGCCGAGGAAGACCCAGCGCCAGCCGACGGCCGACGCGACCAGGGCCGCGATGGCCGGGCCGATCAGGCCGGGGATCACCCAGGCGGTCGAGAGCACAGCGAACATGCGCGGCCGGCAGCCATCCGGGTAGCCGCGGGAGATGGCCACGTAGGCCACCGCGGGCACCACCCCAGCGCCCAGGCCCTGGACCGCGCGGCCCGCGACCAGGATGGCCATGGTGGGCGCGGTGCCGCCGATGACCAGGCCGACGGCGAACAGCGCCAGCCCGGTCAGCATCGGCCGCCCGAGCGGCATCCGGTCGGCCAGCGTGCCCGCGACCACGATGCCGATCAGGCTGGACAGCAGGAACGCGCTGAACACCCAGCCGTACAGGCGCAGGTCGCCGAGCTGGCGGCTGACCACCGGCAGGACGGTCGCGATGGCCAGGGCCTCGAAGGCGACCAGGGTCACCGCGAGGACGAGGCCGATGGTGAGCGGACGCCGGCCGGGGGTCCAGATACCGCCGACCGTAGGTACCGGGGGCATCTGCGCGTCCCGGGCCGCCTGGTCCGTACTCACCCAGCCCACGGTAGAACCTCAACCGCAGTTGACGTCAATCCGTTAAGGCTGCCTTGTAGCCACAAATTTGTAATACAGTGAATACATGACCGCTGCGGAGCAACACAGTGTGGGCTTGCGAGACCTGCGGCACCACACCAGCGAGGTGCTGGCCCGGGTCCGGCACGGCGAGACCGTCGACGTGACGGAGCATGGGCGGCTGATCGCCCGGATCGTCCCCGCCGGGGATCGCGAGCCCACCCCGGTGCTGGCGCGTCTGGCCTCCTCCGGCCGCGTCACCCTGGCCGAGCGGCCGGGCTATCGGCCTCGCATGCGCGCAGGAGACGGGACCGACCGGCTCTCCGATGCCCTGGCTGCGCTGCGGGATGAAGAGAGCTGGTGAACCTGTACTACGCGGACACGTCCGCAGTGGTCAAGCTGCTGGCCGAAGAGACGTATTCTCCGGCGCTGGCGGCGTTCTATGACGAACACACGGACGCCGAATGGGTGAGTTCGGCGTTGCTGAAGATCGAGCTCACACGGGCGGCTACCAGGGTGATGCCGGTGCTGCTGCCCGATGCACGGGATCTACTGCGGGCCTTCTCCTACGTCGCCATCGACGACGACATCGTCGATGGCGCGATGAACGAGCCAGACCGGGGGCTGCGCTCGCTGGACGCGATCCACCTGGCCACAGCGCGAATCTTCGGCGACGAACTGGACGCCCTGGTCAGTTACGACGACCGGCTGCTCCGGGCGGCGGATGAGGCAGGGTTGCCCACGATCTCTCCCCGGACTGGGGACACTCGTGGGTGAGGACATGCGGGCGGTGGTGGTGGCCGGGGACGGGTC
>CAXUJF010000463.1:0-5077 GCA_964250865.1 uncultured Streptosporangiaceae bacterium
GTCACCCTGTCCGCCGGTGGGCCGGCCCAGCCAGCTGCTCCGCTGCGGTCGTTCGTCACCGCCGCCTACACCGTGCGGCCCGGCCAGGACGGAACGATCACCGTGACGATCAAACAGCTCCAGAACCCCGCGGGCCTGCAGCGGGCGCTGGCCGCCGACGGCGTTCCCGCTCTCGTGCGCTACATCCCGGTCCGGAACCTGAGCGGCACCTACCACGGCCAGACCTACAGCGGGGTGAGCCCCGTGTGCCAGTACTTCGGCCTTCCCCTCGTGCGCAGCGCCGGGGTCAACGCGGTCGGCCCAGTCCTGGGCAGTGGTGGAGCGCTGTGGATCCGTCCCAGCGCCATACCCAAGGGCGCGGTCGTCTTCATCCAGGACTCACCCGGCCAGTCGGGCAGCATCGTGGGCATCGACCTGCTGACCAGCAGCAAGCTGCCGCGGTGCGTGCCGGTCAAGCCGCCCACCCCGCAGCAGATCGTCTCGCCGCAAGCCGGTCAGCCGGCCGTCTCGCCCAAGGACGGTCAGATGACCGTCCTGCCGCCGGGCGGGTCCTTCGGCCACCTGTCACCGCTGCCGTCCAAGCCGGGCGCCCTGTCCTGATGCGGGCCCGCTGGCTACGGGTGGACCGGGTCCTCGACCTAAAGCTGCGCCCGTCCGGGATCCGGCCCGATGCTCCCTTACAGCTCGAGCATGACCACGGTGAAGCTGAGTACGTCGATCTGAACGCTGTCCTCGGCCGTCCGGCAGCGCCCCTGGATGCTCAGAGTCACGGGGAAGGGCGGGACCGGAGGGTATGGCGGTGTTCCCACCGCCAGGTTGCCGTTGCTGGTGAAGCACTCCAGATGGAAGTCGGAGTCTTCCACCGCCGGGGTCCGGTTCCCGTTATCCGCTGATCTGGAACGATCCGTTTCGCTGGTGGTGTCCGTCGCCCCGTCGTCGGTGCCTACCGTCCACTGCCGGGATTGCCCGTTGGGCCCAATCGAGCAGGTCAGCAGGACCTCGGCTCCGTCGGTCCGATCGATGTGGCCGTCGACCTGCAGCAGGAAACCCGCCAGCGTGAAATCTTCCGGCACGTCCACCGACAGGGCACCGGACAGTGCGATGGCACCGGCCGAGGGGGCGCCCGGGTCGTCCTGCAGGGACAGGATGAAACGGTCCAGGTCATACTTCACGTTGGAACCGCCGGTGCCGACGGTGGCGACCATGGTCGCGGCCTGCCCGGCTGAATCGTAGAAGCTGGTCCACGGGGTCCACGTCGGCGTGCTGGTGGTGGTGGTCATGCTGGCCTCTCTCCCGGTCTGGACGGTCACGATGCCGGGACGAAGGCGGCGTCACCGGGCTGGACGTGCTCGGGGGTACCCCGGTGAGCGCTCAGGCCGGCCTCGGTGCGTGTGCTCGACATGATCTGTCCTCCTCGTTGGCGTTCACGAGGACGGAGCGCTCACCAGCGCGCCTGACACAGGTCAGATCCTGCTGACCTGCGGCGAGCTCACGGGGCCTGGATGACGCCCGTCGCGGAGAAGTGCGCGGCGCTGGAGCCGAAGTCCTGCTGGGACAGCTGGGACACGAAGGAGACCGTGTCGCCGCCGGGCACGGGCTGGCCCTTGCCGACGTCCTCGACCGGGTAGAGCCGGGCCTGTTCGAACTGCCCGGTGGAGGACAGCGTCACGTGCAGGATCGCGCTCAGGGCGAGGTCGCCGTCGGTCCCGAAGTTGCCGTAGCCGGCGAAGTTGCCGAGGCTGTAGGCGATCAGGTGGCCCTGGTAGAACTGCATGCCCCGCAGCACGTGCGGGCCGCTGGCCAGCACCAGGCTGGCGCCGGCATCGATGGCCATGCGTGCGAAGGCCTCCGGGTTGCCCCGGTCCTCCCCGGCATAGGTCTCCTCCTGCCCAGTGACGTGGTCGGCGTCTGAGCCCTCGGCCCCGGCGTGCATGTAGACCACCACCACGGAGGCTTCACTCTTCGCCTGCTGAATGAGGGTCCGGGCCAGGGGCAGCTTCAGCAGGCTGGCGGTCCAGTTGTAGGGGGCGAAGGCCAGGAACGCCACCTTGACCCCGTTGGCCGACACCAGCGTAATCTCGCCGGGCAGGCCGGTCTGGCCGGTCATAATGCAGCCGGATCCTGCCGGGTGGGCCGGAGATGTGGAGGATTGCGATGGCTGGGCATACCGCGCTGGTGACGGGGGCCAACCACGGCATCGGCGCCGCGACCGCTTCGGCGCTGGCCCAGCGCGGGTGCGCGGTGCTGTGCACCTACCTGCGGGTCGATGATCCGGTCGATCCCGGCACGCCGCAGGGCTATCGCGATCGCCGGGCCCGGGACGCCGGGCCGATCGTGGCCCAGATCGAGGCGGCGGGCGGCCGCGCGGTGACGGCCGAGGCCGACCTGTCGGACCCGGGCGCAGCGGCCAGGCTGTTCGATCTGGCCGAGGAACAGCTCGGCCCGGTCGACATCCTGGTCAACAACGCCACCGGCGGCTCGGTCCCCGACACCTTCGCCGCGGCCCAGGATGACCGCCTCGGCCGATCGCTGCAGCCGGTCACGGCCGGCACCTGGGAGCGGCACTTCCGGGTGGATGCGATGGCGGCGGCCCTGCTGATCAGCGAGTTCGCCCGGCGTCACATCGCGCGCGGCGGCGACTGGGGCCGCATCGTCGGGCTCACCTCCGGCGGCGATCTCGGCTTCCCCGAGGAAGTCTCCTACGGCGCGGCCAAGGCGGCCCAGACCAACTACACCATGTCGGCCGCGCTGGAACTGGCCCCCCACGGGGTCACGGCCAACATGGTCCACCCCCCGGTGACCGACACCGGCTGGGTCACCGACACGGTCCGCCAGGAAGTCGCCCGCCGCCGGGAGCTCATTCACATCGCCACCCCGGCCGAGGTCGCCGACGTCGTCGCCTACCTGGCCTCCGACGCCGCCCACCTGATCACCGCCAACGTGATCACCCTCCGCTGACCGCGCCGACGTCCGGCTGTCCTGCTCGGGTTCGCTGGGTGTGATGCTGGCCGGAGGCGCCCTGAACCCGCTGGCGGTGGCAGCTAACGATCTTCAATGGCGGGAGTTACGGACCTGGTAACAGTGCGGGCGGCGCGCTATGCCTGAATCACTGGGTATCCCGATGGCGGCGGGCTGACCGTCCAGGAGTGGGCCCGCAGGAGCAGGTGCGACTGGCCGCGGCTGAGCTGATCGAGGCCGGGGCCGGCGACCGGGAGGTCGCAAAGCGGTTCCGGGTCAGCCGGATTCTGTGAACCGGTGGCGGCACGCCCTGGCGGCGGGCGGGCGGACGAAGTTGGCTTCCAAGGAGCAGGGGGCGCCCGGTGCAAGCTCACCCCGGCTGAGCACCGCCCTCGGCGGACTGCCTCTTGTCGCATGCGACAGCCCAATGCTATTTTATCTAAATTAGATTAAATCCCCTTAGGGGGGAGGCGCTGACTCTGCCCGGCAGGTTCGGCCCGGGCCAACCTGACCGGACGACCCGTGACAGCACCAGCCGGACGACGTTCCACCTGGACCATGTGCCTGGTCCGCCCAGCAGCGCACAACGCCGATCCCGTCTTCCCGCCATCGAAAGCTGTCGTCGCCGGACCGGTTTCTGCTGAGAGAATCGCTTCAGATGCAATTTTTCGCCCATTAAATGTCTCGCCGGACGAAAGAAACTGCGACTGCAGCGCCTGCGAGCTGCGCGCGCTACTAGTAAACATCGGGTATTTCTGCTGTGACGTAGTGAAATCATGTCGGAAAGGGAAAATCAATGAAGATTGCCTGTGAGGTTCCGTGGCAGGATCGGAATTTTACCCTCCCGCTCGAACGAATCCGCAGATGCGAGCGTTACGGATTCGATGCTGTCTTTACCGCTGAAGGTGTCGGTAACGACGCGCTCACCCCGCTGGCCTACCTGGCCGCAGTCACCAACCGCATGACCCTCGGCACGCACATCGCGACACTCACCGCCCGTCCGCCGACGGTTCTGGCCCAGGCACTTCAGACTATTGACGCCATGGCCGGCGGGGGCCGGGTGATCGCCGGTGTCGGTGGTGGCTTCCCCGCAACATCGGAGGGGTGGCACGGTCGCCCGTGGGGAAAGCCCGTCCGCAGGATGCGCAACTACGTCGACGTACTCCGCCAGGTCTTCCGTACGGCAGGGTCTTATGACGCAGCCGGAGAACCAATCGAGACGACGGAACTGTTCGCCGAGGAGACACGCGCCCGGCTAGGCGAAACGGTGAACGTGCAAAGCCCGGAGATTAGCATCCCGTATGCCGGAGCGGATGCCCTCGGCATAAAGCCCTGGGTAAGTGCCCTCGAACCAGGTCCCATGCCGCCCATCGTCCTGGCAGCCGTAGGGCCACAGATGATCTCGCTGACGGCGGAGATCGCCGACGGCTGGTTCCCCTGGGGCTTCGCTCCCGGCATGCTGCCGGCTTTCGAGCCGTTTCTCAAGGCAGGCTTCGAGCGCGCGGGAATGAGCAAGCGGCGCGAGGACTTCGACATCTGGGCGATCGTCGACCTGGTCGTCACCGACGACGTGAAGGCGGGACTCGACCGGTTCCGTCCTTACGTCGTAGAATGGGCGCCGCAGATGCGGTTCCAGACCGAGGCACTGGGATTTTCAGGACTGACCGACCGGCTGACTGAACTCACCGCGGCGGGCCGGAAAGACGAAGCCCTGGCCGCCGTGCCAGACGATTACGTCGACCAGACATTCCTTATCGGAGACCACAAGAGGATCGCCGAGCGTTTGCCACTCTGGTTTGACTCAGGGGCGACCGGCTTCATTTTTCGGTACGGGCCCCAGGTTCAGGTCGGCCACCACACGGATCTCGTCGAAGATATGGACATATGGGAGACGATAGGCAGGACCGCTCATCAAGTCTAATTCCGGCCGGGGTCTCAACGCTTCGCGTGGCACCGGCTGACCCTCGCTCGACCCTGCGCTAACCCGATCTTCAGTAGCTGGGGTTAATGACCTGGTGCGACCAGCCCGTACCGCGGTATGCCGGAAGTATGAGGTATGCCGATGGTGGCGGGCTGGATGCGGCTGAGCGGGCCCGCCGGGAGCAGGTGCGGCTGCTGG
>CAXUJF010000464.1:0-5040 GCA_964250865.1 uncultured Streptosporangiaceae bacterium
CGTAGGCCTCGGGGTTGATCGGCTCACCGACCGAGCCGAGCAGCCGCAGGCTGGACAGGTCGTACTTGGCCGGGATGTCCTCGCCCCACTTCATGAACATCCGGATCACGGTGGGGGCGCAGTACAGGATCGAGACCTTGTACTTGTTCACGATCTCCCACCACCGGCCGCGGTCCGGGGTGTCCGGCGTCCCCTCGTACATGACCGAGGTCGCGCCGTTGGCCAGCGGGCCGTAGACGATGTAGGAGTGGCCGGTGACCCAGCCGATGTCGGCCGCGGTCCAGAAGATGTCGGTGTCCGGCTTGAGGTCGAAGACCTCGTGATGGGTCCACGAGACGCCGGTCAGGTAGCCGCCGGTGGTGTGCAGGATGCCCTTGGGCTTGGCCGTGGTGCCCGAGGTGTACATCACGTACAGCGGGTGCTCGGCATCGTGCGCCTCGGGCGTGTGCTCGTTGGACTGCCGGTCCACCACATCGTGCCACCACACGTCGCGGCCGTCGGTCCAGTCCACGTCCTGCCCGGTCCGCCGGACCACCAGCACGTTGCGCACGTCGGGGCAGCTCTTCACGGCCTCGTCCACGGCGGGCTTGAGGGCGCTGGCGCTGCCGCGCCGGTAGCCGCCGTCCGAGGTGATGACCAGGTGGGCGTCACAGTCGAGGATGCGGGTGCTGAGCGCGTCCGAGGAGAAGCCGCCGAACACCACCGTGTGGGGCGCGCCGAGCCGGGCGCAGGCCAGCATGGCCACCACGGTTTCCGGGATCATCGGCATGTAGATCGCCACCCGGTCGCCCTTTTCCACGCCGAGCTCGGTCAGCGCGTTGGCGGCCCGGCTGACCTCATCCTTGAGGTCGGAGTAGGTGATGGTCCGCTGGTCCCCGGGCTCGCCTTCCCAGTAGTAGGCCACCTTGTCGCCCTTGCCCGCGGCCACGTGCCGGTCCACACAGTTGACCGCGACGTTGAGCTTGCCGCCGGTGAACCACTTGGCGAACGGCGGCTTGGACCAGTCCAGCACCTCGGTCCAGGGCTCGTCCCAGTCCAGCCGCTCGGCCGCCTTGGCCCAGAACGCGAGCCGGTCGGCGTCGGCTTCCGCGTAGGCGTCCGCGGTGACGTTGGCGTGCGCGGCAAGCTCCGGCGGCGGGTCGAATCGGCGGTTTTCCTGCAGCAAGTTGGAAAGGGTCTCTTTGGTCAACGTTGACTCCGATCTTGCGACTCGCGGCTTTTGCGGCATTTATGGGAATTTAACGCGGCCCATATTTCATCGTGGCGATGAAATAAGCCCTCCTTGCCGCGGCCGTCCGGTTTGCACGGGGCCGGCGGACAGCATCTCGCGTCCGTCATGCCTCATCGTCTTCGTTCGTCACAAGTTCATCGCTATCGTTCGCAGTGCGCAAGGGCGACCCGTTGGCCGGGGCCGGAACATCGGTGCAGGTAGGCTCGGAATGGCCCCGCAAGTACCGCTGCGCGCCGGGCTGGCTGCGGACGGTGACGGAACCGGCCGACCGCTCTCATGCGAACGGCGCCCCCGAGAGGGCGCCGTCGCATGCACTGTGCGCCGGGGTACCAAGCGTGCATCCCGCCCATAATGGCTGGTCGCGCGTGGGTTCCTGGCCGCTGTGCCCGGACGTTTCGGTGTCCGTGAGTCCTTTCTACGACGATCGGCCGGGCTTGGATAGGCCTGCGCCGTCATCAATTCGTGACGTCTATTCGAAGGCGGGATTACATGCCGTGAACTGGTGGTTTCGTGGCCGGGCGAGCGGCGCGGGAGACGGTGAAATCCCGGATCGGCCACCCGCGCCGCGCCGCCGCCCGGCGCAGCGACCGGTCCGGATTGACCGCAGTGGGATGGCCGACCGCCGCCAGCATGGGCAGGTCGGTGATCGAGTCGCTGTAGGCGTAGCAGTCGGCCAGCGCGTACCCGCGGGTCGCGGCCAGCTCCCGCATCTTCGCCGCCTTGGCCTCGCCGAAGGCGTAAAACGCCACGTCGCCGGTATAGCGCCCGTCGGCGATCACCATCTGGGTGGCGATCACCGTGTCCGCCCCCAGCAGCGCCCCGATCGGGTCCACCACCTCCTGGCCCGAGGCGCTGACCACGATGACGTCCCGGCCGGCCGCGTGATGGCCGGCCACCAGCTCCCGGGCCTCGTTGTAGAGGTGCGGGACGATGATGGTCTCCAGATTGTCCCGGACGATCTCCCGCACGCTCTCGGCCGGCCAGCCCCGGCACAGCTGGCTCGCCTGGGTCCGGATGCGCTCCATCTGGAGCTCGCCCGCGCCCGCCCGCTTGAACACCGCCTGGGCCAGGGCGCTGCGGATCATCATGCTGCGGGAGATCAGGCCGTGCTCATAGAAGGGGCGGCTGAAGGCCAGTGTGCTTGATCTCGAGATGAGTGTCTTATCGAGATCAAAGAATGCGGCGGCGCTCGTCGTCATCTCCCCACCAGCGCTATCCCGATCGAACCGCTATGTTCTAATTCTCTTGCCTCGGAAGCTCTTGGGATTGAGTTGTCCCGGAGTGTGTTGGCAAGCCCGTTTGTGGATAAGCTTTACTAGAAGGCGGTTCGGCTCCTCCCCCCCAGGGCCGGACCGTACGGCGGCTCCCGCTCTCCCCCCCGGCGGGAGCCGCCCCTTTTTGGCTGTTCAGCAGCGTGTCGAGCAACGCGAGGGCCCCGGTCTTGGACAGCGGCGAGTTGCCGTTCCCGCACTTGGGTGACTGGATGCAGGACGGGCAGCCGGCCTCGCACTCGCACGACGCGATCGCCTGGCGGGTCGCGGTGAGCCAGCGGCGGGCCGCACCGAATCCGCGCTCGG
The DNA here is from genome assembly GCA_964250865.1 of uncultured Streptosporangiaceae bacterium. GTDB lineage: Bacteria > Actinomycetota > Actinomycetes > Streptosporangiales > Streptosporangiaceae > Bog-532. Next base: position 2,809 of record CAXUJF010000464.1, read on the forward strand.
CGAAACCGGCGCCGCCTTCGTGGCCGTCGTACACGAAGACCGTCAGCCGCCCGGTGGCCGGGTGCAGGTCGGTTGAGACCCCGCCGATGTCCCAGCGGTCGCAGGTGGCGAACAGCGGCAGCAGGCCGATCGAGGCGTGCTCGGCCGCGTGCGCGGCTCCGGGCAGGTCCACCCCTGCCAGGGCCAGCCGTTCCGCCTGATCGGCCGAGATCGTCCACCACATGGCCCGGGTGCACAGGGTGCGGGGCGGCAGGTCCAGGGGCGTCTCACCCAGCGAGCGGCCGTTGTCGGACCGCCGCCGGACGAACGAGGTCACCTGCCGGGTCACCTCGACGTCGCCGAAGCACACCTCGGCCTCGCCCCAGGCCATCCGCTGCCGGGTACCCATCACGTCGATGTCGGTCGCCTGCCGGGCCGACGTGACGTAGCCCGGGTCGGCCGCCCGGACCAGGGCGGCGCCGTCGGTCAGGTCCAGCGTCCGCACCAGGTAGGTTTCGCCCTGGTGCAGGTAGGTGGCACCCTGATGCACCAGCATCGGCGCGGACGGCTCGTCCACCGTGCCGATCAGCCGCCCGGTCGCCTCCTCGACGATCCGGATCGGCTCGGCCCCCGAGCCGCGCAGGCTGGTCAGCCGGGAGGCATGGGCCCGGTGGGTCCAGTACCAGCCGGACGGCCGGCACCGCAGCAGCGCGCGACGGCACAGGTCGTCGGCCACCGCGCGGGCCGCGGGCCCGAACAGGGGCAGGTCGGCCTCGGTCAGCGGCAGCTCGGCCGCGGCCGCGCACAGGTGCGGGGCGAGCACGTAGGGGTTGGCCGGGTCAAGCACGGTCGCCTCGACCGGGTGCCGCAGGATCTCCGGGTGGTGGACCAGGTAGGTGTCGAGCGGATCGTCCCGGGCGATCAGCACCGCCACCGCGCTGTTGCCCTGCCGCCCGGCCCGGCCCGCCTGCTGCCAGAGCGAGGCCCGGGTCCCGGGCCAGCCGGCGATCAGCACCGCATCCAGCCCGGTGATGTTGACCCCGAGCTCCAGCGCGGTGGTGGTGGCCAGCCCGGTCAGCTGGCCCCGGCGCAGCGCGGTTTCCACCCGCCGCCGGTCCTCGGCCAGGTAGCCGGAGCGGTAGGCCGCGACCCGCTCGGCGTGGCCCGCCGCGCCCTGCTCGGTGAGCAGCCGCTTGGTGTGCAGGGCCACGGATTCGGCCCCGCGCCGGGACCGCACGAAGGCCAGCGTGGCGACGTCCTCCCGGACCAGCCCGGCCAGCAGTTCGGCGGCCTCGGCGGTGGCGGCCCGCCGGACCGGGGCGCCGGCCTCGCCGCGGGCCTCGGTCAGCGGCGGTTCCCACATCGCGAACGACACCGGCCCGTGGGGCGAGCCGTCCGCGGTCACCTCTTCGGCGTCCAGGCCGGTGAGCAGCCGCGCGGTGGTGCCGGGCTGCCCGGCGGTGGCCGAAGCCAGCACGAAGGTGCAGGTGTGATCGGGGGCGTGGTGCGCGGCGATGCGGCGCAGCCGGCGCAGCACGTGCCCGACGTGGGAGCCGAACACGCCGCGGTAGCCGTGGCACTCGTCCACGATCACGTAGCGCAGGCGGCTGAAGAACCCGGACCAGCGGCGGTGCTGCGGGAGCAGCACGTGGTGCAGCATGTCCGGGTTGGTGAGCAGGTAGCCGGCGTACGACCGGGCCCAGGCCCGCTCTGCGGTGCTGGTGTCACCGTCCAGCACGGCGGCGCGCAGGCCGGGCAGGCCCAGCCGGGCGATGGCGGCGTGCTGGTCCGCGGCCAGGGCCTTGGTCGGCGCGATGTAGAGCGCGGTCCCGCCCTCCAGCACCCCGGTCAGCGCGGGCAGCAGGTAGCCGAGCGATTTCCCGGAGGCCGTGCCGGTCGAGATGATCACGTGGCGGCCGGCCCGGGCGTGGTCGGCCGCGGCCACCTGGTGGGACCAGGGAGCCTGGACGCCGCGGCGGCCGAACGCCTCGATCACCGGCTCGGGGGCCCAGTCGGGCCAGCGGGCCGGGATGCCGGGCCGGGCCGCGATCTGCTCCAGGTGGATCAGCCGCCCGGTGCGCTGTCCCTCGCGCAGCAGGCGACGAGCGGGCAGCCCCATTCCTTCTGGGTCACGGAAACCAGCGCTGTGCGGGTCGTGCAGGCCAGCGCCGTCGGGGTCACGGGGGGCGGCCAGGGCGGCCAGGCCACCCGGCAGCGACCGCAGGACCGGCCGCCGGGCGGTCGCCGCGGCAC
>CAXUJF010000465.1:0-5035 GCA_964250865.1 uncultured Streptosporangiaceae bacterium
CGGTGTCCCCGTGGACCACGCCGGTGCACGCACCCGAACCGGCGGCCGAGAAGATCGCGCGCAGATGGCTGGCCGAGCCGTCATTGGCCGAGGTGAAGCTCGATGACAGCAGCGCACTGGTCGTCGAGCCGACCTCGTTCCACGTCGACCGGTTGTTCTCCGCGGGTGACGTCGTCGCCTTCGCCGGGGCGTGGCATGGCCAGTACATCGGTGGCCTCGAAGACGTAACCACGCCCGCAGACGGCGTGCAGCTGGGCGCCTGCGGGCTGCTGACCGTCAGCGACGGCGCTGGTCTGGCCGGCGCCGTATCGTCCGGGGCCGTGGTCACGGACCGGCTCGGGCTGCGGCGGGCACTCAGACCGCGGTGACCAGTTAAAAAGATGATCTAGCGTCGGTCGAACCCGCGATAGCCATCATCACGGACCTCGTTGCACTCGCGGCGGTAACGTCGCAGGCCACCGGCGTACGGCATGAACACCCGGGGCTTTCCGGGTACCTCGGCGCCCAGGTAGTAGCTGTCGGCCGCCGTGTAGAGCGTGCCGGCGGCAGCCTCGTTGACGTGCTGGACCCAGAACCGCTCCGCGGCCGCGGTGGGCTCGATCGAGGTGATGCCGTCGTCGCGGGATCCGGCCAGCAGGTCGGTGATGAAGTCGGCGTGCTGCTCGATCGAGGTGATCACGTTGCCCAGCAGTGAGGGGCTCCCGGGACCGGCCACGATGAACAGGTTCGGGAAGCCGGAGACGCCGACGCCCAGGTAGGTCTGGGGGCCAGCGCTCCAGTGGCGGGCCAGCGTGAGCCCGTCGCGGCCGCGGATCAGCGGGCGCAGCAGCGAACCGGTCATGGCGTCGAAGCCGGTCGCCATGACCAGGACGTCCAGCTCGTACTCCCCGGAAGTGGTGTGCAGGCTGGTCGGGGTCAGCTTGACGATCGGGCTGGCGGAGATGTCGATCAGCTCGACGTTCGGGCGGTTGAACGTCTCGTAGTAACCGGTGTCGACGCACGGCCGCTTGGCCCCGTAGGGGTAGGTCCGCGGCATGAGCCGCTCGGCCACGGCCGGGTCACTCACCCGCTCGGCGATCTTGCCGCGGATGAAGTCCGAGGCGGTGTCGTTCGCGGCCTGGCTGACCAGCAGGTCGGAATAACAGAGCAGGAAGCCGAACCCAGCCCAGTCCCACCAGTCCTCGTAATGCCGGCGGCGCTCCTCCGGCGTCACCTCCAGCGCGGACTGCCGGTTGGCCGGAACCGCCGCCAGCCCGGTCGGTGAGTTGCGGGCCTGCTCGCGACGCTCGCCGTACTGGGCCATGATCGCGGCCCGCTCACCGTCGGTGAGCACGTGGTGGTGCGCGGGCACGCTGAACGCGGCCGTGCGCTGGAAGACGGTGACCCGCTCACACTCCGGCGCGATGGTCGGGATGAGCTGGATGCCGGAGGATCCGGTGCCGATCACGCCCACGCGCTTACCGCTCAGGTCGACGCCGTCCTCGGGCCAGTCCGCCGTGTGCAGGATCTGGCCGGTGAAGTCGTCCAGGCCCTCAATGTCCGGGCGCTTGATCTCCGACAGGCACCCCATGGCCATGACCAGGTAACGGGCCACGTACCGTCGGCCGTCGGCGGTCAGCGCCGTCCAGTGCCGCTCGGGCTCGTGCCAGTCGGCCTGGACGATGCGCGCATCGAGGTCAATGCTGGAGCGCAGGTCGAGCCGGTCAACGACGAAGTTGACGTAGCGCAGGATCTCGGGCTGCGTGGCGTACCGCTCGCTCCACCGCCACTCGTTCTGCACCTCGGGGAAGGAGAACGAGTAGTCGGTGCTGTCAACATCGCAGCGGGCGCCCGGGTAGCGGTTCCAGAACCAGGTACCGCCGACACTGGAGCCGGCCTCAGCCACCCGCACCGAGAAGCCCCGCCCACGCAGCCGGTGCAGCATGGCCAGCCCGCCGAACCCGGCCCCGACGACCAGCACATCGACCTCGGCCGCAGTATTGGACACGGACCAGCCTTTCTCGAAGGGTGTGACGAGCCTAGCTCGGGCAGCGGGCATGATGACAGGCGTGCCTACCCGTGATCTGCATCCTGACGCGGCCACGCTGATCGACACCTTCATCGCCGACGGGCTCCGGCCGTACGACCAGCTGAGCGTGCTGACGGCGCGGTCGATGGTGGCCGGCTCGACCCGGTTGCAGGGCGAGCGGGTGGCGGTCGAACGAGTCGAGGATCTGCTGGTCGAGCACGGCACGGTCCGCGTCCCAGCGCGGCGCTACGACCCCGCGCCCGCGGCTGACACGCCGGTCGTGTGTTACTTCCACGGCGGCGGCTTCGTCACCGGCGGTGTTGCGGTGGCGGACCGGGCCTGCCGCGCGCTCGCGGCCGCTTCGGGCTGGTCGGTGCTGTCGGTGGAGTACCGGTTGGCGCCCGAGAACCCTTACCCCGCTGCGCTCGAGGACTGCGTCGCAGCGGTGCGCTGGGTGCGTGACCATGCCACCGACCTCGGCGTCGATGCCACGCGCACGGTGGTGCTCGGCGACAGTGCCGGCGGAGCACTGGCCACGGCGGCGGCCATGGTGCTGCGGGGAACCGAGTACGCCCCGGCCGGCCAGGTGCTGCTCTATCCCACCCTGGCCCCCGTGCTCCAGCGCCGCTCGCCGTCGATCGACGCCTACGGCGAGCTGCCGTCGCTGACCCGTGGCTCGATCGACTGGTTCTGGTCCCATTACCTGCGCGCGGGCCAGGACCACGAGCCACTGGCCGTGCCGTTGCGGCAAACCGATCTGGCCGGCCTGCCACCGGCCACGGTCGTCGTGGCCGGGTGCGACCTGCTGCGGGACGAAGGACTCGAATACGCGCGCCGGCTGGACGCGGCCGGGGTCCCCACCACTGCGCATGTGGTCGCGGGCGCGATCCATGGCTTCTGGTGGATGGATGGCGTGCTGAGCCAGGCCGCGGAACTGACAGCGTTCCTGGCCGCCGAGCTGAACCGTCGCGCCTGATCGGCCGGGCTGCCGCGGTGGGCGTGGGGGTGGCTCGCTTAGGGTCGGAGTGACAGCGGCGGTGACAGAGGAAGGAACTGTCCGTGTTCGAAGGGGTGTACGCGGCGACGACCACGCCGTTCCGTGATGACGGCTCGGTGGACTTTGACCTGTTCGGCAAGCACTGCGCCTGGCTGGCCGACGAAGGGGTCGCGGGCCTGACCCCGAACGGCTCGCTGGGTGAGTACGAGACGCTGACCGAGTCCGAGCGGGCCCAGATCGTGACCGTAGCCATCGAAGCGGTCGGCGGCCGGATCGCGGTCGTGCCCGGGGTGTCGGGCAAGTCGGCCGCCGAGGCCACCCGGTGGGCGGGGCAGGCGGCCGAGGCGGGCGCGGCCGGGGGGCTGTCGCTGGCGCCGACGTCGCACAAGCCGACCGACGATGAGGTGGTGGCCCACTTCGCCGAGATCGCGCGGGTCGGGCTGCCGATCATCGCCTACAACAACCCGTTCTCCACCCGGACCGACCTGACCCCGCCGCTGCTGGCCCGGCTGGCCGGAATCGAGCCGGTCCGGGCGGTCAAAGAGTTCTCCCAGGACTCGCGCCGGATAGCGCAGATCCGGGAGCAGGCACCGCGGCTCGAAGTCATCTGCGGCTGCGACGACACGCTGGTCGAGGCGGTGCTGCTCGGCGCGACCGGCTGGATCGCCGGGTACGTGAACGCGTTCCCGGCCTCGTCGCTCCGGCTGTTCGGCCTGGCGGTGGCGGGGGACTTCCCGGCCGCGATGGAGCTGTACCGGACGCTGCTGCCCGCCCTGCGCTGGGACGCCGATTCCCGGTTCGTCCAGGCGATCAAGATCGCCCAGGACGAGGCCGGGCGGTACGGCGGACCGGTGCGGCTGCCCCGGCTCCCGCTGCCGGCCGCCGAGGCGGCGCAGGCCCGGGCCGTGGCCCAGGCCGCCGCGAGGGCCTGATGCGGGCCCGCAAGGTCTTCTCGGCCGTCGACAGCCACACCGAGGGCATGCCGACCCGGGTGATCACCAGCGGCCCGGGGGTACTGCCCGGGGCCACCATGTACGAGCGGATGCAGTACCTGGTGCGCGAGCGGGACGACCTGCGCACCCTGCTCATGTACGAGCCGCGCGGGCACGCGGCGATGTCCGGCGCGATCCTCCAGCCGCCGACCCGGCCGGACGCCGACATGGGCGTGGTGTTCATCGAGGTGTCCGGGTGCCTGCCGATGTGCGGGCACGGCGCCATCGGCACCGCGACCGTGCTGGTCGAGACCGGGATGGTCGAGGTCACCGAGCCGGTCACGGTCATCCGGCTGGACACGCCGGCCGGGCTGGTCGAGGCCTCGGTGGCGGTCAGCGACGGCCGCGCGACGTCGGTGACGATCCAGAACGTGCCCTCGTTCCTGCAGCTGCGGGACGCGCGGGTCAAGGTGCCGGGGCTGGGCGAGCTGACGCTGGACGTGGCGTTCGGCGGGAACTACTTCGCGATCCTGCCCGCGGCCGACGTGGGCCTGGCGGTAGAGCCCGCCCGGCACGACCAGATCGTGGCCACCGGGCTGCAGATCATGGACGCGATCGCCGAACAACTCACGATCGCCCATCCGCACAACCCCGCGATCAATGACTGCCGCCACGTGCTCTTCACCGCGCCGGCCGAAGGTGACCTGCCCGCGCGGGCCGCGGTGGCCATCCACCCCGGCTGGGTCGACCGCTCCCCCTGCGGGACCGGCACGTCGGCCCGGATGGCCCAGCTCGCGGCGCGCGGTGAGCTGGCCGTCGGCCAGGACTTCGTGCACGGGTCGCTGATCGGGACCACGTTCACCGGGCGGCTGGTGGACACGACCACGGTCGGAAGTTTTCCGGCCGTGGTGCCGACCGTGCGGGGCCGGGCCTGGCTGACCGCTATGGGCCACTACCTGCTCGACCCGGACGACCCGTTCCCGGCCGGCTTCCTGATCGGCGAACGGTCCTGAACGACGCGCTGCCCCCGTCGGCGGACGCGGTCATCATCGCCGCGGGCATGGTCGGGGCGGCCACCGCGGCCGCGCTGGCCGCGAC
>CAXUJF010000466.1:0-5025 GCA_964250865.1 uncultured Streptosporangiaceae bacterium
CGGCGAGAACGCACACTCAAAGAACGACGCGACCACGCAGGTTAAAGAACAAGCTCAGATACGTGCAGCTAAACCACAGCTTCCGGGTCACCCAGTGGATCGACGCTCTCGACTTATCCTGGAGTGCGGGTGGCTTGTGCTCAGCGGAATACGCGGCTGATGAACGCGTCGAAGGCGCGGTCGGGCAGCAGCCTGCGGGCGCCCAGAACCGTCCCGGCGCCGCGGCCGACGGGGTAGCGGGTGCTCGGATGCGAAGCGATCGCGGCCTTGACGATTTTCCGGGCCACGACGATCGGCTCGGACGAGCGCCGAGGTGTGTCCAGTGACTCGAAGACCCGCGCCATCGAGGCGGCCCGGCCGGCGTAGGCGCCGTGGGCGGACGTCTTGGTCATATTCTCGCGGGCGATGGCGTTCCATTCGGTCAGGACGCCGGCGGGCTCGATGAGGACGACGTCGATGCCGAACGGGCGCAGCTCGATCCGCAGGCTGTCGCTGAGCCCTTCGACCGCGAACTTCGCCGCGTGGTACCAGCCGCCGAGCGGCTCGTAGATCTTCCCGCCGATGGAGGAGATGTTGATGATGCGGCCGCCGCCGAGCGCGCGCATGTGCGGCACGGTCAGCTGGATGAGCCGGGCCAGGCCGAAGACATTCACCTCGAACTGGCGGCGCGCCTCGTCCAGCGGCACCTCCTCGATTGAGCCGTAGGAGCCGTAGCCGGCGTTGTTGACCAGCACGTCGATCCGCCCGGTCTCGCCGATGATCTTCTCGATGCCGGCCGTGACGGACGCGTCGTCGGTGACGTCCATACCGAAGACCCGCACGCCCAGTTCGGCGAGCTGCTGCATCGGCTCGAGACGCCGCGCGACGCCGTAGACGGTGAAGCCATGGGAGTGCAGCAGGCGAGCGGTGTCCGCACCGATCCCGGACGAGGCGCCCGTTACCAGCGCGACCTTGGCGTCTGACATGATTACTCCTTAAAAGGCCACTGGTCTGTTAAATAAGACTCTAGCGGAGTTGGCTCCGGAACAAAAGACCACTGGCCTGTTAAAATCGTGCCCGTGACTACCGAGGGGTTCCAGCGGGCCCGATCACCGCAGCAGCAACGGCAGCGCCGGGCCACGATCCTGGCCGCCGCGCGCGACATGCTCGACCGCCTGCCGCCCGCTGAGGTGAGCCTGCGGGAGCTCAGCCGGCAGGTGGGGCTGTCCAAGTCCAACGTCGTGCGATACTTCCCGACCCGCGAGGCGGTGTTCCTCGCGGTCCTCACCGAAGACTGGGACAGCTGGCTGTCAGACGTCGAGACCGCGTTGCCCCGGCCGGACGCGCGCCAGCGGCTGCACGCACGTTACGAGCTCGTCGCAGCCGCCATCGCGCAGACACTGAGTGAGCACCGGCGCTTCTGCGACCTGCTCGCCGCCTGCCAGACGGTCCTGGAGCACAACGTCCCCGCCGAGACAGCCCGCGGGTTCAAGGCGGCCGCGCTATCCCGGCTGAACCGGCTCGCCGGGATGGTCAGATCGCAGATACCCGAGCTCGGCGACACCGAGAGTTTCGAGTTCGCCGGACTCGTCTGGATCGTCGTGGCCGGAGCGTGGCCGATGGCCCACCCCGCCCCGGTCATAGCGGCCGTCCTGGCCGAGCCGCAACTCGCCCCCATGCGGGTCGACTTCACCCCCGCGGCAAGAAAAATGCTCACCGCGATACTCGACGGCCTGGGCAGCTCCCGCGGACCCTGAATGCCGCAGGACCCGTACCATCCCACCCCACCGCCGATGGCATGACCGCCGTCGCCGACCTGATCGCTGAACGACTCACCCTCGTGGACTAATGGCATGCGCCGGCTCGGGACTGTCAAGTCAAGTTGACAGCCACCACGGCGGGCACGAACGGCCGGGGTGGGGCGTCGTCGCGCTCACGCCGGGCAAGGGCTTCCTGGCATATCGGGAAAGCGGCGGCACTGTGCACACGTACGTACAGCTCAAGGCGCCACTGGACTGGCTCGTCGGCACCTGATGCGGCCGATGGCGCCTCTGTGCCGGCGCGGATCGTGGCCGAGTCCGACGGGTGGGCGCCCGGGCTTACCGCGGCTGATCACCGACAGCAACACCGCACCGGTGGCTCTGCCGCAATTTCGGTGGTAGCCGATCTGCGTCCGTGCGAGGACCTTGGACCGGGCGGTGCGCTGCCCAGGGCGCGGCACGGAAACGACCCGCGTGCACGTATACCAGGAGCGGACGCTGGCGGACGTGCCGGTGACGGCCGCCGGGTCCTGGTGACGTGCGGGTCCGCAGGATGCGCTGCCCGGTCACGGGGCGCCCGCGGCAGACGTTCCACGAGCAGGCCCCGGGCGTCCTGGACTATTACCAGCGGCGCACCGCCCGGTTGACCGTACTGCCACGCCAACCGCACCCTCCTCGGTTGAGGCTACGCACCGTCACCGCCGAAATGGTGACATAGCCGTTTAGTTGACAAGTCTTGGCGATCGGCACATTAACCAGGGGGCACCTCCTGCCCGATAGCTATGGCGCCGTCAGGCCTTGCGAAAAAACTGGTCAGCCTGCCGGCCACCCAGCGGGGGTTGTCATCAGCGAACACGTGCCCGCTGTCGGGAACCAGGTCGGCGTCGACGTTGGCCGCGACCTGCTGGGCGTTACTGAGGGTCTGTTCCTGGGGGATGCCGTGGTCGCCGTTGAGGACGAGCACGGGGATGGTGAGCTTGCCGGTGAAGGCGGCCCGGTTTTCCTTGCCGTCCTGCAGGAGGGTGCCGAAGTGCTGGAAGCCGGCCCGCATGCCGCCCGGCTCGAGGTAGTGCGGGAGGTAGAGGTGCTCGGCCAGGTCGGCTGCGTCGTGCACGAGGGACATTCGCTGCATGGTGGGGAGCAGGTAGGCGACCTCATGGCCGGTGGTCAGCATGGTGGCGACGTCGACCTGGGCGTGGAAGCCGAAGTGCCAGTAGCCGCCGGTCGCCGGGTTCATGAGCTCTTCCAGCCCGAAGCCGGGGATGAGTGCCTCGGCCAGGACGAGGTGGCGGACTTCGGCGGGGTGGCGCTCGGCGTAGGCGTAGGCCACCATCATCCCGATGTCGGTGCCCACTAGGTCGATTGAGTCGAAGCCGAGGGATTGCACGATCTGCCTGATGTCCTCGGCGACGTTCGCCTTGGAGTAGCCCGACTCGGCCTTGTCGGAATCACCGGTGCCGCGCAGGTCCGGCGCGATCACGGTGAAGCCGTTCGCAGCCATCAGGGGCAGCAGTTTGCGCCATTCGGCCCAGGTGTATGGCCAGCCGTGCACCAGCACGACAGCCGGGCCCTCGCCGCCTGCTACGTAGTGGATCTGGGTGCCGTTGACGTTGGCGTAATGGTGCCTGAAGCCCTCGACGCCGGCGACGTCGCTGCCGGGCTCGGGGTGTGCGATGACCGGGCGCCCGGCGAAGGTCTCGGATGTGGTCGTAGACATGTGCTTCTCCTTCGTGTAACGAACTGGATGACGCGTGGAATGAGGCCGCGGGGGCGGTCAGCTGGACCGGATGAGGCCTCCGTCGACGTAGAGGGTCTGGCCGGTGATGAAAGCCGCATCGTCGGAAGCGAGGAAAGCAACCGTCCCGGTCAGGTCTTCCGGCACCTCAGTCCGCTTGATCGTCTGCAGCTGGGCTAGGGCGGCGAACCCTTCGTCCGGCATACTCGATGCGCCGGGGGTGCGGGTCACCGAGGGCGCGATGGCGTTAGCGGTGATCCCGAAGTCTGCCAGCTCGGTCGCGGCCGCCCTGGTCAAGCCAACGACTGCCATCTTCGACGCGACATAGTGGGCGACCCCGGGCACTCGCATGCCGACCGAGTTGGACGACACGTTGACGATTCGCCCCCAGCTCTGGGTTTTCATGGCTGGCGTGAAGGCCTGGATGGTCAGCAGCATCGACTCCACGTTCACCGCGAAGACGTGCCGCCACTGCTCGAGCGTCAGGTCCTCCAGCATGATCCGCGGGTAGATGCCGGCGTTGTTGACCACGATGTCCACGGGACCGAATGCCGCCTCGATCGGGGCGACCACGCCGGCAACCTGCCCGGGGTCGCTCACATCGACGACGAACGAAGCAGCCGTGCCTTGAGCGGCTGCGATGTCCCGGACGGTGCCGGATCCCTCCGCCAAGTCGACCACCGCCACGGCGGCGCCTTCGGCTGCCAGCCTGGTGGCGACGGCTCTCCCGATGCCGTTCCTGGCGCCGGTCACCACGGCAACGTGGCCGCGAAGACGCTGGCCGATCTCTCGCCCGCGTTCCGCAGCGCTCGTCTTTGACACGTTAACTCCTTAATCCAATGCGTACTAATAAAAAGCTAGTATACATTTGTACTGCTAGCATAGTCCTATGGCCTCGAACCCGAATCAGTCCCTGACGGCGGAGTGCACCCCCGATGACGGCTCCGCCCAAGAGCACCTCACCGAGGTGTTCCGGCTGCTCGGGAAGCGCTGGAGCGGCATGATCATCGGCACCCTCCTGCAACGGCCCGCGCGGTTCAGCGAGGTCGCCCGGGCTGTTCCCGGCATCTCCGACAGCGTCCTCAACGACCGTCTCCGCGAGCTGATGAGCGCCGGGCTCATCGAGCGCCAGCTCGCCGACGGCCCGGCCACAGCCGTCCTCTACCAGCTCACCACCGCAGGCGAAGATTTCCGGTCGGCGTTCAACGAACTCCGCGACTGGTCCGTCCGCAACCAGCTCGGCCCACGGTGACGCGCTGCCAGCCGGCCTGAGCGGTGCTTCGGTGCCGCGCCCACGAGAACGCTGGAGGAAGTCGCGCACCCGGCCGGTGGATGCTGTTGAGACAGATGCCAATGACGACCGGGATAGGAGCCGGCGAGGGGCGTCAGGGCGCAGTCCCAGCCGACCACAGTAAGCCGCCGATCCGGCCAGGGGTAAGCCTCGGGCCAACACGAGATCAACGCGGGCGCAGTGTCCGGCGCCTCGCCGCGTTAATGCTGTCAACGGATTCCGAATATTGACCCCCTGGGGTTCCGGGAAAGTTGATCCCT
>CAXUJF010000467.1:0-5011 GCA_964250865.1 uncultured Streptosporangiaceae bacterium
CGCGGGCGGGGGCGGCCACGGGAAGTAGGCCAAGGGTGGTGACGCGGGTCGCGGCTCTTCTCAATGTCAATCAGTGTGATCAGCGCCTCTTGACTCTGGCCGGGCCGACGCGATTAGGTGAGGCTTACCTTATTTAGGTAAGGCATACCTAACCCTAGTGGGCACGGTCGCGGCGCGGCGGCCCAGAGAGGGACGCTGCCGATGCTGCCCACGTTCGTGATCGGCCTCCGGGAAGGGCTGGAGGCGGCGCTCATCGTCGGGATCATCGCCGCGTTCCTCGGGCAGCAGGGTCGGCGCGACGCGCTCCGGCAAGTTTGGCTGGGGACCGGGGTCGCGGTCCTCATCTGCATCGGCATCGCCATCGCGCTCCAGGTGATCTCCTCGGACCTGCCGCAGCGGCAGCAGGAGGGCCTGGAGACCGTGGTCGGCGCGCTGGCCGTGGTCATGGTCACTTACATGATCATGTTCATGCGCAAGCACGCCCGCCACCTCAAGGGCGACCTGGAAGGCGCGGCCGCATCGGCCCTGGCCGCCGGGTCGAGCCGGGCGCTGGTGATCATGGCGTTCCTGGCCGTGCTGCGCGAGGGCTTCGAGACCGCGGTGTTCCTGCTGGCCACGTTCAACGCCTCCGGCGACGCCACCACCTCCTGGCTGGGCGCGGTGATCGGCATCCTGCTGGCCGCGGTGATCGGCTACGGGATCTACAAGGGCGGAGTCCGGCTCAACCTGGCCCGGTTCTTCAAGGTCACCGGGCTGGTCCTGGTGGTCGTGGCGGCCGGCCTGGTGATGACCGCGTTCATGACCGCCAACGAGGCCGGCTGGCTGAACTTCGGCCAGGCCCAGGCGTTCGACCTGTCCTGGCTGGTCCGCCCGGGCACGCCACTGTCCTCCCTGCTCACCGGGGTGCTCGGCATCCAGCCGTTCCCGAGCTGGATCATGGTCATCGCCTGGCTGGTGTACCTGGTGCCGATGGTGATCATCGTGGCCTGGCCCGGAGGGCGGGGCCGTAAGCAAGCCCGTTCACAGGTTCGCGAGCAGGCCACGCCGGCTGAGGGTCCGGCGCTGGCTGACGGCCCGGCCCTGGCCGAGAGCTCGGCGCTGGCTGACGGCCCGGCGCTGGCTGAGAGTCCGGCCCTGGCCGAGAGCTCGGCGCTGGCTGACGGCCCCGGCGCTGGCTGAGAGTCCGGCCCTGGCCGAGCGTTCGGCGCTGGCTCAGGACCATTTCGTTGATACCGAAGGAGCAGTACCGCGTGAGCGCTGACGGCCGGCGGAGCACCCGCCGCGGCAAGACCCCCCGCATCACCGCCCTGGCCGCCCTGGTCACCGGCGCCGCCGTGGTTATCGCAGGCTGTTCGAGCTCGGGATCGGGTAAGTCCCAGACCGCGGCCGACACGGGCAAGACCACCACGGTCAACATCGCCCTCACCCCGCAGGGCTGCGCGCCCAAGCCGGCCACGGTGACCGCGGGCGCCGTGCAGTTCAACGTGACCAACAAGAACGCCAGCGCGGTGTCCGAGGCCGAACTGCGGACGGGTGACCTGTCCAAGATCCTGGGCGAGCAGGAGAACCTGACCCCCGGCCTGTCCGGTGGCTTCGAGCTGACCCTCCAGCCCGGCAGCTACAAGATCAACTGCCCCGGGGCGTCCCAGCAGCACGCGACGTTCAAGGTCACCGGTAAGACCAGCGGGGCCAGCTGGCAGTCCAACCCCCAGCTGGCTTCGGCGGTCACGTCCTACTCCACCTACATCAACGACAACACGTCCGAGCTGGTCTCGAGCACGCAGACGTTCTGTAAGGCGATTGACGCCGGGAACCTGAGCCAGGCCAAGATCCTGTACCCGAAGGCCCGCGTCTACTACGAGCGGATCGAGCCGGTCGCGGAGATCTGGGGCAGCCTGGACACCGAGATCGACGGCCGGTGGGAGAACCCGGTCACGGTAAAATCGCAGTTCACGGGCTTTCACCGGCTCGAGCAGCTGATGTGGTCGAGCAACACCCTGGCCGGCGCCCCGGCGCTGTGCACCGGGCTGGCCACGCATGAGCAGCAGCTGCTGACGCTGGTCAAGAGCGCGCGGTACAACCCGCTGGAGATGGCCAGTGGTGCCACCGACCTGATCAACGAGGCCGCCACGTCCAAGATCAGCGGCGAGGAGGAGCGGTACTCCAACACCGACCTCCCGGTGTTCAAGGCCAACGTCGACGGGGCCATGGAGGTCGTCTCCCTGCTCACGCCCTACCTGAAGACCAAGGACGCCAGCCTGCTCACGCAGCTCAACCAGCGGGACGCGGCGGTGACCAAGCTGCTGACCCAGTACCAGGCCACCCCGGGGTACGACGGCACCGGCTACGTCGAGTACTCCACCGTCCTGGACAGCGGCCGGCGCGCCCTGTCGACCGCGGTGAACGCGCTGGCCGAAGAGCTGTCGAAGATTTCTGTGCAGGTGGGAGCCGCCTGATGAAGCGGCCAGACAGCGGCGAGCCCACCGATCCAGCCGACGGCCCGGCTGACGAACTAGCTAACGGCCACGAGGGAGGCCCATCGCGGCGGCGGCTGCTGGCCGGGGCCGGCCTGTTCGGCGCCGGGGCCGTGGCCGGCGGGCTCGGCGGGTACTTCGGCCACGGCAGCACGACCAGCTCGGCCGCGGTGGCGGGCGAAGACAGCACCTCGACCGTCCCGTTCTATGGCCCGCACCAGGCGGGCATCGCCACTCCGGCCCAGGACCGGCTGGCCTTCGGCACCATGAACGTGGTGTCGGGGACCAGCCGGGCCGACCTGCGCGACCTGCTGCGGGAATGGACCACGGCGGCGGCCCGGATGTCGGCCGGAGAACTGGTCGGCGAGGACACCCAGGCCTACGCTCCCCCGGTCGACCCCGGGGAGGCGGTCGGCTCCCCGGTGTCGCAGCTGACCATCACCGTCGGCTACGGCCCCTCGCTGTTCGACAGCCGGTTCGGGCTGACCAGCCGGAGGCCGTCCGCGCTGGCCGAGCTGCCGCCCCTGCCGAACGAGAACCTGGACCCGGACTACACCGGCGGCGACCTGTGCGTCCAGGCCTGCTCGAACGACCCGCTGGTGGCGGTCCACGCCGTGCGGAACCTGGCCCGGATCGGTATGGGCGTGGTCGAGCACAACTGGATGGAACTCGGGTTCGGCCGCACCTCGACCACGTCGACCGCCCAGGCCACCCCGCGCAACCTGCTCGGCTTCAAGGACGGCACCCGCAACATCAAGGCCGAGCAGACCGACCTGATGAACAACTACGTGTGGGCGGCCCAGGAGACGGACCAGTCCTGGCTGCGCGGCGGCAGTTACCTGGTGGCGCGGAAGATCCGGATCTTCGTCGAGAACTGGGACCGGGACTACCTGCAGGACCAGGAGAAGGTCATCGGCCGGTCCAAGGTGTCCGGCGCCCCGCTGTCCGGCGGCACCGAGTTCACCACGCCCAACTTCAACGCCCCGGCGGCCGGCGGCCTCGGGACCGCCATCCCGGCGGACGCGCATGTCCGGCTGGCCAGCTTCGAGCACAACGGCGGGACCCGCATCCTGCGGCGCGGTTACTCGTTCACCGACGGCATCGATCCGCAACGGGGCACGCTGCTGGGCGGCCTGTTCTTCATCGCGTTCATGAAGAACCCGTCCCAGTTCATCAAGCTGCAGAACTCCCTGGGTGCCGACTCGCTGAACGAGTACATCCAGCACACCGGCAGCGGAGTGTTCGCCTGCCCGCCCGGCGTGAGCAAGGGCCAGTACTGGGGCGACGGCCTGTTTGCCTGAGGCGGCGGCGCTTGGGGCGAGACTGTTCGCCCGGCGCTCTCGTCACACCAGCCCCGTAGGGCTTCGCAGTCCGGGGTAGTTCGGATTCGGGAAGAGTTTCAACAGCATTTGTTAAAAGGTCTTCCTGAATACCGGGACCTGAGGCCCGACGCTGGCGTTTGACGAAACGACGACGATCCGCAGGTATGTGCCGCAGGGTAGCACCTGGTGCTACCTTTGTCTTGTGAGCAATCAGCCGGAGATCACACAGCGCGATCTGCGAACCCGGTCGCGGGAGATTATGGACGCTGTTGAGCATGGGCACTCGTTCACGGTCACACGAGATGGATATCGCATCGGCGAGCTGATTCCACTGCGCGGGCGCCGACGGTTCGTTCCGAAGGCCGAGTTCGTCGCGATGTCGCACGGTGCTGCCCCTCTCGACCTCGACGCGTTCCGCGCCGACCAAGAGGCTGCCGCCGATCACGACGCGACCGGCGCTTATGACCGGTGACGAGCCCAGGCAGGGCTTGCTCGACACCAATATCGTCATCTTGCGGCGTTGGATTCTTCCCGAGGAACTCCCCGACGAGATGGCGATCAGCGCCATCACTTTGGCTGAGCTGTCCGCAGGCCTACATGAAGTGCGGCCATCGTCCGAACAGACCGTGTACGAGGAGCATGCCGAGCGCGCCCGGCGCCTCGACGTCCTGCAGCGAGCTGAGAATGAGTTCGACCCGATCCCGTTCGACGCGGAGGCGGCCAGAATTCACGGGAGGGTGACAGCGGCCGTCGTCGCCGCGGGCCGGAAGCCGCGCCGCCGGGCGACAGACCTGATGATCGCCGCTACAGCCATCGCGGTCGGCCTTCCGCTCTTCACCACGAACCCTGACGACTTCAAGTGGCTGGACGAGATTCTCTCCCTCGTCCCGGTGACCAGGCCTAACGTGCCGCACGAAGGTTAGATCAGCAGCCAGCTAGGGACCTTCGATGAGCGGGAGGACGCAGTCGGCGGGGAGGGCCCAGGGGTTGGAGTTGTCGGTGGCCCAGGATTCGCGGTGACGTGCGTGGTCGGGCGGGGTGGCGACGCCGAGGGCTGGGAGCGCGGGCCGTACTGGCTGGACGGGTTCCTCCCGCTGGCCGTCCTCACCGATGACCCTGCGCTGCTCGCCCGCGTCCCTCACTGGGTAGATCACATCCTGACGCACCAGGACGAGGACGGCTTCCGCCACGCGGCGGTCACGTATTTCGAAGGCG
>CAXUJF010000468.1:0-4998 GCA_964250865.1 uncultured Streptosporangiaceae bacterium
GGCCCGGGCCCGTGGTCATGACCTCGCCGCCCGGGAAGCGGACCTGGACCTCTTGGCCGCCGTGCTGAGCCAGCAGCCGGCCGCGGTCGCGCAGGCCCGCGCCGAACTAGAAGTGCTCCGCGACCGGGCGGCCGCCGGGCTCGCGTTCGAGTTCGCCGCCCGGGTCCAGACCGAGATCGAATCGCTCGGCTGGATCTCGGGCCCGCAGCGGGTGACCAGCATGGATCCGGGGGACCTCGACGTGTACGGCTGGGCCGGCGGGATGCTGGTGC
This sequence comes from uncultured Streptosporangiaceae bacterium, assembly GCA_964250865.1. GTDB lineage: Bacteria > Actinomycetota > Actinomycetes > Streptosporangiales > Streptosporangiaceae > Bog-532. The sequence goes on from CAXUJF010000468.1 coordinate 273, forward strand.
ACTTCGGCGTCCGGGCCGGCCGGCTGTGCCAGTGGTCCCAGCGGCCCTGCCCCGACCGGGCCACGGCCGAGCCCGGCCTGGCCGCGACCCCGGCCGGCTGGGCCGCGTTCGCCACCGGCAACGCTGAGCTCGCCGCCACCTTGACCAGCCCCGTTTTGACCAGCACGGTCTCCTCGGCGGGCTGAACCTTCGACACCCTCATCAGCCCGCCGCCGCAACGGATGACCCGGACGCTGACGGTGCTGTTCGCGGTGGCGGGCGGAGCCGCAGTCGGCAACCTCTATTACGTCCAGCCCCTGCTGGCCGTCATCGCGACCTCGTTGCACGTCAGCAGTGCGACCGCGGGGCTGCTGGTCACCGCCACCCAGGTCGGCTACGCGGCCGGGATCGTGCTGATCGTCCCGCTCGGCGACGTCCGTAACCGGCGCCGGCTGATCCCGCTGATGATGGGCGTCTCGGCTCTGGCCCTGGCCCTGTGCGCCGCGGCGCCCACCTTCGCCGTGCTCGCGGTGGCCATGGTGCTGGTCGGGGTGACCACCGTCTCCGGCCAGATCCTCACTCCGTTCGCCGGGGATCTGACCGACGACAGCGACCGCGGCCGGGTGCTCGGCATCGTGGTCAGCGGCCTGCTGACCGGCATCCTGGGGGCCCGGATCCTTGGCGGCCTGATCGCCGGGCTGGCGGGCTGGCGGTCGGTGTTCGCGATCGCCGCTGGCCTCATGGTGGTGCTGGCCGCCTTGCTCGGGCGGCTGGCTCCCACGCTGCCGCCCAAGACCACCGCCGGCTACGGGTCGCTGCTCCGCTCGGTGGCGGTGCTGGTCCGGCACGAGGCCCGGCTGCGCATCCTGATGGCGCTCGGCTTGGTCAGCATGGCCACGTTCACGTTGTTCTGGACCGCGCTGACGCTCCTGCTCAGCGACCGGCACTACCACTACTCGACCACCGTCATCGGCTTGTTCGGCCTGGCCGGGCTGGTCGGCACGCTGGCCGCGCAGGGGGCGGGTCGGCTGCACGACAAGGGCTGGTCGAACGCGGCTACCGGCGTGTCCTGGGTCATCACCGTGCTGGCCTGGGTGTTCAGCGAGCTGGGCCGGGTCTCGCTGGGCTGGTTGCTGGTGGGAGTGGTGGTGCTGGATGTGGGCACCCAGGCGCAGCGGATCCTGAACCAGACCCGGGCCTTCGCCCTGTCCGACGAGGCGCGCAGCCGGGTCAACACCGCCTACATAGCCGGCAACTTCGTGGGCGCGGCCCTCGGCTCGCTGGCCGCCTCGCTGCTGTGGTCCGTGGGCGGCTGGACCGCCGTGACCATCACCGGCGGGGTGCTGTCCCTGCTCGCCCTGCTGTTCTGGGCCGTCACCCTGCCGCGCATGCGCTGACGTCCCGGCCGCACCAGCCCTAGGTGGTGATGTCCGGGTAGGGCAGGTTGAAGTGCGACAGCCGGACCCCGTAGTCACGCTGCATGCCGAGCGGCTCGGTGTAGTCGCGCTCGAACATCGCGATCCACAGGGTCAGGGTCAGGAACGGGTGCGCCCCCAGCTGGAACAGGGCCACGTGGTCCTGCACGGCCAGCGCGTCCCGTTCCTCCTCGGTGAACGACAGCCAGGTGGTGGCCTCACCGGCGATGCAGTGCAGGAGCTGGTTGGCCTGCTCGGCCTCCCACCAGGCCACCGTGCCCGCCGGGTCGTCCCGGTACCGCTCCACCAGCGCCGGGTCCCGGTCGATCATGAACAGGAACTTGTCCACCAGGTACTTGCTCATGCCGAGGTCCCCGCCGCCGCCGGAAGCCCGTTCGGGTACCAGGTGAAGTAGGCCTCCATGGTGTGGAACAGGTCCAGGTTGTCCACGTAGTCGGCCTTGCTGTAGCCCGCGACCCCCATCATCAGCATGAAGTCCATGAACCCGTGGGTGGCGTTGCCGGGGGAGTGCAGGCTGTCCAGGGTCACGTTGGCCAGGCAGCCGTCGATGTCGCCGTTACCGATCCACTCGACCGCCTGCGCGTCGAACGCCGGGTCGGGCCCGTGCTCGCCGAACTGCCGCGGGCCGCCCAGCTCCAGCGACAGGTGCCCGGTCCCGATGACCGCGACCCGGAGCTGGCTGGGCCAGGCGTCGATGATCTCCCGCAGCGTCTGGCCCAGCTTGACGAACCGTTCCGGCCGGGGGAGCGGCGGCGCGAAGATGTTCGTGTAGATCGGCACGATCGGCAGGTCGTTCTGCGGCCGCACGGTGAAGATCGGGCACGTGATCGAGTGATCGACCCGCAGCTCGTTGGAGAAGGCGAAGTCGAAGCCCGCGTCCAGCCCGGCCCGCAGGATGTGCGCGGACAGCTCCTCGTGGCCGGTCAGCAGCAGCTTGGGCAGCCCGAACTCCCGCTCTTCGTTGTAGTAGTTGGCGTCGTAGAACGGCGCCTTGCCCACCAGGAACTGCGGCATGTTGTCCAGCCACAGCTGGTGGAAGTGGTCCGAGCCGACCATGACCAGGACGTCCGGGCGGGCCCGGGCCAGCGTCTCGCGGTAGGCCTCCACCTTGCGCACCCACTCGGCCGCGAACGGCGGCGCCTGCTCCGGCGGCAGCTTGCTCGTGGCGTAGTAGAACGGGTGGTGCGTGGTGGCCAGGATCGCGACCAGTTCCGCCATGGACCATCTCCTCTGCTCGCCGTACCCGCGCCAGCGTACAGTTGTCCGTTTATCGGAGGCTAGCTGTGCGACCATAGCGAAAAGGGCAACTCGCCGCCGGGAGGTGCGCATGGCCGGACGGGGCACCGGGCCGGACTTCGTCGAGGCCCTGGCGCGCGGCCTGGACGTGCTGGCCTGCTTCGACGACCGGCACCCGCGGATGAGCCTGACCGAGATCGCCGACCGCACCGGCCTGGCCCGCCCGACGGCCCGGCGGCTGCTGCTCACCCTGGCCGAGCTCGGCTTCGTGCGGCTGGACGAGGGCCGGTTCACGCTCACCCCGAAGGTCCTCACCCTGGGCATGGCCTACGTCGGGTCACTCGGCCTGTGGGAGATGGCCCAGCCGCACCTGGAGGCGCTGGTCGCGCAGACCGGTGAGTCCTCCTCGCTGGCCCAGCTGGACGGTTCCGACGTCGTCTACGTGGCCCGCGTCTCGGTGCCCAAGATCATCACGCTGCGGGTGGTGATCGGCACCCGGTTCCCGGCCTTGCAGACCTCCCAGGGCAAGGTGCTGCTGGCCGCGCTGGACCCCGGCGCGCTGGCGGCCACGCTGGCCGAGCCGAGCCGTTCCGGCCTGCCGCCGGTCCCGGCGCGGGACGCCAACGCGCTCGAGGACGAACTGCGCACGGTCCGGGCCCGCGGCTGGGCCCTGGCCGATGAGGAACTCGCGCCCGGCATCCGCTCGGTGGCCGTGCCGGTCCGCGACGGCGACGGCGAGGTGCAGGCGGCCATGAACGTGACCGTGCACGCGGCCGAGACCAGCCGGGCCACGCTGATCGACGAGTACCTGCCCCGGCTGATCCGGGCGGCCAGCGAGGTCTCCGCCGACTGGGCGCTGTGGCAGGCCCGCCCGCACACCGAACCGCCAGCCAGAGACAATCCAGCTAAAGACAGCCCCGACTTGTCATCATCGACAGCGGCCGGGCAGATTGGCGGACAAGTGTCCGTCTAGCGGTCAAAGGAGCATGCGCGCCGGTGGTAACCAACGAAAACGCCAACGGGCCCCAGCAACAGGGCCCACTGTCCGGCCTCCTGGTCGCCGACTTCTCCCGGGTGCTGGCCGGGCCGTACGCGACGATGATGCTGGCCGACCTCGGCGCCGACGTTATCAAGGTCGAGAGCCCGTCCGGCGACGACACCCGGGAGTGGGTGCCACCCCGGCGCGGCGATGTCGGCACCTACTTCCTCGGGGTCAACCGCAACAAGCGGTCGATCGCCCTGGACCTGGCCGACGAGGGCGACAACGCGGTGGCCCACGAGCTGGCCGACCGGGCCGACATCTTCATCCAGAACTTCAAGCCCGGCGGCCTGAAGCGCTTCGGCCTGGACTACGACAGCGTCGCGGCCCGCAACCCCGCCGTCATCTACTGCTCGATCAGCGGGTTCGGCGCGGGCAAGGGCGCGGCACTGCCCGGTTACGACATCCTGGCCCAGGGCGTGTCCGGGCTGATGAGCCTGACCGGCGGGCCGGACACCCCGCCGTTCCGGTCCGGCATCTCGGTGTTCGACGTGTTCACCGGGCTGCACTCGGCCCTCGGCATCCTGGCCGCGCTGCACCACCGCGACCAGACCGGGCAGGGCCAGCACATCGAGACCAACCTGCTCTCCAGCGCGCTGTCGGCCATGGTCAACCAGACGTCGGCCTACGTGGCCGGCGGGGTCATCCCGCACCGGATGGGCAACGCCCACCTGAGCCTGTTCCCGTACGAGCCGCTGGCCACCGGCGACGGCGACCTGATCATCGCGGCCGGTAACGACCGCCAGTTCCGCCGGGTGGCCGAGGTGCTGGGCGTCCCCGAGCTGGCCGACGACGAGCGGTTCAGCTCGGTCGGGCTGCGCAACGTCAACCGGGAGGAGCTGCGGCCGCTGCTGCTGGAACGGCTGGCGGCCCGGTCCGCGCAGGAATGGTTCGGCCTGCTGTCCGGGGCCGGTATCGCCTGCGGGCCGATCAATGACGTCAAGGGCGGCGTCGAGCTGGCCGAGAGCCTCGGCCTCGAGCCGGTCGCCCTGGCCGGCGACATCCCCACCGTGCGGAACCCGATCCGGTTCTCCGC
>CAXUJF010000469.1:0-4981 GCA_964250865.1 uncultured Streptosporangiaceae bacterium
GGCCCGGGGGCCCAGGCGGGCCGGGTGGACCGCCGGGGCCGTGGCCGCCGGAGGACCCACGCCGGGCCGAATCGGCCGAGGATACGCTGGCTCGCCGGTACGCGACGGGCGAACCCAGCGCGGATGAGTACCACCGGCGGCTGGGACTGGTGCGGTCCAGGCCGTTCGCGGGCAGCGGGAGCCGGTCATGACCGGACACGACACGGGAAACTTCCGTGCCAAAAACAACATTTGGCCCTACGCTGATCGATTGTTCAGGAAAATCGGGACATCTTCCCAGCGTGGGCTGGATCTACTGTTAGCGCCGTTTTGGGCCTCACTGCGTAGGTCGGGACCATGGGCTCGCCGTAATGGGGGCATCGGGCACTGGCCTCGGCTTCGGGGTTACCGGGAGGGTATGACCTGTCACTGGCGGTTTGCCAGACCTGGGAGGGGATTGACGTTGTTGAAGCGGACAGTACCGGTCGGCCGGGGGCCGGCCGAGGCCGAGAGTGCGGCGGCGCTTGGGCTCACCCACCGGATCTACCCCGACGGACACGCGACGGCGGTGATCCGCGGTGAACTCGACGCGGCCACCACGGACGCCGCGCTGGAGTACGTGACCAAGGTCATCGCGCGCAGCAGCGGCCCGATCGAAGTGGACCTGACCGGCTTGTCGTTCTGCGACGCCCGGGGGCTGCGGGCTCTGGCCGGAATGGCCGACCGCGCACGCACGGCCGGACGCCAGCTGCGGCTGACCGGCACGCGGCCCGGCATCGCCAAGATCATGCGGATCACGGGCATGGATGCGAACTTCCCCGAACTGCGCCAGCCGGTGGTCAGCGCCTGAGCTAGCGACAACTGAGTGCGGAGCGGCTGGCTCAAGCTGGCCCCAGTACGGTGCTGACCATGGTCATCACCGGATCTGGTCCCAGTTGGTGCCGGCGACCGCTTAGAGTCCTCCTACGAGCGCCGGATGCGCACCGGAGGAAGCCGTGACGAGCTGTCGTTCGCTGGGCGCGATGCACCAACGACTGGTCCGCGGGGTCCGCAGGCTGGGCCTGGACCGTAATCCGCTGCGCCGGGGCATCGACCGGGCCGAGACCGCGGTCCGGCTGGGCCTGGTCGTACTGATCTTGACCGTGGTCCCGGCGGTGGCCCTGCTGGCCGGCCGGTGGGCCTATCACTCCGCGGTGACCCAGGTCCGGGCGCAGGACGCGGCCACCCACTCGGTCTCGGCCATCCTGCTGGAACCCGCCCCCACCATCGGCGAACCCGACCCCTACGCCGGGGCCCAGGTGGCGTGGGTCCCGGCCCGCTGGGTCGCCCCGGACGGCCCGGTCCGTACCGGCGACGTGCTGGCCCCAGTGGGCGCGAAGCGGGACAGCCTGGTGCGGACCTGGGTGGACGAGGCCGGGGACTTCGTCGACCCGCCGCCGGGGCACTCCGAGATCGTGGGCAACGTCTTCATGTCCATCGCGCTGGCCGGGCTGTGCATGCTGGCCCTGCTGATAGCGGCGGAGGCGGTCGCGCACCACCTGCTGGAGCGGCGGCGGATGCAGGCCTGGGACACGGGCTGGCGAACGGTCGCACCGCGGTGGACGGGCCACCGGAGCTGACCGTCAGGCGTGCACAGCCTCTCGTTCGCCTGGTTCACCTGCGGGTACGTCGCTGGACCGGACCACCACCACCGGGCAGGGCGCGGCGTGCAGGCAATCCCGCGCCACCGGGCCGAGCGGGGTCCGGGGCTGGACGGGCGGAGCGGCGGGCCCGGTGGACTGGCCGCGGCTGGTACTGCCGAGCACGAGCATCTCGGCTCCGACCGACCGGTCGATGAGCACCCGGGCGGGCAGCCCGTCGGCCAGTTCGACCTGCACACCGGCGGACGGCTGGGTACCGAGGGCTTCGCGCACGACCGCCTGCAGGGTCTCCCCCGCGGCCGGCCCGGCCTCGCCGGGCTCACCGGCCCGCGGCTGGGGCGCGTAGTGCGGAGTCGGCAGCCGCTGGTCCCGGACGTGGACCACATGCACCCGCATGCCCCGCAGCTGCGCCTCTCGGCCGGCCCAGCGCACCGCAGCGACCGATGCCGGCGAACCGTCGATACCTACCAGGATTCGTCCGCTGGTGGGGAGGAATCGGGTTGGCATGTTCCCACCTTTTCTCGCGATATCCGTTGCTGGTCGCGGTCTCGACTCTGGGACGCGCACGTACAGCAGAACATGCTGGCGCGACATAGTCCATCATGCACTGAGAGTGATGGTCTTGGCTACACCTAGTTACTACAATAGGGACTCACCTGGGATAACGACAGCCGGCCCGTAACGCGGTGCCGCTGAATTCGGGCGGTGTTACGGGCCGGCGATCGTGCCTTAACTACTGTTGCCGTCGCCCTTGCGGGGCTCGCCCCGGTAGGTGCCGAACGACCACCGGTTGCCCTCGGGATCACGGACAGCAAAATCGCGGGAGCCGTAGTCGGTGTCGTGCAGGTCCATCAGGACCTCGGCCCCGGCCGCGGTGGCCCGGGCGAACAGTTCGTCCGGCTGGCCGGTGACCACGTAGGCGCCGAAGCTGCCCGCCTTCAGCGGCCACTGGTCGCCATCGCTGGGCCGTTCCGAGCCGAGCATGATCCCGCCGCCTTCGGGCCAGGACAGCTGGGCGTGGTGGACCTGGTCGCCGTCGGCGTAGACCACGGTCTCCTCGAAGCCGAACGCCTCCACCAGGAACCTGATCAGCCCGAGGGCGTCACGGGCGCGGAGGGTCGGCCATACCTGGGGTGCTGGAGTTAGATCCGTCATGACCGCGATCCTTCCCGGTGGGCAGGGTCCCCGCCTTGGACGTTTCGGAACTCCTCGGCCAGCCAGCGGCTCGGCGGGCAGCCGGCCAGGCCGCGGAACTCCCGGGCCAGATGGGCCTGGTCGTAGTAACCGCCGGCCACGGCCAGGTCGGCCAGCGCGGGCGGATCGCCCTGGCTGACCCGGCGCATCAGCATCCGGCGGGCCCGGTCGAACCGGATCACCCGGGCCGCCGCCTTCGGGGTCAGCCCGATCTCGGCCCGGAACCGGTTGTCCAGGTGGCGGGCCGACCAGCCGGTTTCCTCAGCCAGATCGGCCACCGACACCGCACCACGCGTCGCAAGCAGGGTCCGCCAGGCGTGCGTCACCTCCGGCGCGATCAGGTGGCGGGCGTCCATCGGCCCGGTATGCCGGGAGAACGATGGTAGCGGCTGCAGGCCCGGCGGGATGGCCCCGGTCAGCCCGGCCCGGGTGGCCAGCAGCCCGTCGAGCAGCGCGAACTGGTCGGCCCAGGTGCCCGCGGCGCGCACCCGGTCCTGCAGTTCGGCGGCGAACCGGCCGAGCACCTCATCCCCTTCCAGGTCCAGGGTGGCCAGGTCCCCGGCGGGCAGGCCGAGCAGGAGCCGGGCCCCCAGCGGGGTCAGGCCGAGCTGGATCCCGGACTGGCGGCCGTCGTGCGTGACCAGAGCGGGCGTGGTGTGCAGCCCTCCGACCAGGACCTGGTGCGCGCTGGCGGGCTGGCGCGGGTCGGGGTGCTCGCTGATGGTCAGCGGGTCGTCCAGGGTGACGATCAGCGTCAGCCACGGTGACGGCAGACCGCGGTGCCGGGCCGGCGGCGCATCCACCTCCCGGTAACCCGAGTACCACCCCACCAGCGGCCGGAGCACATTCGGCGGCCGGTGACGGGCCGATTCTGCGACCATCTGTTCCCCCGCCCGAGGCACCTGATCAACTACAGTTTATCACTCCGTGATTGCCGGTTACGGTAGGTGAATTCCGGAAGACAGAGCCCGCATGAAATAAATCCGAGGAATATGGCGCGTGGACGCACGCGACGATGTGACCAACCCCGACAAGCCAGCTGACTCTGAGCCAGACAATAGCGGCCCGGCAAAGGGCACCAGGATACGCCGGCGCTCATTATCGGCGCGTACGTCGCCGCCGCGGCCACCTAACCGCGGTGCCCGGCCTGGGCCGGATCACGTCGGCGCACGGGTCCGGGTCGGACGTCGTGCTCACCCGGTCCGGTCTGCTGATGACCAGCAGCCAGATCGTCAGCGGCGGCGGCGCGATCACCGTCCGGGTCCTGCCGTCCGGCCACGCCTACCGGGCCGAAGTGGCTGGTTCCGACCCGGTCCGCGACCTGGCCCTGCTACAGGTCCAGGGGGGCTCGAGCTTCACGCCGGTGGCCGTGGGCAACTCGGCCGGCTTCGCCGTGGGCGCGGCGGCCACCTCGGTCAGCACCAATGCGAGTGGTGAGGCGTTCACTCTGGCCGTGGGCAACGTGAGCAGCACCGGCGCGGCCACGACCATCGGCGGCCGCCGGATCACCGGCCTGATAACGACCTCGGCCCAGGTGTTTGCGGGGCAGAGCGCGGGCGGCCCGCTGGTCAACCTGTCGGGGCAGGTGGTCGGGATCGATCTGTCTGGCTCGGCCCACGGGGCCGACGTCACCAGCTACGCCGTCCCGATGAACCAGGCGCTGCGGGTGGCCCAGCAGCTCAAGCGCTAACTAGCCACCGGTAATAAAGCCGAAAGATTTACGCCCGCCGCGTATCTCACTAGCGGCTGAATTTATCTAACGACGCGATACCAGACCCGGTCCACGGGCGACCAGACGTTAGATTCTGGCAATAATTTGCACAGCTAGCGCTAGCGGAAACGCTCAGCCGAGGCGCACATATTACCGATTTAAATTCCGCCGCTAACGCACCCGCTCCGGGTCTAACGTGTCGCCCGGGAGCTCATCCAAGCGATATAGAGGTGGATTTGAATGCGCACTGGGCATAGGCCTGCATGGCGCCGCCGGCCACGGAGCCGGGCGGCGCGGATTGCGATACCTCTCGCCATCCCGATGGCGCTGGGTTTGGTCCTGGGCGCCGTGCTGGCGTTCACCGGCGGTCCCTCGAACACCACGATCCAGCAGTCCGCGGCCACCGCCGGGGCCACAGCCAGCGCGAGCGGCGCGGCCTCGGCCACACCCAGCGCGG
>CAXUJF010000470.1:0-4970 GCA_964250865.1 uncultured Streptosporangiaceae bacterium
CGGCCGGGCCGGGTTCGGTCGCGCTGGCCACGAGCTGGCCGTCGCGGGCGTGCCGGGCCAGGTTGGTGGCCAGCTCGGTAGCGATCAGCGCGCAGCTGGCCCGATCGGCCGGGGTCAGCCCGGCGTGCGCGGCGGCGGCGTCAGCCATGGCCACCGCGGCGTGCACGTGGCTGGGGTGCGCGACCGGCAGATCCCAGCCCGCCGTGACGGCGAAGCCGGTGGTCATGACCGGACCGGCAACCGGGCCTGGATCGACGTCAGGCCGGGCGTGGCCCACATGGCGATGGTGACCGTGGTGCCCCGGCCCGGGGCCGACTCGATGGTGAAGTCGTTGTTGACCAGCCGCTTGGCCCCGCCCAGCCCGAGGCCGAGGCCGCGCCCGGTGGTGTGCCCGTCGGTCAGGGCCTGCGCGATGTCCTCGATGCCCGGGCCCTGGTCGGTCACGACCACCCGGACGCCGCGCAGCGATCCCTGCTGCACGGCGTCGATACTTACCTCGCCACCGCCGCCGTGCACCACCGCGTTGCGGGCCAGCTCGCTCACCGCGGTGACCAGCTTGGTCTGGTTGACCAGGCTGAAAGCGGCGTCGGCGGCGGCGGTCCGGGCGGCCTCGCGCACGGCGATCAGGTCCACGTCGCTGCGCACCGGCAGCGCGGCCGGCGCGGTGCTCACGCTCATGGCCCGCTCCCGAAGATCGCGGTGGGGGCGACGTCCGTGCCGAGCATGGCCACGGCCGCCTCCAGGGACCGGGCGGTGCGTGCCCCGTCCAGCCGAAGTCCCATCTCCACCAGGGTCATGGCCACCGCCGGTTTGATACCCGCCACGACCGTGCTCGCACCCAGCAACGAGCAGTCGGCCGCGATCTCGGTCAGCACCCGGCCCAGGTAGGAGTCGACGATCGCCACCCCGGACACATCCAGGATGACGCCGGTGACCCCGCCGGAGGACACGGCGGCGCCCACGTCGTGGCGCAGGGCCACGGCCACGGCATCGGCCAGGTCGCCCTGAACGCTGACGATCAGGACGGATCCCAGCCGGAGGATGGGGATGCGGTCCACGTCAGCCGTCGGCTCCCAGCGTCACGCCGGTCCGGGCCAGCCCGTACTTCAGCGCGTCGGACAAGGTGGCCCGGGTGGTGATCTCCCGCAGGTCGATGCCCAGGTGCACGATCGTCTGCGCGATCTGCGGGCGGATGCCGCTGATCACGCACTCGGCCCCCATCAGCTGGACCGCCATCGCCGTCTTCATCAGGTGCTGCGCGACCAGGGTGTCCACCATGGGCACCCCGGTGATGTCCAGGATCGCCACCGCGGCCTGCTCGTCGACGATGCCGGTCAGCAGGCTCTCCATCACCACCTGGCTGCGGATGCTGTCCAGCGTGCCGATCAGCGGGACCGCGACGATGCCCTCCCACAGCCGGATGACCGGAGTGGAGATCTCCATCAGCTCCTGCCGCTGCCGGGCCACCACCTCGTCGCTCTCGCTGAGCAGCACGACCACCGCGGCCACCCGCAGCGAACCGATCAGCTCGGTCACCGCCAGCAGCTCGGCGGGCACCATGGCGGCCCCCGGGTGGCTGTCGAACATCTCGGTCAGCGGGATCCAGAGCTGCCCGATCTCGTCCATGACCTGCTGCAGGTCACCGCCGGACCGTAGCCGGTCCGACGTGATGCGGGACAGCACGTCCCGGACGACGGCGAAGCTGGGCGCCTGGACGTCGTCGGCCCGCCCGGATCCGGCCAGCTCGACCATGGCCTCGACCAGCCGGATGGCCGCCGCGAACGCCTCGTCCTGCTGGCCCCCGTAGACCGCGGTGAACAGGGGCAGGCTGGCCCAGTCGCGCGCGATCTCCTCGCGCCGGGCCGACAGCGTCTGCGCCGCCCCGGCGGCCGCTTCTACCGTACTCACTCGCAGGTCCTCCGCTCCCCGTGCCAGCGTGCTCCATCAACCGTGCTCAATCAGCAGTGCTTAAGAAACCATGGCCAACGTTTGCCGCGCGACAAATCTTAACGAGATGCCGGCCCTGCGCGAGCGAACAAGCGTGCGATAAGTCCGTCATTGTGACCGGCGCGTGGCCCTCACCAGCGGCCTAAGCTATTGCGTGACGACGATCAACTGGTGAGGATCCTGGACCCATGCCCGAATTCGGCTACTCGGACCTGCTGTCCCTTGGTGACGACGACACCACCTACCGGCTGCTGAGCACGGAAGGCGTCCGCACCCGGGAGGCGTTCGGCACCACGTTCACAGAGGTTGAGCCGCAGGCTCTGACCCTGCTGACCAGCACCGCGATGCACGACATCGCGCACCTGCTGCGGCCGGGCCACCTGAGCCAGCTCCGTTCCATCCTTGATGATCCCGAGGCTAGCCCCAACGACCGTTACGTGGCGCGGGACCTGCTGAAGAATGCCTGCGTGGCCGCGGGCGGGGTACTGCCGATGTGCCAGGACACCGGGACCGCGATCGTGATGGGCAAGCGCGGCCAGCACGTGCTCACCCCGGGTGGTGATGAGGAGCACATCGCGCGCGGGGTGTACGACGCCTATACCACGCTGAACCTGCGGTACTCCCAGATGGCCCCGCTGACCATGTGGGAAGAGAAGAACACCGGCAGCAACCTGCCCGCGCAGATCGAGCTGTACGCCACCGACGGCAACGCCTACAAGTTCCTGTTCATGGCCAAGGGCGGCGGCTCAGCCAACAAGTCCTTCCTTTACCAGCAGACCAAGGCGGTGCTGAACCCGGACCGGCTGCTGGAGTTCCTGGAGGAGAAGATCCGCTCGCTGGGCACGGCCGCCTGCCCGCCGTACCACCTGGCCATCGTGATCGGCGGCACCAGCGCCGAGTTCGCCCTCAAGACGGCGAAGTACGCCTCGGCCCGGTACCTGGACAGCCTGCCCAAGGAAGGCTCGGTGCTGGGGCACGGCTTCCGCGACCTCGAGCTCGAGCAGCAGGTGCTGGAGCTGACCCGCCGGATCGGGATCGGGGCCCAGTTCGGCGGCAAGTACTTCTGCCACGACGCTCGGGTCATCCGGCTGCCCCGGCACGGCGCGTCGCTGCCCATCGCCATCGCGGTGTCCTGCTCGGCCGACCGGCAGGCCCTGGGCAAGATCACCCCCGAGGGGGTGTTCCTGGAGCAGTTGGAGACCGACCCGGCCCAGTACCTGCCCGACCCGACCGAGGCCGACGCGGCGGCGGACGTGGTGCGGATCGACCTGAACCGGCCGATGGACGAGATCCGGGCCGAGCTGACCAGGTACCCGATCCGGACCCGGCTGTCGTTGTCCGGGCCGCTGGTGGTGGCCAGGGACATCGCCCACGCCAAGATCGCCGAGCGGCTGGACGCGGGCGAGCCGATGCCCGGCTACCTGCGTGACCACGCGGTGTACTACGCCGGCCCGGCCAAGACGCCGGACGGCTACGCCTCCGGCTCGTTCGGGCCGACCACGGCGGGCCGGATGGACTCCTACGTGGACAAGTTCCAGGCCGCGGGTGGGTCGTTCATCATGCTGGCCAAGGGCAACCGGTCGGCCGCGGTGACCGAGGCCTGCCGCCAGCACGGCGGCTTCTACCTCGGCTCGATCGGCGGGGCCGCGGCCCGGCTGGCCCAGGACTGCATCACCCACGTCGAGGTGCTGGAGTACCCGGAGCTCGGCATGGAGGCGGTGTGGAAGATCGAGGTGCAGGACTTCCCGGCCTTCATCATCGTGGACGACAAGGGCAACGACTTCTTCGCTGACCCGTCCGGGCCGGCGCTGAGCATCGGCCGCCGCCCGCCGGAGTAGAACGCCGTTCCGGGCGGTCGGCGGCTGGCTGTCGGGCGGCCGGGGCAAAGGTTTGCACCGAGGCGCCGCGAGCGGGGTGCGGGCCGGGTAACTGGCGTCCCGCTGGTCACCTAATTCCCAGAGAACTCTCACCGGCAACCAAGGGATCTAAGCGCCGATCCCGTGTAGGGTCCCGCTATGCACTCTATGGCGGGCACGGGGCGCGTCATAGCGGGGCGCTACCGCCTGAAGGAGCCCATCGGACGGGGTGCGATGGGCACGGTGTGGTGCGGCTGGGACGAGGTCCTGGACCGCGAGGTCGCGGTCAAAGAGCTTCGCATCAGCGAAGGCCTGCCAGAAGAAGAGCGGGCCAAGGCGTACCAGCGGACCCACCGTGAGGCGCGGACCGCCGCCCGGCTCAGCCATCCGGGTCTGGTCACGGTGTACGACGTGGCCGAAGAAGACGGCTGCCCGTGGATCGTCATGGAGCTGGTGCACGCCCGCTCGCTGGACCAGATCATCGCCCAGGACGGCCCGCTGTCGCCACCGCGCGCGGCCGACGCCGGGCGCCAGCTGCTGGCCGCGCTGGCCACCGCGCACGCAGCTGGCGTGCTGCACCGGGACGTCAAGCCGAGCAACGTGATGCTGACCGAGAACGGCCGGGCGGTGCTCACCGACTTCGGCATCGCCACGTTCCAGGGTGACCCGCGGCTGACCCAGACCGGGATGGTCATGGGCTCCCCCGGGTTCACCGCACCGGAACGGATCCAGGGCAACGTGGCCACGCCCGCGTCCGATCTGTGGTCGCTGGGGGCGACGCTGTACGCGGCGGTGGAGGGCCACGGGCCGTTCGACCGGGCCGGCGGCGCGATCACCACGATGTCGGCCATCATCAACACCGACCCGCCGACGGCTCCGATCGCGGCCGGACTGGGCGCGGTGATCGACGGCTTGTTGCGCCGCGACCCGGCCGAGCGCCCGGACGCGGCCACGGCGGCCCGGATGCTGGGCGCGATCGGGCCCCTGCCCGATGGGTCGATGAGCGCGGGCGGCTACACCCCGACGTCCTACGCGCCGGTGCTGCCGCGGCAGTCCGAGTCCGGATTCGCCGCCGACGGGGTGGCGTCGGCGGGAGTGGCCGGGGCCTTCGGGGCTGCGGGTGGCGGCGCGGCGGGCGCGGGGCATGCTTCGGCGGTCGGTGTGGCC
>CAXUJF010000471.1:0-439 GCA_964250865.1 uncultured Streptosporangiaceae bacterium
CGCGGCTGTACCTGGACGCACTACTGCCGACCGACGCCGCCGCGCACGGCCTGGTCATCACCCGGCGGGAGACCGCCCGGACCCGGCCGGACCGGCCCGTGCGGCTCGCGGCCGCGCTGCGGGCCACCCGGATGCTGGTCGGATGGCTGAGCGGGGACCACCGGACCGACGCGCACGACGAGCTGCTGTACGTGATCCGCAAGCCCGAGGACGGCTCCGCCCGCCTGGTCTGAGCCTGGCCTGCCCTGGCTGGCCTGGAGCCTTGCTGCACGTCACCGGGCCGGCGAGGATTGCCACGCGGACGAACACTGACGTTACGGCCACCGCTGGGGCGCAGTCGTCCGTATGGTTAGACGGCAGAAGACTGTGGGGGGCCCCCCCCGGGGGGGGGGGGGGGCCCCCCCCCCGGCCGGGGGGGGGGGGCCGCGGCGGGGCGGGG
>CAXUJF010000471.1:449-4970 GCA_964250865.1 uncultured Streptosporangiaceae bacterium
CCGCGAGACGGCCGGTGACGGGGAGACGCTGATGCGGCTCGCTGGTCTCCGCTCACCGAAATCGACGTGGCAGGAGAGAGGCAGACGTGGGCGCGGAAGCGTGGGCGGGACTTCCCAGTGAGCTGGCCGGCTGGCCCGCGTGGACACCCGGCGAGGCGCAGCTCGCGGACCTCGAGCTGCTGACCATCGGGGCTTTCGAGCCCCTGCAGGGCTTCATGACCTCGGCCGACCTGGCCGCGATGGCCGAGCGCGGCACGCTGGCCGATGGCACGCCGTGGCCCATCCCGGTCACCCTGGAGGTGCCCGAGGATGCGGTACCGGCCGGGGCCAGCCACCTGGTCCTGCAGGATCAGGAGGGCACACCGCTGGCCGTCCTGCAGATCACCGAGCAGCTGCCGATCCGGGGTTACAGCTACGGCGAGCAGGCCCTGTCCGGCTGGCGGCTGGCCGGCCCGGTGACCCCGTTGCGCGAGCCCGAGCACGGCCCGTTCCGGCGGTTGCGCCGGCGGCCGGCCGAGGTGCGCGCGGAGCTGGCCAAGCAGGGCGACGGCACAGTGTCTGCCGGTAACACCATTGTGTCTGCCGGTAACACCATTGTGTCCGCCGATAAGACCGTTGTGCTGGCCGCCGTCACCCGGGGCGCGCTGCACCGCCGGCAGATCGGGCAGCTCCGCCACCTGGCCGACCAGATGAAGGCCCGGTTGCTGCTGCTGCCGCTGGTGGCCGGCCCGGCCGACGTGGTGGTCCGGCCGGACGCGCTGGTGCGGGCCGTGCTGGCCGCCACCCAGAACCTGCCCGCAGGCACCACGGTGGTCCCGGTGCCGTTGCCACCCCGGGAGGGCGGCCCCAGCGTCGAGCTGCGCGCCCGCGCCGTGGTCGCCGCCGCGTACGGGGCGACGCACCTGCTGGTCGACCCGTCCGACGCGCCCGACGTCATGCTCACCGGTCGCCCCGGCAACTCCAGGAACGGCCCGCTGCAACTGCCGGGCCTGCCCATCCCGATCATCTCGGCCGGCGACTGGGCCTACGACCCCCGGTCAGAGGTGTGGCGGCCGCTGTCGCTGATCGAGCCGGGGGCCGAGCAGAGCGAGCTGACCCACGACGAGCTGACCGCCCTGCTCGACCGGGGCGAGTCGCTGCCCACCTGGTACACCCCCGAAGCCGTGGCCCACGAGCTGCGGCTGGCCCGGCCGCCCCGGGACCAGCGGGGGCTGGTGATCTTCTTCACCGGGCTGTCCGGCTCGGGCAAGTCCACCGTGGCCCGGGACCTGCGGGATGCGCTGAGCGAGAGCGGCGACCGCACCGTGTCACTGCTCGACGGGGACCGGGTGCGCCGCCTGCTGTCCGCCGGGCTGACCTTCTCCCGCGCCGACCGGGACCTCAACATCGTCCGCATCGGCTACGTGGCGGCGGAGATCGCCCGGCACGGCGGCATCGCCATCTGCGCCCCGATCGCGCCGTACGCGTCCGCCCGTGAGCAGGTACGGGAGATGGCCACCGTGGCCGGCGACTTCCTGCTCGTGCACGTGTCCACGCCGCTGGAAGTGTGCGAGGCGCGGGACCGCAAGGGCCTGTACGCGAAGGCCCGCGCCGGCCTGATCAGCAACTTCACCGGGATATCGGACCCGTACGAGGAGCCGCGGGACGCCGACCTGGTGCTGGACACCGCGACCGTGAGCCGGACGGCTGCGGTGGACGCCGTGCTGGAGCTGCTGGTCGCCGGTGGCTGGCTGGCGGACGCGAACCGGGGGCGCTAGGCGCGGTCGCCGGCCGACGGCGGACTGGCCTGTGCCGGGCTGACTGGGACCGACTCGTCGTCGGTGTCCTCGGCCCGGGTCCCCTCGTTCAGCCGCTCGCGGAAGCTCTGCGTCCGGCGGGTCCTGGCCCCGAGCCGGCCGGACAGCGAGCTGGCCATGGAGTTGCGCTGCCGGGACAGCAGGACGTAGCTGAGGAGCCCGCTGATCAGCAG
The DNA here is from genome assembly GCA_964250865.1 of uncultured Streptosporangiaceae bacterium. Taxonomy (GTDB): domain Bacteria; phylum Actinomycetota; class Actinomycetes; order Streptosporangiales; family Streptosporangiaceae; genus Bog-532. The sequence goes on from CAXUJF010000471.1 coordinate 2,419, forward strand.
GGCCAGCGCGATCAGCAGCAGGCCCCGGGCGCCGACCAGGTCGAGCACCAGCAGGACGACGATGAACAGCAGCAGCCGGGACACGGTGTAGAACATGGCATTACGCATGACACAGCCAGGTTAGTGCCTGGCGGGCGCGGGTGTGGCCGCGCCCCCCGCAATGACCTGGGCCAGCAGGGCCGGCTCGATGTTGCCGCCGGACAGTACGGCCACCGGCCGCCGCGCGGCGGGCAGCTCGTCCCGGCAGAACCGCCAGGCCGCCACGGCGGCGGCACCACCCGGCTCGGCCACCAGGCGCGCGCCGAGGGCCAGCTCGCCCACCGCGGCCAGCAGCTGCTCGTCGGTCACGGTCACGATGCCGGCCACGTACTGGCGCATGAGCGCGAACGGCAACTCCCCGACCTGCTCCACCCGGAGCGCGTCGGCCACCGTGCGCTGGACCAAGCTGGCGGGCCAGGCGACCCGCTCCCCCGTGCGCAGCGATTCCTGCGCGTCGGCGGCCTGATCCGGCTCCACACCCACCACGGTGACGTCCGGGTTGACCGACCGGGCCCCGGCCGCGACGCCGGCGATCAGGCCGCCGCCGCTGACCGGCACCAGGATGAGGTCGGTGTCCGGCTGGCTGGCCATGATCTCCAGGCCGATGGTGCCCTGTCCCGCGATCACGTTCGGGTCGTCGAACGGCGGGATGAAGGCGTAACCGTGCTGGTCGACCAAGTCGCGGACCGCGGTCATCCGGGCGGCCATGGTCGGGGCCACGGTGACCAGCTCGGCCCCATTGGCGATGATCGCGTCGGTCTTGATGGCCGGCGCCGTTCCCGGCACCACGACCACGGCCCGGACGCCGAGCAGCCGGGCCGCGTAGGCCACGGCGTGCCCGTGGTTGCCGCTGGAGTGGGCCACCACCCCGCGCCGCCGCTGCGCCCCGGGCAGCACACTGATCGCGTTGTAGGCGCCACGGAGCTTGAACGCCCCAGTCGGCTGCAACGACTCAGGCTTGATCATCAGTGGCCCAGCCGCAGGAAAAGGCACAAGCGGCGTAGCTACGACAACACCGCGCAGGCGGGCCGCGGCGGCCTTGATCTCAGCATCGGATACCACGGGACCCATGTCGCCACAGTAAGGCCCCGGCCACGCAGAATAATCAGGTCGCTCTAATTTTCCGAAATCTAGGCAGAAAGCACTCGTTAGTCGCCAAACTTAGGTCAGGCTCAGATCCATGAGCCGGCGGGACATTAATGGGAGGGGACTACTTTGGACGGCAACAACGAGCGGCTACTAACACCTGGAGAGGTTGCAGCTCTCTTCCGGGTCGACCCGAAGACCGTTACGCGGTGGGCTGCATCCGGTCGAATCACGAGTATCCGAACGCCTGGGGGGCACCGGCGTTTCCGGGAATCAGAGGTTCGTGCCCTGCTTCGCGGCGAACAAGAGCCATCGGCTGAGGGTCACTCAGTTATGTAGCGTCGCTGATGCAACGCCTCTGCGGCCGGCTTCGTGACTGTCCCGCGTCACATGGCCGGCCGCAAGGCCAACGTCCAGCCCGCTCGCCGCATCCGGTGAGCGGAGGGGGTTCACCCGCAAACCCGCGTCGAGCATGCTCAGGCCGCGGTGTCCTACGCGGGGTCCGCATCTCCGTCGGAGTCGGACCAGCGATAGTCGGCGTTCTGCCGGGCGAACTCCGCGAACTCACGCTGCAGCGCCTCGTCGCCGTCCCGCCACTGGGCCCGGCGCCGCGCCACCTCGTCCTCGGTCAGCGCCTGGGCGGCCAGCCGCGCGTAGTCCGCGTCCTGCGGCCCGATCTCCACGTAGGCGTTGCCGATGACCCGGCCGTCGTGGCCGATGGCGGTCTCCGGAACCCGCAGGTTCCCGTTCGGTAGCCGTATGACGAACATTTCACGCTCACCTAGATGCCGTAACGCCGGTTGAAGTAGAGCATCACGTTCAGCGCCGTCCGGGTGTTGCCGCCGAGCATGTCCACCAGGGCGGGCCGCTGCCGCGAGGCGATCGCGGCGAACGCGTCCGCGAAGAACTCCTTGCGGCCGAGGCCGCCCCGCTGCTTGTGAAAGTCGCTAGCCAGGTGCGGCTGGCACTGATCGTAAAGCATTTGGAACTCGGCCGAGTCGGACTGCCACTTGCCGGCCGCGGCATCGATGTCGTCGAGCGCGTGCCCGACCTCATGAAGCATCACGTCCGGGGTGGGTGACGGCCGGGTGCCGACCACGATCTTCCGTTCCCCGTACGCGCCTGCGCACGCGTCCCAGGTGGCGCGGCCGGACGGCAGCGGAACGCCGCTGAGCGCGGTCATGTCGTCCAGCTGGGGCACGCCGCCCGGCCCGACGAAGATGCCGTCCAGGCCCGCGACGAGCTTGTCCTTGATCTGCTGGGGCAGCTCGGCCAGCCGGTCGACGGCCAGCACGGCCTCGTCCGGTACGTACGTGGCCGATTCCCACTGCCGCCACAGCACGGTCTCCAGCGTGCCGCAGTTCCGGCGGCCGTCGCGCAGGTTGGCCCGGGACGGCTCGTGCGCGTGCGCGAACGGCAGCCGGGGC
>CAXUJF010000472.1:0-4964 GCA_964250865.1 uncultured Streptosporangiaceae bacterium
CATGTGGCACAACCACCCGGCCCTTGACACCAGCGCGGGCGGGATGGGGTCCACGCCCGGCAACAACCGGCGCGCCGGGAACGCGACGGCGGCCACGCCCCCCGCGCCCACCGACCAGCCGAACCGGGCGATTGCCGTGCAGTAGGGGAAGAAAGGCCCGGGCCCGCCGGGGCCGGGGCCGGCAGCCAGGCCGGGTCGCCGGACACAGCCAGCGCACCGTTGGCGGTGTAGATCGGGACGCCCAGCTCCATCAGCTGGCCGTTGACCGACGCCAGCAGGGTGACCACGGCGCGATGATTGTCGTGGACTGCGGTGCTGGCCACCTGCTCGGAGTCCAGCTTCAGCGTGCCGGACCCGTTCCAGCCCAGCTGGGGGTCGGCTCCGCTGATCGAGCTGGGCACGAACGCGGCCAGCTGGCGAGCCCGCTGGTCAGCGGTGGCCGGGGAAAAGTTCAGGAAGATCGAGCCGAACTGCAGGGCGTAGGCGTCGGCCAGTGTCACCGGGAACGTGCTAGCCGCGCCGCCGGTCGAAGGGCCGGTCGACGTGCCCGAACGCGAGGCCGGGGTCTCGTTGAGGACGATCGCCATAATTCCCCGATACCCGATTATGAGCAGAACAGCCCAAAGGACGGCGCGCACCGTCCAGACGAACCACCGTCCGCCGCCGCCGTTCCACGTGCGGCGCGGCCGTTTGCCGGGCCCGCCACTGCCCGTCTCGGGGGCATCAGCGTACGCAGTTGACCGCGCTGGGTCGTCAACGCCCGAACCGCGAACCATCACACCTCCGCCCACTCCGCGTTGGGCTGTCCTGCCGGGCACAGTCTGCTCCGGCGATCTTAACGCCCATTGTGCGCTATAAAAACCTGGCCGGGGAGGCATTGTTCGGCTGACTTGACCTGCGATCAAAATCGATCAATTGCCCAGCATCAGGCGATGCACAGGAAACACCGACGCCCTTAACAGTAACTGTAAGTCCTGCGCTTAGACGTTTGCGGCGAAATGCCCGGCAGTCCATTGCAATGGCCGCCTGACCTGCACGAACGTGCCGAAAACGGTGGCGCTGGGACCTGTGTTGCGACGCGGGCTGGCGTGCACCGTGGCCGTTAATGAGCCGCCCCGCACAGACGTATATACCGGCACGCCGACGGTCGGCGACGCAGGTGCGCGCAGCGCCCCGGCCCGGAGCCTGGCCGCGAATACCACGCAACGGCCGGCTGCGGGCATCACCCAGCGGCTGCCATGCATGGAACCCCGCTTCTCTTAGTACAATTATTCGAATGAACTGATACGTTCGATCATAGGTTCGAAATATGACTTCGGCAAGGAGTTACGCCAAGGTGTAACGATCGACAACCGGATCCGGCGGCGGGAACCCGGAGCTTGCCCAGGTACAGCCGCTTCTCATCTGAACGGCGCAGGCAGCGGTCTGGTTCATGCCACCAGCCGCGCTGGCCCGCAGGGCGGACCCGGCGCCACCTCAAGCCTCTTCGACGTAAGCGGCTCCGCCGTCCCGACATGCCGCGAGCAGCCGCTTGTCACGCGTCCACAGCCGTGCTCCGCTGACCAGCATGACGGAGCCGAGCAGGTGGACACCCGCCGCACTCAGTCCACGCCCCCACAGCTGACGCCGGTCCACGAGCGCCATTACTTCCTCATGCGTCAAGATCGGGAACCGCTCCAGGTTCTCCAGGAGGACCAGCACACGGTCGCGTTGCTTGATCGCCCCAAGCGCCAGTTCCTCGATCACAGCACGATGACATCCAACCAAGTTGTCACGGAGGAACGTAACGAGCGAAGGCTCGGGGGCATGGAAGTGGTCGATCCAGATCGAAGTATCGACCAGGATCACTTGGCGCCGTCCCGTCGACGTGGCGCCGCAGTTGCGTGACTGTCCGAGCCGCCCAGGGCGGCCAGGCGTCTGGCGCTCTCCACCCGGATCAGGGTTTCCAGCCCGTCACGCAAGAGCGCGGACCTCTCCGTGATGCCGGTCAATTCAGTCGCGCGGGCCAAGAGCTCGTCATCGATGGTCACCGTGGTCCTCATCAAGGCCTCCGCATCTGAATTCGCATCATCTGATGCTCTCAATGATGCGATTTGTTGGGTAATGCGGACAGCCGGCAGTCCCGCGACGCCGTGATCTTGGAACGGATCATGACTACACGTTGAAGCGGAACTCCACCACGTCACCGTCGCGCATCACGTAGTCCTTGCCTTCGATGCGGGCCTTGCCCACGGCGCGGGCGGCGGCGACCGAGCCAGCCGCGATCAGGTCGTCGTAGGAGACGATCTCGGCCTTGATGAAGCCGCGCTGGAAGTCGGTGTGGATGACCCCGGCCGCCTCGGGCGCGGTCGCGCCGACCGGGATGGTCCAGGCCCGGGTCTCCTTGGGACCGGCGGTCAGGAACGTCTGCAGCCCGAGCGTGGAGAAACCGACCCGGGCCAGCTGGGCCAGGCCCGGCTCACCCAGGCCGAACTCGGCCAGCAGCTCGGCGGCCTCGTCCTCCGGCAGCTCAGCCAGATCGGCCTCGGTCTTGGCGTCGAGGAAAACGGCCTCGGCCGGAGCGACCAGCTTGGCCAGCCGGTCGCGCAGCGCATCGTCGGCCAGCTCGTCGGAGTCGACGTTGAACACGTAGATGAACGGCTTGGCCGTCAGCAGCTGGAGCTCGCGCAGGTCGGCGAGGTCGATCCCGGCCTGGGCCGCACCGGCGAACAAGGTGGTGCCGGAGTCGAGCAGTTGCTGCGCGCGGGCGGCCGCGTCGGCCGTGCGGGCCTTGTCGGCGTCCTTGCCGAACTTGTTCTCCTTGGCCAGCCGGGGAGCGGCCTTCTCCAGCGTCTGCAGGTCGGCCAGGATCAGCTCGGTGATCACGGTCTCGATGTCCCGCTCCGGCGACACATCACCATCGACGTGGCTGACGTCGGGATCGCTGAAGACCCGCACCACCTGGCAGATCGCGTCGGTCTCGCGGATGTGGCCCAGGAACTGGTTGCCCAGGCCCTGCCCCTCCGCCGCCCCGCGGACCAGCCCGGCGATGTCGACGAACCGCACGGTGGCGGGCACGACGCGGGCCGAGTCGTACAGCCGGGACAGCTCGGCCAGCCGGGAATCGGGCACGCCGACGATGCCGACGTTCGGCTCGATGGTCGCGAACGGATAGTTCGAGGCCAGCGCGCCCGCTCGGGTCAGCGCGTTGAACAGAGTGGACTTGCCGACGTTCGGGAGCCCGACGATGCCAATGGACAAACTCACGGCCGTGAGTTTAGGCGCTCGGGCCCACCGCTCGGCGCATCCCAGCGGCCCGCCGGCCCAGCGGGAAGGGAGTCTGTTAAATGAAGGGCACGTGAACCCCGCCCGCGTGTCACGGCGGCATTGTCCGTGGTAGCTGCCAAAATTGGGCCACATGAGCGCGATCATGCTGATTGCCGGGCTGATCCTGGGGATGATCATCGGGGCGGCGATCGGATACCTGTACGCGGGACGCCGTCTCGCGGCGGCCACCGAGCGCGCTCACGCGGCCGAGGAGCGGGCCGCACTGGTCGACGGTCAGCTGGCGGAACGGTTCCGGAGCTTGTCCGCGCAGGCCCTGGACGCGTCCACGGCCCGGTTCCTGGAGATCGCCGAGGGCCGGCTGCGGGCCGAGAACGTCAAGGCGGCCGGGGAGCTGGAGAACCGCCGGGCCGCGGTCGAGCACCTGGTCGAGCCGCTCAAGGACACGCTGACCCGGCTGGAGGCCCAGCTGCACGAGTCGGACTCGGCCCGCCGCGCCTCGCACGCCGCCCTGGCCGAGCAGGTCAACATCAGCCGGCACACCACGGAGCAGCTGCGCACCTCGACGCAAGCGCTGGTCACCGCGCTGCGACGGCCGGAGGCCCGGGGGCGCTGGGGCGAGCTCCAGCTGCGGCGGGTGGCCGAACTGGCCGGGATGGCCGCGCACTGCGACTTCGACGAGCAGGTGGTGACGACCGGGGAGACCGGCGGGCAGCGGCCGGACATGGTGGTGCGGCTGGCCGGCGGCAAGAACATCGTGGTCGACTCCAAGGTGTCGCTGGCCGCTTACCTGGAAGCGGTGGAAACCGGCGACGAGTCCGTCCGCGAAGCCCGGCTGGAGGCGCACGCCCGGCACGTCCGCCAGCACGTGGACCAGCTGGCAGCCAAGGCGTACTGGACCGCGCTCAGCCCGGCCCCGGAGTTCGTGGTGCTGTTCATCCCGGGCGAGGCGTTCCTGGCCCCGGCGCTGGAGCGGGACCCGGGCCTGCTGGAGCACGCGATGAGCCGCCGGGTGCACATCGCCACGCCGACCACGCTGGTCTCGATGCTGCGGACGGCGCAGTACGCCTGGCAGCAGGACGCCCTGTCGCACAACGCACGGGCCGTCTTCGACCTGGGCCGCGAGCTGCACAACCGGATCGCGGGCCTGGGCCGCAACGTCGACCAGCTCGGGCGCAGCCTGACCCGGACGGTCCAGGCCTACAACCAGACGGTCGGCTCGCTGGAGAGCCGGGTCCTGGTCAGCGCGCGGCGGCTCAGTCAGCTCGGGGTGATCGACGCGGAGCTGACCTCGCCCGCCCCGGTGGAGGAGGTGGCGCGCGGGCTGTCCGCGGCCGAGCTGGCGCCCCCACCTGACCAGCCACTCGACGAGCCGATCGACGAGCCCTTCGAGGAGCTGGCCGAGCCGATTACCCCAGCGGGAGTAAAAACGGGCACGGAATCGCCCGAAATCAGCGACCAGGATCCGCTCGTGCACGCGTCACAATGGACGTGAGAACTCCGATGCCAGGACCAGGACAGGAGGGCGAAGCGCAGGCATGCCGGAATACAGCAGGCAGGGTGCGGCAGGTCCGCGCTTCGTTCCCGCCGATGACGACCGAGGCCGCGTGAGCCGGCCCCGGGCCGCGCAGTCTGTCCCGCGTCCGGCCGGCCCGCCCCCCCCCCCGCCCCCCCCCCCCCGCCCCCCCCCCCGCCGCCGC
>CAXUJF010000473.1:0-4963 GCA_964250865.1 uncultured Streptosporangiaceae bacterium
AGACCACGCTGGCCCGCAGGCTCGCCCGCGCCATCGGGTGCCCGGCCATCTGTCGCGACGAGATCAAAGAAGGCATGGTGCCCGCCACCCCCACCTTTGAGCCCGGGCTCGATGGCGAGCTGTCCCGCCGCACCAACCCCGTGTTCTTCAGCGTCCTGGAAGTATTGCTTCGCGCCGGCGTCACCACCGTGGCCGAAGCCGCTTTCCAGGACCGCCTCTGGCGCCCCGGCCTGGAGCCGCTCCAGCCTTTGGCCCGGATCCGCGTCGTCCACTGCACGGTGGACCCGGAAGTGGCGCTCCAGCGCAGCCTGCGCCGCAGCGCGGAGAACCCGCACCGCCGGGCCCACCCCGACCCCGGCCCGGCCGACGCCGACGAATACCTGGCCCGCCTGCGTGCCTTCCAGCGGGTAGCTCCAGCAGCTCCCTCGGTCGAGGTCGACACGACCGACGGCTACGAGCCCGCTCTGGGCGACCTCGTGGCGTTCCTGGCCCCATAGGATCACGGAAGTGATACCCGGACCGGAGGTAACTGCATGCCCGCCCCAGACCTGAGCAACAACCACCGCGACACGCTGAACAAGATCTTCGCCCACCCGGTGAGCCACAACGTCGAGTGGCAGGACGTCATCGGGCTGCTGGGCGCGGTCGGGGACATCGAGGAGCGGCACGGCAACCTGGCCGTGACCCTGGGCGGCGAGACCGAGGTGCTGCACCGGCACGGAAGCGCCAAGGACCTGGACGCCGACGCCGTGATGAGCCTGCGCAAGCTGCTGGCCAGCCACGGCATCGAGCCTGCCTGACCCGCCTGAGCCCGCATGATCCACCGGGCTGACTCAGCCCGGCGCAGGTCACGGGCATGTCTGGCCCCGGCCGGGGTAGCCCGGACTGGTGTCAGACATCGGGGAGTACGGATTCTTGTCGGACTGCCAGTCGGCCGCCCTGGTCAGCCGCCATGGGTCGGTGGACTGGTGGTGCGTGCCGCGGTTCGACTCGCCGTCGGTGTTCGGGCGGCTGCTGGGCCCGGACGCGGGCCACTGGTCGCTGCACCCGGCCGCCCCGCACCAGGTCCGCCGGGCTTACCTGCCGGACTCGCTGGTCCTGCGGACCGTGTTCAGCACCGGCGACGGCGAGGTGGCGGTCACCGACGCGCTGGCCACCGAGCCCGGGGTCCGGGGTCACCAGCTCGGGCTGCGCAGCCCGCACGTGCTGATCCGGACGATCGAAGGGCTGCGCGGCTCGGTCGAGCTGGTCACCGACTTCGCGCCCCGGATGGAGTACGGCCTCACCGTCCCGCACCTGGCTCTGCGCCCGGACGGCGTGCGGGCCCGCGGTGGCCCGGTGACGCTCACGCTGACCACCCCGGTCCGGCTGGACTACGAGCCGGACCGCGAGCCCGGCCGGGCCCCCGCCCGGTTCCGGGTCCAGGCCAGGGAACGCATCGACTTCCGCTTGACCTATCAGCCGGCCGCGCCGAGCCAGGCGCCCGCCCCGTCGGCGCTGCTGCCCACGGTCGAGGACACCACCGCGGCCTGGCGCTCGCTGGCCGCCCTGCACCACACCTACGAGGGTCCTTACCGGGACGCGGTCCGGCACAGCGCGCTGGTCCTGCAGGGCCTGACCTACCAGCCGTCGGGCACCGTGCTGGCCGCGGCCACCACCTCCATCCCCGAGCATCCCGGGGCGACCGACGACGACGGGGGAGCGGGCGAGCCGCTGACCTTCGACTACCGCTTCGCCTGGCTGCGCGACCTGAGCCTGACCGTCCGGGCCCTGTGGGTGGCCGCCTGCCCGGACGAGGCCGACCGGCTGTTCGGCTGGATCTCGGACGCGGCCGGGCACCTGGACGGCCGCCACATCCAGATCATGTACGGGGCCGAGGGTGAGCGCGACCTGAACGAGCACGAACTGGAGCACCTGCCCGGCTTCGGTGGCCGTGGCCCGGTCCGGGTGGGCAACGCGGCCTGGCGCCAGGAGCAGCTCGATGTTCCCGGCGAGGTGCTGGACGCCGCCCACCAGCTCCGCGACCAGCTGGGCGTACCCGACCCGGCCGTGCGCGAGATGCTGGTCGCGCTGGCCGATCGCGCCGCCGCCACCTGGGCAGATCCGGACGCGGGCATGTGGGAGGCCCGCGACCGGCACCGGCACTACCTCTCGTCCAAGCTCATGTGCTGGGTGGCGCTGGACCGGGCCGTGGCCCTGGCCCCGCGACTCGGCCCGGGGGCCAAGCCGGAGAGCTGGGCCCGGACCCGCGAGCGCATCCGGGCCGAGATCCTGGCCCAGGGCTGGAACGACCAGGCCAAGGCCTACACCGGCGCGTTCGGGTCGGCCGAGCTGGACGCGTCGGTGCTGCTGATGCCGATCGTGGGCTTCCTGCCCGCCACCGACGACCGGATGTGGGCCACGATCGAGGCCATCGAGCGCGAGCTGGGCGGGGACGGCCTGGTCCGCCGCTGGCGCGACGACCCGATGGGCTTCGGCATCTGCACCTACTGGCTGGTGGAGGGCCTGGCCCTCGGCGGCGCGGTCGACCGGGCCCGGGAGTGGTTCGGGCGGGCCGGCCGGTACGCCAACGACCTGGGCCTGCTGGCCGAGGGCGGCGATCCGGCCACCGGCGCCCTGCGCGGCAACTACCCGCAGGCCTTCTCCCACGTCGGCCTCATCACCGCCGCCTGGCGCCTGGGGTCAATGCGGCTGAAACATGTTTCCCGGCCCGCTGGGTAGTGGCCTGCCATCATGAAAATCCAGTATTTCCGCTGGCAGGACGGCTGGCCGTCCCGCGCGGTCGCCGTGCTGACCACCGCCTACAGCGTGGCCATCACCATCCGTCCCGAGATCTTGGCCAAGCCCTGCCGCCGGACCACCCCCGCCGGCCGCGGGCCGCCCGCGGGGGCCGCGCGGACCCGGCCCATCGGCACCCGCGACGCGTCCATGGCCGCCGCCCTGGCCGGCGCGCCGGCCGGTTACCCCATGAACGTGCTGACCGCGGCCCGGGTGCTGTCCGACGGTGCCGACGCGGCCTGGTTCGCCCGCGTGGTCCCGGCCGGGCAGCGGGCCAAGGTCGCCGGGGTCGCGGCGGGCTGGGCCGCACTGGAACTGCTGGCCGCGGTAGCCAGTCACCGCCGCCAGAAATGATTTTTAACGACGTCTGGCCCGTCCTCGTGTGGTCGGCCGTGGCCGTGGTGGTCTGGGCCGGGACCGCGTTCGTGCTGGCCCACCTGCTGCGCCGCAACAACATCGTCGACACGCTCTGGCCGCTGGGGTTCCTGCTGGTGGCCGCGGTCGCCTGCGCCGTGGCGGCCGGGCGGTCGGGCGACCCGCTGCGGCAGGGCCTGCTACTCGGCCTGACCGCGATCTGGGCCCTGCGGCTCGGCTATTTCGTCGGCCGCCGCAGCGCCGGGAAGGGCGACGACCAGCGCTACATTGACCTGCTGGCCTCCCGCGACGGGCACCGGACCCTGACCGCGGTCCGGTACATCTTCGTCCCGCAGGCCATCGTGCTGTTCCTGGTCTCGGGGACCCTGCAGGTGGGCATGGCCGAGCCCGGCCCGGTCTCAGTGATCGGCTGGCTCGGCCTCGCCGTCTGGCTGCTCGGGCTGACCTTCGAGGCCGTCGGTGACCACCAGATGAACCGGTTCCGCCGCGACCCGGCCCACCACGGCCAGGTCATCGACGAGGGCCTGTGGCAATGGACCCGGCACCCGAACTACTTCGGCGACGCCGCGGTATGGACCGGCCTGTGGCTCATCACCGCCGAGCGCTGGCCCGGCGTGCTCACCGTGGTCAGCCCGGCCATCATGACCTACCTGCTGGTCGCGGGCACCGGCAAGCGGCTGCTGGAACGCTCCATGGCCAAGCGCCCCGGCTACGCCGAGTACGCCCGCCGCACCAGCGGCTTCTTCCCGGTCCCGCCCCGCCTGTACCGGGCCTTGGTCAGCCGGCGTCGGCCAGGCGCGCCCGCCACGGGCTGACCCGGCGCCACCTCGGCCGGGCTCACCGGATCCCACTGGCCTTCGGGGGCTGCCGTGTGCGTCATGCGTCTCCCGCGTAACCTGCCCTTTGGCTCCACTATCCATCGCGAACGGAGGAAGTCCAATGCCGGACTCTGCCCATAACCCCTTCGAGGGTCTCCCCGATGCTCCGAGCCTCACCGTGACCAGCTCAGACATCACCCACGGCGACACCCTGCCCCAGCCCCAGGTGAGCGGGGTCATGGGGGCTGGCGGCCAGGATCATTCCCCGCAGCTCAGCTGGAGCGACTTCCCGGCCGGGACCAAGAGCTTCGCGGTCACCGTGTACGACCCGGACGCCCCGACCCGCAGCGGGTTCTGGCACTGGGCCGTGTTCAACATCCCGGCCGCGGTCACCGAGCTTCCCACCAACGCGGGTGAGCCCGGCAGCCTCAGCCTCCCCGCCGGTGCGTCCACCCTCCGCAACGACGCCAGCATGTCCCAGTACGTCGGGGCCGCGCCCCCGGCCGGCCACGGCCCGCACCACTACGAGTTCGTGGTGCACGCCCTCGACGTCGACCACCTGGACATCGACCCGTCGTCCACCCCGGCCTTCCTGATGTTCAACCTGCTCAGCCACACCCTGGCCCGCGGCGCGATCGTCGCCACCTACGAGCAGAAGTAGCCGTGGCCCGGCGCCGGGTCCGGCGCCGGCGGCTGGGCGGGACCGCGCGGGGGGTGGCGCGCGCCGCAGCCATGCGCCGCGGCGCCGCCGGCGAGGACGTGGGCGACCCGACCCTCGCGGCGCGGGCGCTCAGGGCTGGCCCGTGTCCGCTCTCCACCAGGGAGCGCGAGATCCTCGCCGCGTGCGCCGAGGGCCTGTCGACCGCCGAGATCGCGACGCGCGTGTGGCTATCCGAGGGTACCCTCCGCAACCGCGTGTCGGAGATTCTGGGCAAGCTGGGCGTGCGCAACCGCGCCGAGGCCGTGCAGATCGCGCGCGAGAACGGCTGGCT
>CAXUJF010000474.1:0-4949 GCA_964250865.1 uncultured Streptosporangiaceae bacterium
GCACTGCGGGCGGCCGCGGCGGGGCTCCGGGCGGACGGGCGGCAGCGCCGAGGGCGTGGCCGAGCTGAGCCGCCGCGCGGGCTTCTAGGCGGCCTGGCGCTAGGCCGGGTTAGGGCGGGGCGGGAGGCCGCGGGCCAGGACACTGAGCATGTCTTCCAGGACGTCGGCGGGGACCTGGCCGCCGGCGGTCCAGTCGGCCCAGCGCATGCCGACGAAGTTCCCGATCCCGGTGTACACGTAGGCGATGACCTCGGGGTCATAGTGCGGGTCCACATCGCCGGCCAGCTGGGCCCGGCGGACCCCGCGGGCGTACCCGCGGGCCAGCCGCTCGTAGTACTCGCGGAACAGGCCCGGGTCGACGAACTCGGACTCGCGCACGATGCGGTCGATCCACGGCCGCTTGGACAGCATCTGGAAGAACGCGCGGAACGCGGCCCGTTCCTGGTCCCGCTGGCCTTCCGGCGCGTCCTCCAGCGCGGCCCGCATCGCGGCCCGCAGGTCGGCGTTGATCCGCCGCACCACGGCCGCGAAGATGTCGTTCTTCGAGCCGTAGTGGGCGTAGAAGCTGCCGGTGGCAATGCCCGCCCGGGCGCAGATGTCGGCCACGCTGGTCCGCCGGTAGCTGCGCTCGCCGAACAGTTCCTCCGCCGCCGACAGCAGCCGCTCGCCCGGGGGCCGGTCGTCACCGGCGGGCGGCCGGCGGCCGGATGCGACGGTCACGCTGAGACTCCGTTCCGCTGGCGGGTGGGCGGCGACCGGGGCCGCACCGCACGCTGGCCGCCCGCAGACATCGCGGGCGGCCAGCTTCGCACGTCAGGGCGATGGTATCCCGCTGGCCGGAGCGGCCGCCGGGGTGGTGCTGTCCGTGGTCACCGCACCCCCGGCGCTGGTGTCGGTCACCTGGACCGGCCCGACCGGCGACAGCGCACCGTTCTTGACCACGGCCATGTAGGCGCCGGTGATGCCGTCGTGGTTGGTCTTGGAGAAGGCGTACGGCGCCACCGACGGGCCCTGGGGCAGGCCGGTGTTGATCTCGTTGAACACCTCATGCATAAAAAAATTACGACCAGCCTTGAACATGGCCTGGACGAACGTGTACCCGACGGCCAGGCCGAAGCCGACGTTGCCGTCCAGCGGCAGCTTGGGGAGGTACTGGCTGTGAATCTTGGTGAACAGCTGGATCCAGCTGTTGCTGGCGCTGCCGAGCGAGGGCAGGTAGCTGTCGGTGATAATTCCCTGGGTCAGCTGGTTCCCGGCCACCGTCGCGCCGCCCTGCTTGGCGAACGCCTCGAGCAGCCCGCCCAGCGTGATCGGGTCCGAGCCCACGTCGCTGACGACCAGCTGCGGGTTGAAGTTCAGCTTGAGGCTGGTCAGCTTGAGCAGCGCGGTGAACGCGGGCACGCTGAACGAGACCACGACCTGGGCCCCGGCCGCCTTGAGCGCGGTGACCTGGGGTGCCACGTTGGTCACGGTCGGGTTGTAACTCTCCCTGGCCACGACCTGGGACTTGGGGATCTCATCGTCCAGCCCCTTGACCCCGTCCATGCCGAACTCGTCGTCCTGGTAGAAGTAGCCGATCTTTTGGCCCTTGAAGTGCTGCTTGATGTAGTTGCCGAGGATCTTGCCCTCGCGCACGTAGTCGATCTGCCAGCCGGTGGTGTACGGCGCGGTGCTGGTCTCGTTCCAGCACTCACAGCCGGAGGCCACGAACACATCGGGGACCTTGGAGCTGTTCAGGTACTTGACCACGGCCAGGTGGGTGGGCGTACCCAGCCCGTTGAAGATCGCGAACACGTTGTCCTGGAGCACCAGCTGGTGCACGTCGGTGGCGGTGATGGTGGGGTCGTACTGGTCATTGAGGACTTTGTAGACAATTTTGCGGCCGTAGATGCCGCCGTGCGCGTTGACGTACTGGAAGTAGGCGTTGGAGGCGGGCGAGATCTCGTCGTAGCCGGGGGCGGCGACGCCGGTGAGCGGCTGGTGGCTGCCGATCGTGATCGTGGTCGCCGTGATCCCCGGCGCGGACGCGGTCAGCTTGCCGCTGGATGACGAAGACGAGCCGGAACCACCGGAGCCGCTCGAACTGCAGGCCGCGACGATCACGGCGACGGCCGTGATACCGGCGATCCCGGCGACGGCACGGATCCGGGGAACCCTGGGTGATCTATTCAAGAGGGCCTTCTTCCTGGTTCTCACGACCCTGCGCCAGCCGGCGCAGCGCGGTGAAGGGGTTACGCCGACGCGGCGCGGTGCTGCCCGGCGCGACGGCGTTGCGGTGGGGCGGCGCGGCCGCGGCCGACCCGAACAGGCGGCGAATGCCGCCCTGGATACCAGCGGGAAAGACCAGCATCACGACGATGAGGATGACGCCGTAGGCGGCGATCGGGACGCTCGAGCTGGCCGCGCTGGACAGGCCGTGGCTGCTGCCCACGTTGGTCAGGTAGGTCGGCACCAGGACCAGAACCAGGGCGCCCCACAGCGCGCCGGGCAGCGTGCCGAGCCCGCCCAGCACGGCCGCGGTCAGCAGCGCGATGGACAGGGTCAGCGTGTACGCGCCGGGGGCGACGATGCCGGTGACCACGGCCAGCAGGGCGCCACCGAGACCGGCGCAGGCCGCGCTGACGACGAAGGCCAGCACCTGGAGCCGGGCCACGTTGAGGCCGGACAGTGAGGCGGCCACCTCGTCGTCGCGGACCGCCCGCCAGCTCCGGCCGACCCGGCTGCGGTTCAGGTTGGCCAGCAGGATCAGCGCGATCAGGGCGGCGGCGCAGGTGACCCAGGCCTGCCACCGGGTCGGCGGGAACGTAGCCCCGAGGAAACCGGGGGCCGTGATGGCCACCGACAGCCCCTGGTCACCGCCGAGCTGGCTCTGGAACTGGTTGGCCACCGTAGGCAGCGCCACGGCCAGCATCAACGTGGCCCCGGCCAGGTAGGGCCCGCGCAGCCGGGCCGCGGCCACGCCGAAGATGGCCCCTCCCGCGGCCGCGACGACCACGCTGGCCAGCAAGATCAGCACCAGCGGCCAGCCCAGGTGGGTGAGCACCAGGGCCGAGGTGTAGCCGCCGATGGCCATGAACGCGCCGTGCCCGATGGAGATCTGGCCGCTCAGCCCGATCAGCACAGTCAGCCCGGCCACCGCGACCAGGTACGCGGCCACCTCGGCCAGCTGGTAGTCGCGATAGGCGCTCAGCTGGATCGACAGCAGCACGATGAGCACGGCGAGCACGAGCGCCGCGCCCAGGTGACGGGCCAGCGTCATCGTCACACCCTCCGGGTGGCGGCGCCGGAGAACAGGCCGGTTGGCCTGACCATGAGGACCAGCACCAGGGCCGCCAGCCCGTACACCAGGACCAGGTTGCTGCCCAGATAGCCGCCGGCGTAGCTGAGCACCACCCCGAGCACGATGCCGCCGACCACCGCGCCGACCGGGCTGTCGAGGCCGCCGATGACCGCGGCGGTGAAGCCGAGCACGAAGATCGAGTCCATGCTGTTCGGGTAGAGGAACGTGGACGAGGTGACCAGCACCCCGGCCAGCGCGCCGAACAGCCCGGCCAGGGCCCAGCCCAGCGTGAGCACCCGGCCGATCCGGACCCCGAGCAGCCGGGCCACGGCCGGGGCGAACGCCGTGGCGCGCAGCCGCAGGCCGATCGAGGTGTAGCGGAACACCAGGGCCAGGATCAGCGCCGCGGCCAGCACGGCGGCCGCGGTGAACAAGTCATTGGGCGAGATGCCCAGGTTGACCGACCCGGCCTTCAGGCCCTTGATCGTGAACGCAGCCGGGAACGAGCGGTACTGCCCGCCGTAGATGATCCCGGCCAGGCCTTCGAGCAGGATCAGCAACCCGATGGTGACGATGACCGCGTTCAGCGGGGCCTTGTTCTCGACCCGCCGGACCACCGTGTACTCCAGCACCGAGCCGAGCACCAGCCCGGCGGCCAGCGCCACCGCGAAGCCGGCCCAGTAGCTGCCGGTGTCCCGGATGACCAGCCAGGCGATGTAGGTGGTGAACATGGCCATGCCACCCTGGGAGTAGTTCAGGATCCGGGTGCCACGCCAGATCAGCACCAGCGACAGGGCGATCGCGGCGTAGATCATGCCGACCGCGATCCCGCCGAGGGTGAACTCCAGGAACTCCTGCATCGGCCCGCCTTCCTTTGCGCTTGAGGTTCCTAGAACCCGAGGTAGTGGCGCCGCAGCGCGACGTCGGCGGACAGGGTGGCGGCGGTGTCGGAGGCCACGACCTTGCCAAGGTTGAGTACAAGCCCGTAGTCGGCGATGGCCAGCGCGCTGCGGGCGTTCTGCTCGACCAGCAGGACGGTCAGGCCTGTGTCGTCCCGTAGCCGCCGCACCAGGTCCATGACCTGGCTGACCATCCGCGGGGCCAGCCCCAGCGACGGTTCGTCCAGTAGCAGCACCCGAGGGGCGGCCATCAGGGCCCGGGCGATGACCAGGATCTGCCGCTCGCCGCCGGACAGCGTGCCGGCCGGCCGCCGCTTCCGGTCGGCCAGCAGCGGAAACCGCTGGTAGGCGTCGGCCAGCGCCGCCGCCCGGGCTGGCCCCGGCCGGATCAGCCCGCCCAGCCGCAGGTTCTCCTCCACCGTGAGCTCGGTGATCACGCCCTGGCCTTCGGGCACGTAGGCCAGGCCGACCCGGGTGATGGCCTCGGGGCGGCGGCGGGCCAGGTCGGCCCCATCGATGAGAATGCGGCCCTGCCGCGGCCGGACCAGCCCGCTGATCGTGCGCAGCAGGGTGGTCTTGCCGGCCCCGTTGGCCCCCAGCACCGCGGTGATCGTGCCGGGCCGGGCGGCCAGCGACACGGCCTCCAGCACGGTGACTCCGCCGTAGCCGGCCACCAGGTCCTCCACCGCGAGGGCGGCCGCCTCAGCCACGACGGTCACCTTCTGGGGCTATTGGGTCTGATGGGCTTGCTGAGGTTGATGGGGTTGATG
>CAXUJF010000475.1:0-4943 GCA_964250865.1 uncultured Streptosporangiaceae bacterium
TGCGCCACGCCCATCAACCGGGCCGGTCAGTACACCACCTTGCCGGACGCCACTAGCTCGGCGCCGGGTAGATCGCGATCAATCACAGCGGCAGCCCATCAGATCGGTGTCTGCGGCAGCCACTTATTTTCACGGTCCGGTAGGCGGTTCCAGACCGCCGACGGCGGGTTCCGCGAGCACGTCTCCGACTTCCTGGCAGTGTTCCGCGACGACTCCAGGTGGCTGTTCGACGTCCCTGGCGCCGGAGCGGCGGGCGCGTCTACTCACCGGCCGTCCTCACCCGCTCCGGGGCCAGGCAGCAGCCCGACCCGCACGGCTTCGAGACCGGCTGGCGAGCCTCACCCGCGAGCTCAGCGACCCCGGCACGCCCCTGGTCAACTACCAGCGGCGGCGCCAGGCGCTGGAGACAGGTCGCGGCCAATGTGAGTCGGCTCGCTGGGCCAGCAGCCATACACCTGGTGGCCGCCACCCATAGCTGGGGGTCACCGCACGGCCAATCCGCAGATGAGGCGTCCGCCACCTATCGATCACAACCGCCAACTAGGAATCACAACCACATCCCGGGAACCTCCCAGGACGTCCAAGCCGCTTGCCCTTCGTACATACGTCAGCTGACGGATGTCTTGCCTCGCAAATTGCATGAGACTTGCCCTGCAAGCAGGATGAGATCACGAGAGGCGGCTCCGTTGGATGTTGCCCGGCTGCGGGAGAGCTTCGCTAATGTCGCGGTACACGGTGACGAGCTTCCGCTGTTCTTCTACGCCGACCTGTTCCTGAAGCACCCCGAGGTGCGGGACATGTTTCCCGTGTCGATGGCGGTGCAGCGCGATCACCTGGTCAAGGCGCTGGTGAAGATCGTCTCCCAGGTGGACAACCTCGACGACCTGACCGTGTTCCTGCAGGGCCTGGGCCGGGACCATCGCAAGTTCGGCGCCATCGCCGAGCACTACGACGCGGTGGGGGCCAGCCTGCTGGCCACCCTGGAGCATTTCTCCGGGCCGGCCTGGACCCCGGAGCTGGCCGCCGACTGGACCGCGGCCTACGAGCTCATCGGCTCGGTCATGACCGCGGCGGCCAGCGCGGACGAGCAGGTCCGGCCGCCCTGGTGGGCCGGCACGGTGGTGGCCCACGAGCCGAGGTCGTTCGACGTGTCCGTGCTGCTGATCCAGCCGGAGCCGCGGATCGACTACGTCCCGGGGCAGTCCGTGGCCATCGAGTGCGCGAGCCGCCCGCGGCTGTGGCGCTACTACTCCATGGCCAACGCGCCGCGGCAGGACGGATTGCTGGAGTTTCACGTCCGGCTGATCGACGGCGGCTCGGTAAGCATGGCCCTGACCAGCCCGTCCATCGTCGGCAGCAAGGTCCGGCTCGGCCCTCCGGTCGGGGTTCTGACCCTGCGCCAGCCCGCCTCCGGCCGCAACCTGCTGATGGTCGCGGGCAGTACGGGACTGGCCCCGCTGAAGGCCATCCTCGAGCAGGTCGCCGCCCTGCCGCAGAGCCCGGAGGTGCAGCTGTTCTTCGGCGCGCGGACCTCCGATGGGCTCTACGACCTGGAGAACCTGGAGAAGCTGGCCGCCGAGTACGCCTGGCTGACCGTCACGCCCGTGGTGTCGGCCGACCCCACCTTCCCCGGCGAGACCGGGAACCTGCCGGACGTCGTCGCCCGGCACGGTGACTGGTCAGGCTACGACGCCTACCTGGCTGGCCCGACCACGATGGTTGGCGACACTGCCGCCCAACTGGCCACCGCGGGCCTGGCCACCGATCACATACACATCGAGGATTTCGGGTGGAGCGAGCCTTGACCACAGCATGGTTCGACAACGAGCGGGGCCGGATGACCCCGGACGAGCTGCAGACCGTCATCTTCCCGACCTCCCGGCTGGGGCGGCGCGGCTACGAGGAAGGGCCCGTAAGGGACTTCCTCACCGCGGTCCAGGCGGAGTTCGTGCGCCTGGTCAACGAGCGGACGTCGCTGTGGCAGGAAGTTCAGCGGCTCCGCCGCCGGATCATCGCCGGGGAGACCGACGGTGACGAGCAGTCGGTGCTGTTCGGCTCGGAGGATGCCCACGTGCACGCGGTCCGCATCCTGTCGACCGCGCAGGTTACCGCGGAGAAGTATGTAGCCGACGCCCGGGACTACAGCAGCCGCCTGACCAAGGAGACCCGGCAGCGCCGCGATGAGATCATGTCGCAGGCCCGGCAGCATTCGGACCGGATGATGGAAGAGGCGCAGGCCAAGGCGCGCGACGCCGCGGTCTCCGCGCTGAACGGGGCCGCGAGCCCGCCCTCGGATGAGGAATGGCAGGCGGCCCAGGCCGAATTGGCCTATCTGCGGACCTACAGTGGCGTTTACCGCTCGCACCTGCGCGCTTACACCGAGGGTATCTTGCGCGGGATCGAGGAGTGGGAGCGCAAGGAAACGGCCTCGCTCGAGGAAGCCGCCCAGACCGCGCCAAAAAATACGGTGGATCGCAGGAGCCCCGTAAGCCCCACCGCTCCCACTGGCCCAGCCGGCGCGACCCCCGCAGCCCCCACGCCGCGGGCGGTCAACGGCCATCGAAATGGCAACGGCAACGGCAGCGCATATCTGCGGAATTAACGACGTCCGGTCGGCCCTGCCCTTCTCGGGCCCGGTCGGCCGGGCAATTATTATCCATACATTTAATAACGGCGGCCACGCCTAAAACGGCGCCACATCGGGTGGCGCCGTTTTGGTGTGCGCTTAAACGCACCAGGGGTGGGCGACGGCGTGCGGGGGGCGCACGGATAGCGCGCTGGCGGCAACGTAATTGCTGCTCGTGGCGGTTACGGCGCTTTCCGTTCCGCCACCCACCACCAGGGCCAGAATGAGCATCGCCCGGGCCGTCTGGGCTGGTGAATCGGCTCGTACCGACTCCGCCAGCCGTGTGGCCGGGCCAATCTTCGCGTGTCTGCCAGCAGGCAGAATCCAGTTGTGAGTCTTCATCGAGCCGATCCCCTTACCGATGACTTGAGTACGAGATCTGCGCAGAGTGTCTCAATAGATAAACTACCGCATTAGCCTCTTCAGAGGGCAGGTTTCGGACAAATCCGTAGGGCAATTTTCCTGGCTGAGATGCCATTGTCTCGAGCCAGGCGTGAGGCTCCAGGCGGGTCGACCTGATTAAATATTATTAATGACGTTACTTCGCAGGAATGAATCCGGCTCGGCCGGGCTTTCTGGTGGCGGGGAGTCGCCCGGGTGCCTAGCCGCAATGTTGCCGTGAAAGTTGCACGGCAAGGGCGGCCTGACTCCGGCTATTGTCCCGCGCTGCTCCTTCTGTATTTAATACGGATGAAGAATGCCAACAGCGGGTATCAGTCCCAAACGGGATGGTTTGGCCCATCCTGATCCTGGTGTCAGCTACGACGTGCCGACGGGCGGTAGAAGATGCAGAGCGATCATGGAATTCCGGGTCCTCGGGCCGATTGAGCTCTGGTCGGCCGGGCGGCGGCAGGATCTTGGCCGCGCCCGGGCGCGATCTATCCTGGCCATGCTCCTGCTGAATCCGCGGGCGCTGGTGCCGGCCGAGACCTTAATTGACCGGCTCTGGGATACGCAGCCCCCGGCCAAGGCCAGAGAGAGTCTTTCCGTCTACGTGGCCCGGCTCCGGGCCTCCCTCCGGCAGGCGGTCGGCGACGACCTGCGTTTGCTCGGGCGGGCCCAGGGCTACCTGCTCGAGGTCGATCCAGAAACGGTCGACGTCCACCAGTTCCGCCGGCTCCGCCGCCAGGCGGACACCCTGGCCGCCAGCGGCGACCACGAACCGGCCGCGGCGCTGCTGCGCGAGGCCGACGGGCTCTGGCGTGGTCAGGCCCTGGCCGGGATCGGCGGCGACTGGGCCACCCGGATGCGGGAAGCGCTGGAGGAAGAGCGCCGGGCCGCCCTGCTCGACCGGGTCGGGTGCGAGCTGGAGCTCGGCCGCCACACCGATCTGGTCGGCGAGCTCTCCCAGCTGCTGGTCCAGTACCCCGCGGATGAGACGCTGGTCGGTCATCAGATGACGGCCCTGTGCCGGAGCGGCCGGCCCGCCGACGCACTGAGCCTGTACCGGGAGACCCGGAGCCGCCTGATCGAGGAGCAGGGTGCGGAGCCGGGGGCGGCGCTGTCCGACCTGCACCAACGTGTCCTGAGCCGGGACCCCGGGTTGGCCGTCCGGCCCCCCGGGCGGCGTCTGGCCCAGGCCGCGCCGGACACCCTGCCGCCCGAGACGGCGGAGTTCGTGGGCCGCGGCCAGGAGCTGGCCCTGCTCACCGAGCGGACCGGTGGTCATCCCGGCATCGCCATCATCGAGGGCATGCCCGGCGTGGGCAAGACGACGCTGGCCATCCGCGCGGCCCGCTCGGTCGCGGACCAGTACCCGGATGGGATGATCTACCTCAACCTGCACTCCTATGACCCGAGCCGCCCGCCGCTGGACCCGGCCGAGGCGCTGTACCAGCTGTTGCAGATGCTGTCGCTCCCGGCCGCGCAGATACCGGAAACCATCGGCGAGCGCACCGCGCTGTGGCGGGCTCAGCTGACCCGCCGGGCCGCCGTGGTCATCCTGGACGACGCCGCCGGGCACGACCAGCTCGGCCCGCTGCTGCCGGTCACGAGCCGGTGCCTGATCCTGATCACCACCCGGCGCCGGCTGCCCGACCTGGGCTGGGCCCGGTCGCTGACCCTGGATGTCCTGCCGGTCGGCGAGGCGATCACGCTGTTCCGACAGGTCAGCGGGGTCGGCGAGGCCGCCGACGTCGGCCAGATCGAGGCGGTGGTCCAGCGCTGCGGCCGGCTGCCGCTCGCGATCCAGCTCGCCGCCGGCCAGCTCGGGCGGCACGGCCTGCCCACCGTCACCGCGCCCACCATGCCTGAGCCCGTCGCCCTGCCGGGCGGAGGCCAGTCGTCGCCAGCACTGTCGGGGCCAGCACTGTCGGGG
>CAXUJF010000476.1:0-4914 GCA_964250865.1 uncultured Streptosporangiaceae bacterium
CCCGCGCGCGCCCCCCCCCGCGGCCCCCCCCCCCCCCCCCCCGGCCTGGCGCGCGGCTTCGGCCATGAGCTGGCGGCCCAGGCCTGCGCCCTGGGCCTGCGGCGAGACGGCGAACGTGCCGAAGTAGGCCAGGCCGGCGCCCTGGTTGCGGAGCTGGCAGCAGGCCACGAGCTGGCCCGCGTCCGCACCGGCCAGCAGGCCGACCAGCAGGAGCGAGCCGCCGCCGCTGATCATGGCCAGGACCTGGTCGCGGCTGATCCGCTCCCCCTCGACCAGGTCGGCTTCGCTGGTCCAGCCCGCCCGGCTGTCCTGGCCCCGGTAGGCCGACCGGATCAGGTCGGTCAGCACGCCGGCGTCGGCCGGGCGGGCCGGGCGGATCTGGACTTGAGAGGGGCGGGACTGTTCCTGCTGGGCGTCGGCGCTCACCCGCGCAGCCTAACCGGGACGCCCAGTATTAGGGGCGCGGGCCGAGCAGGTCCCAGCGGTTGCCGGCGACGTCGCGGAACACCACGACCTGGCCGTAGCGCTCGGAGCGGGGCTCGCCCTCGAACTCCACGCCGTACTTGCTCATCCGCGCATAGGCCGCGTCGAAGTCGTCGACCCGCAGGAAGAGCCCGACCCGGCCGGCGTACTGGTGCCCGACCCCGGTTTGCTGCTCCGCGCCCTCGGCCTGGGCCAGCAGCAGGCCGGTGTCGGCGCCGGGCGGGCGGACCACGACCCAGCGCTTGGGCCGGCCGGTGACGGTGCTGACGTCCGGCGAGTCCTCGGCCAGCTCGAAACCCAGGCCGTTGACGAAGAAGTCGATGGCCCGGTCGTAGTCGTCGACGACCACGGCCGTGTATTCGAGGTACATACCCCGAGCGTAACGACACATAATCCGGTGGAACAGGGATACGTAGGAGGCGTGACAGGCTCAGTGGAACCCCCAGAGGAAATTGAGACCGGCGGTATCGGCGTACCCGTGGCGCCGCCCGGGACCGACCAGCTGGAGACGGACGAGGTCCCGGACGAGATGCTGGCCGAGTTCTCGTCGCTGACTACGCCCTACTGCTGGGTGATCACCGAGGACCTGATCGCCCGCTACGACGGGGCGGAGCCGTCTGCGGTCGGCAAGGCCGGCCCGGACGAGGCGGTGGCCGATGATGTGCGGGAGGCACTCAGCACCGGCCGGTTCTTCCGGCTGGCCGACGAGCGCGGCCGGGCGTTCGCCATCGGGCGCCTGTACGACCCGTCCGGGGAGAACGAGCAGGCCCCGCTGGACGACTTCGGCCGGTCCGCCTGGGACGCCGAGCGGATCGAGTACCGGTTCGAAGGCCAGTGGCAGCCGATCTAAGGCAGGCGCGCGGAGAGGTGGAGCGGGGCGCCCAGTTCGGCCGCGCGCTCCTGCAGTTCCGCAAGGGCCGCTGCGGCATGGACCGGGAACGGTTCCTCCTGACCGGCCCCCAGCCAGCGCTCAACGGCGACTGAGAACGCGAGCAGCCCCACTTCCGCCCCCAGCCGGGCGGTCAGCTCGTCTGCGCCCCGCGTCCGCAGGGCGGCGCTGATCGACCGGGCGATCCGGGCGTGCTTGAGCAGGCCCCGCTCCTGCACTTCGGTGTTCACCGCGAGCACTCGCACGCGCTGGGCGGCCTTGGCCCGCTGCTGCGCGGTCATCGCGACCGATGCGGCCGCGAACGCCGCCTGAAGGCACTCAGTGAGCGTCGCGTCCGGGGCGGCGGCGGCGATGCCGTCGGCGAACAGCCCGGCCAGTACGTCTTCCCCGCCGAACAGGACCTCCCGCTTGTCGGCGAAGTGCCGGAAGAACGTGGCCCGGTTCAGGCCGGCCCGATCCGCGATCTGCGCAACGGTCGTTTCCTCGTACCCGTTCTCCGCGAACAGGTCCAGCGCGGCGGTCTCCAAGCGCTCGCGCGCGTCCGGTGCCCATCTGCCCACCGGCCCAGCATAGATGATGCGACACAGTCGCATCATGGTGTAGAGTGATGCGACCGGATCGCATCAATTAGGGAGACCTTCATGCGCATCTTCGTCACCGGTGCTTCCGGCTGGATCGGCTCGGCCGTCGTCCCCGAACTCATCAGCGCTGGCCACCAGGTCCTCGGGCTAGCCCGCTCGAACGCTTCCGCCCAAGCCGTGGCCGGTCTGGGTGCCGAGGTGCTGCGCGGCGACCTGAACGACGTTGACGTGCTGCGCGCCGGCGCCCTCGATAGCGACGGCGTCATCCACCTGGCCTTCGTCGTGCCCAGCGTGACCGAGGCGGCGACGCGAACCGATGCCCGCGCCATCGAGACGCTTGCCGCCGGCCGGGCCGGCTCGGGCAAGCCCCTGGTGGTCTCGGGCGGGACGCTGGTCAGGCCCGGACGGCCCGCGACCGAACGCGATGAACTCATCGCCGCCGGGCCCATCGCGGCCCGCATCACCAACATGCAGGCCGCGCTGGCGGCCGCAGACCGGGGCGTCCGCTCCGGCCTGGTCATGCTGCCCCGCTCGGTGCATGGCGACGGGGAACGTCACGGCTTCATCCCGCAGCTCATCGCCTTGGCCCGGGCCAAGGGTGTCTCCGGCTACATCGGCGATGGGACCAGCCGCTGGCCCGCCGTCCACGTGCAGGACGCCGCGAGCCTTTACCGGCTGGCGATCGAGCAGGCGCCCGCCGGTGCGGTGCTCAACGCGGTCGGCGACGAAGGCGTGCCCGTCCGCGAGATCGCCGAGGCCATCGGCCGGCACCTGAACCTGCCGGCCAGGTCTCTGCCCGCCACAGAGTTCGAGGGCATGCTCGTGCCCCTGCTCAGCACGGACATGCCTGCCTCCAGCACGATCACCCAGGAACTCCTGGGCTGGAAGCCCACCCATCCCGGCCTCATCGAGGACCTCGAGCAGGGCCACTACTTCAGCTGATCAGCCCCGGGCTGATCGCCGGGGCGCCAGGACGGCTGGCCGGTCTGCTGTTCGAGCAGCGGGCGGGCCAGCACGGTGTCGTAGATGATGCGCAAGGTGGCGATCCGGCCGTCCGGGGCCAGTTCCAGCACGTCCACCACGTCGAAGGTGGTCCAGGCCCCGGACGCCATCAGCCAGTCGTAGCGGAACCACAAGGTGACCAGGAAGCCGCCCGTCTCGGCCGCACCCGGCGCGAAACCCTTCAGCGTGAGGTGCGACTCGGTGGTAGCGCCGAAAAGCTCCGGGAAGAAGATGGCGGCCGGCATCGGGCCGTACAGCGGCGAGTGCACCTGCCCGTCCTCGGTGAACAGCGCGAGCATCGCAGCCAGGTCAGCGCTCCCTAGGGCGTCGAGGTAGGTCCGGGCCAGCTGTTCCGGGGTCACATGTCCTCCATGGTCATACGTCCGTCTGAGCGGCGGGCCGTCCCGAGCTGACCGCGGCGGCCAGGGCGGCGTGGTCGCGTTCGTTCTGGTCGGCGTAGGCGATGGCGAACCGGGCCACGGCCTGGTCGAAGACGTCCGAGGTGCCCAGGTAGGCCGAGATCGCGATCTGGTCCCCGGACCGGGCATGCGCCCGGGCCAGGGCCTGCCCGCACAGTTCGCCGTAGCGGTGCATCATGCCTGGCCGCATGGCCTCGACCGGCGGCGAGTACTTCAAGTCCCGCAGCTGACGGAGGTAGCAGTCTCCGACCCCGGGGCCGGTGCCCCGCTGAGCCGGATGCCAGCCCAGGAAGATGTCGCTGGTGGCCTGCATGAGCTGCTGCCCGGCCACCGCGCGTTTGCCCTGGCTGAGGTAGCTGCTGGGGCCGGCGAAGCGGCTGAGCACCGAGGTCGTGGCCTGCTTGACCTGAAGGATCAGCAGGTCCGAAGCGTCCCGGCCGGTGAGCAGGACGATCCAGCAGCCCATCCCGACGCTGCCCACGCCCACGACCTTGAGCGCGGCGTCGGCGACCTGGAACCGGTTCAGCAGGTGCTGGCGGTCGGCCGGCAGCGTGCGCCGGTAGACGGCCAGGATCTTCTCGATGCCGGGCCGCGACCCGGCTGCGCCTGGCGCACCGGGCAGGTCGGTCACCGGGACGATCAGCGGCGGCTCGCTGACGATGCGCGGCTCACCGTGCACCGTGTGCACGAGCTTGCTGACCGACTGCCGGGCGTCGCGGTTCTGCAGCCGGGTCAGGTCTTCCCGGCTGAGCTTTCGTTCCCGCCGGCCCATCAGCTTCTGGTACTGGGTGCCCAGCTCGTCCAGTTCAGCCTCCGCGTACCAGACGGCCAGCTCCGGCTGCCGGGCCAGCCGGTGCATGGTGGTGCGGTACCGGGCCACCGCCGCCAGCACGGCCCGGTGGCGCTGAGCGGTGCTGGCCCCGGTGTCCCGCCCGGCCACCTCGATGCTGGTGGCCAGCCGCTTGACGTCCCACTCCCAGGGGGCGGGCAGAGTCTCGTCGAAGTCGTTGACGTCGAAGACCAGCCGGCGTTCGGGTGAGGCGTAGACGCCGAAGTTCGACAGGTGGGCGTCGCCGCAGGCCTGCACCCGGAGACCGGCCGCCGGGGTGGTGGCCAGGTCGCTGGCCATGATCAGTGCCCCGCCGCGCAGAAAGGCGAACGGCGAGGCCAGCATCCGGCCGTACCGGATCGGCAGCAGCGCGGCGATCCGGCCGGCGGCCTGCTCCTCCAGCAGGGCGATCGGGTCGGGCCGGTCCGGGGCCGGCTCGAACATGCCGTGGCTGCTGCGCGGGGCGGGCTTGCGCGCGGCCCGGCCGCAGGCCCGTCGCTCGGCTGGGGTCATCGGTTGCCTCCTTCATCCTCGGCTGTCACCGCGGGCGGAGCGACCGGCCCGGGCCGCCACCGGATCCCGAGCGTGCCCTGGGCCGACTGCCGTCCGAACTTCCCGCCCCCGGGGCCGCGCAGCACCCAGGCGATGCCGACCGCGACCGCCGCCCCCGCGGCCGGGCCGACCAGGTAGACCCACCAGGCGGTCCAGTCC
>CAXUJF010000477.1:0-4912 GCA_964250865.1 uncultured Streptosporangiaceae bacterium
GTTCGTCGGGGGTGGCCCCCGCCTGGCGGAAGTCCGCGCGGCGAAGCGGCGCGACACCCGCAAGACGCTGCCCGGCCTGCGCGTCCTGGAGAAGTACGCGGTGCGCTGCGGCGGCGGCCAGAACCACCGGATGGGTCTGGGCGACGCCGCGCTGATCAAGGACAACCACGTGGTCGCCGCGGGCAGCATCACCAAGGCGATCGAGGCCGTCCGGGCGGCCGCACCCGGTCTGCCGCTGGAGGTCGAGTGCGACACCCTGGACCAGGTCGGCGAGGCGCTCGACGCCGGCGCCGGCCTGATCCTGCTGGACAACATGACCCTGCCGGAGCTGCGCGCCGCCGTGGCCCTGACCGCCGGATACCCGGCGGTCAAGCTGGAAGCCAGCGGTGGCCTGCGGCTGGAGCACGCCCACGACGTCGCCGCCACCGGGGTCGACTACGTGGCCGTGGGGGCGCTGACCCATTCCGCCCCGGCCCTGGACCTCGGCCTGGACCTGTCGCCGTTGGCCTGATTTGCCGAAGCCCGCAGGAATTGTCATTTGATAAAAATCACATCTGGCTGTGCATAAGCCTGTGGACGACTTGTGTAAAAACGCGCTAGACCTGTGCATATGGCCGTAAATTCTGGGGATTGAGCACTTCGGCAATCCCCAGTTCGTCGGCTAATCGGCGGTTATTTTCCACACCCCTGTGGATGAGGCAAAGACCGGAACTGTCCAGGTACCACACCGTTACGTTTTGTAAGTAAATTAAATGGCTACCAGAACTTTATCGTTCTGTTATTCAAATTCAGGACTGTAAAAAGTTCACGCGGCGAGATGGCCAGCGGCCGACACAGAAGGAGGCCAGCCCACCCGGCGGCGCGCGTGCTCACCACCGGCACGTTGCGGGCCTGACTCAACGGGAGGCTCTCTAATGAAGATCAAACTGCGGTCGGACGATTCTGGCCCGCCCGGTCCCACCGAATGGTCCGAGATGAACGACTGGCTGGCGAACCTGCGCGAAGACGCGGATCCTGAGCCAGCCGCGACCGTCGGGCAGAGTAGCACTGCCGAGCCCCCGGGCACGGTGAGCGCGGCCCAGCCCCTGAGCGCGGCGGTACCTGAGCCTTACGACCCGGCGGAGGCTCGGCCCTTCGGCGCGGCGCAGGCTCAGGACGGGGCAGCGCCCGCGGCCACTGCGGAGTCCCAGGCTGACCACGTGACTGCAGAGGCTCACGGTGCCAGCCCGGCGTACGCGGTGGACGAGCCGTACGGTGCAGCGGCGCTGGACGAGGGCGACGGGTTTCACGGGCACTACGGTGACTACGACCTTGAGGGTGGCCACTCCGGGCCCCACGAGGCCGACACGGCCGAGCCCGCGGTGACTGTCGCCCCCGGCGACACCGCCGCGGCTCCTAGGACCTCCGGGGCTTCCTGGGCTCCAGTGGCTCCAGTGGCTCCGACGTATGCGGCCGGACCGGTGACTCCCGAGGCCTGGATGGCCCCTGTGGCTTCCGGCGTTCCTGCGGCTCCGGTGTTTGCGGCCAGGCCGACGGCTCCCGGAGCAGTCACTCCCGCCGCCGCGGCTCCTGCTCCCGCGCCCCCGGCACCGGTGGCCGAGCCTGAGCTGGTCGTCCGCGCGCTGATCGGGGAAGACCTCCGGACCCCGATGGTCTGGTGTGAGCTGGAGCCGGGGTCCTGTGTCTCGTGGCACGGCGACCGGGAAGCGCTCGGGATGGCCGACGTCCGGGCCCGGGCCATCGCGGCGGGCTGGCGCATCGACGCGCTGGGACGGCTCACGTGCCCGCAGTGCCAGCAGCGTTCGACCATTTTCCGGGCGACGCAGCAGGTCGTGCTGTGGAACCGGGGCTACGCCATGACCATGGCCGCCCGCGAGGCCGCCCGGCAGGGCAACTACCCGTATCCGCAGCCCGCGTTCTACCCACGATGATGAGCACAGGTACCAAATTAATGATCTCCGAAGGGGCAACGCTGGCCGCGGCCATGACCGACCTGGCCAGCGGCGACTGGCGGTCGGCGGCCGATCCCGGGCCGCTCGGCTGGTCGTGCCTGCCGGAGTTCACGCGCGGCCTGGGAGCTAGCCCCGGCACCGGCACGGGGCTGGTCTGCGCGGCCCGGGAGTTCACCGTGGCCACCCTGTACCGATGGGGAGCCGGCGCCCGGGTGGACGACGTCGCCATCGTCGTCTCGGAGTTGCTGACCAACGCCCTGCGGCACGCTCTGCCCCGGCTGCCCGAACTGGCCGACGTGCCGTTGCAGAACCCGATCCGGTTCGGCCTGCGGCAGACCGGCCCCTGGGTCCTGTGTGCGGTCGCCGACCCGAGCCGGTCCGTCCCCGTCCCCCGCTCACCCGGCTCGTTCGCCGAGACCGGCCGGGGCCTGCACATCATCCGGGCCCTGAGCGACACCTGGGGCTACACCACCCCCGACGCCGCCGGCAAGGTCGTCTGGGCCACCTTCACCTACCGCTGACCCGGCCGCTCCAAGGTTCCCGCGTCTGGCGCTGGGCTCCGATTACCGTGTGCAAAAACTTGCACCATGGCGAGTGACGCGCTTCGGGGGTGGCCGGCGTGGGGGCCGGAGTCGCTTCGCCCTCGTGGTGGGCGGTGGCGCCGGCCGCGGCGTCGATCCCGTCGACGCCGATGAACGCGATGTCCAGGGCGACCTGAAACGCAGCGCGGCCGCCACGGCAGCCGGCCGGCTCGGTGAACCGGAGGAGGTGGCCGCGGTGGTCGCGTTCCTGGCCTCGGACGATGCGTCCTACGTGACCGGAGCGACGATCCCGGTCGACGGCGGCTGCAGCGCCGTCAAGGATTCCGCCTGAGTGGCGGAAAGCGCTGCGGCGGCGGGCGGCGTGGCCGGGGTAAAGGTCATTCCGGCGTGAAGGAGGGCGCCGGCCCGGTGCTGGCCCGGATCAGCAGCTCGGTCCGCAGCCGGCGAGGCCGGGCGGGCTGACCGTCGAGCTGGGCCAGCGCGAGCCGGGCCGCGTCCTGGCCGAGCTGGACCAAGGGGTGGTCCACCGTGGTCAGCGGCGGTGAGCTGCTGGCCGCGGCGGCGATGTTGTCGAAACCCACGACCGACAACTCGGCCGGGACGGCTATCCCTGCGGACTGAGCCGCGGCCAGGACGCCGAGCGCGAGCACGTCGGTGACCGCGAAAACGGCCGTCGGGCGCTGGCCGGGTGGCAGGGCCAGAACGTCGGCCATGGCCGCGGTGGCGGCCTCGACCGTGTTGGCCGCTTCCCGCCGCACGATCGAGGCGGGTTCGATGCCGCCCCGGCGCAGGGCGCCGGCGAATCCGGCCGACCGGAGCGGGATGCTCGGCCGGGTCTGGGGACCACCGGGCCCGGCATTGTCGTCCTGCCAGGAGAGCAGGCCGAACCGGCGGTGCCCCAGCTCGAGCAGGTAGCTGGCGGCCATGGCGGCCGACCGCTGATCGTCGATCCCGACCAGCGGCGTCCCCGGCAGCCGCGGGTGGCCGATGGTGACCACCGGGATATGCCGGTTCAGAGCGTCGGTCACGGCCGGGTCGTCGGCGGCCAGGTCGCACAGGATGAAGGCGTCAGCGATGGCGTGCCGGACCGGGAACGTAGCGGCCGCGGTGGTCGGGACGAGCAGCAGCGCGCGGCCGGCGTCGCTCAGCTGGCCGGCGATGCCGTGCAGGATCATGACCAGCCCCGGGTCGGTGAAGGCGTCGGTCAACCGGGAGGTGAGCACGACCGCGATGGCACCGGTGCTCCGCCGCCGCAAAGACTGGGCCGCCGGGTCCGGCCCGGGATAGCCCAGGTCCCGGGCCAGCTGGAGGATCCGCTCCCGGGTCTCGGCGGTCAGCTGATCCGGGCGGTTGTAGGCGTTGGACACCGTCATCCGGGACACCCCGGCCGCGGTAGCCACGGTCTGCATCGTCGGGCGGTCCACGTTGACCTCACCCCTCACGGTTCGTACCCAGCCGACGCGGATTCAGCTTCGTACCCGGCCAGCATGCGGATCCAGCCGACTTAACCACGATCGCCGCCCTTCCGCCGGCAGCACGGCCGCTGTATCGTTAAAGAAGCCTCACTTTATCGATACAGATGGCCAGAATAGGTGTCAGTGGTGAACGAGTTCGCCAACGCGGCGGGGTACATCGGCGCCGCGCTCAGCGTGGGCATGGTGGTGCCGCAGCTGATCAGGACCCTGCGTCACCCGGGCCTGGGGGGCGTGTCGGCCATCTCGTGGTTGTTCACGGCGGCCGGATGCTTCGCCTGGCTGCTGTACGGCATCAAAGGGCAGATCTGGCCGCAGATCCCCGGCAACACGCTGATCATCCCGGGCGCAGCCGCGATCGTGCTGGCCGCGCCGGCCCGGTTGACGGTGTTCCGGCGCGCCCTGCTGCTGGCGGCCACGACCGGCGCCCTGGTCGTCACCGCCGTGCTGGCCCGGCCGGACGACCTCGGCTACCTCGCGTTCGGCCTGTCACTAGTCTCCGCTCTGCCCCAGACCATCACCTCGGTGTCGCGTCGCCGGGACGGCCGGTCCGCGGTGTCGATCCCGGCCTGGGCGATGCGGGGCGCGTCCTCGGGGTGCTGGCTGTTCTACGCGGTGATGATGCACGACCGCCCGATCGTGGTGTCTTCGCTGGTGACCCTGGTCAGCGTGGCCGTCGTGATCACCGCCGAGTGCGCCACCCTGATCGGCGCCCGGCTGGGACGCCGGCTGGAAGATCCGGCTCCGGGGGGATGAAATATTGATTGAACGAGGGTTTTGTCTCCGTATTCGTATGAACCGAGGTTCACCGTGACTGTTTTTTCCGCTGCCGCCCGTGGGATCCGGCTCCAGGCCGATGACGACGTGGCCATCACCACGGCCGACGTGGCCGCCGGGACGCCGGTGGACGTGGGCGGCGGGCTGGTCACGGTGCGGCAGGACGTGT
>CAXUJF010000478.1:0-4887 GCA_964250865.1 uncultured Streptosporangiaceae bacterium
CGGCGAGAACGCACACTCAAAGAACGACGCGACCACGCAGGTTAAAGAACAAGCTGAGAGCCTGTTTGGGAACCTCATGCGGCTTGTTTCAGAGTTCGTGCTGGCGCGGCCTGTGGCCGGGCTGGCGCTGGGGCCGGCGCCGAGGGTGCCGGGGGCCGGCAGCGGGCGATGCGTGCGGCCATGACGTGGATCATCGACCAGTACAGGTAGGTCTCGTGATGAGCGGCCAGCCGTTCGTAGTCGCGGACGCACCGCCGGTGTTTCATGATCCATCCGAAGGTACGCTCGACGACCCAGCGGCGGGGCAGGACCTGGAAGGTGTGCAGGTTGGCGGGGCGCTTGACGATCTGCAGGGTGCGGTGCAGCGTGCCGGCGGCCCAGGTGGCCAGCTTGCCGGCGTACCCGCCGTCGGCCCAGATCAAGGTGACGGTGCGGAAGCTGGCGGTCAGCCGCCACAGCAGCGGGCGGGCGCCGTCGCGGTCCTGGACCGAGGCGGCGGTGACCACGATGCACAAGATGAGGCCCATCACGTCGACCGCGAGGTGCCGCTTCCGGCCTTCTATTTTCTTCCCGGCGTCATAGCCGCGGCCGGCCTTGCCGACGGTGTCGGCGGCCTTGACCGACTGGGAGTCGATGATCGCGGCGGCCGGGGCCGGGCTGCGGCCGGCCAGCACGCGGACGGCCCCGCGCAGCTCATCGTGCATGCGCCGGGTGGCGCCGCTGGCCTGCCAGTCCCGGACGTAGTCATAGACAGTACGCCAGTGCGGCAGGTCGGGGAGTTGACACCACTGCGAATACCAGGAGCCCCCTGCGGTGCCGGTGACCGACAAGCGGGCAGGAACCAGAAGATCACGAAGTGTTACCCACTATGCCGGCCGGCTGTTGCCGTCACTCGTTATGGATGCCGGCCGTCGCTCTGATTGGATATGGGCGATCGTATGGGCTGACCGAAACCCCTGGGCGATGTCCACGATGACGCTGTCATGCTCGCTGCGACGGCCTTAGCGTCCGGAACCGGCGCCTGCGGGGGTACTGGGTGTTTCGTCACAGACGGTCACAGCCCCGCCGCCGCAGACCCGGCGATATCCCCCTGTATCAGCGGCCTCGGCTTCCAGCGTCGTGACTGGCAGTTGCCGCTCCGATAGGCCGGTTCTGTCCTGCCGCTGGGCTGACAGAGGATATGCGGTCCTCGGCGCGCGGGGCTTCTCGGTCGTCCGCTGACATGGTGATGCCTGCCAGCTCCTTGTCCATGACGCCTCCGGCTTCGGGGCTATGCGGTGCGGGCGGGCTGGTAGGTGGTGAGGACGGTGCCGGAGCTGAATGTCTTTGCCTGGAGGAGCTTGAGCTGCAGCGCGCTGGTGAGCTCCCCGAAGAGGTGTACTCCTTTTCCCAGGGCGGTCGGGTTGACGTAGAGCATGTACTCGTCGATCAGGCCAAGATGGGTGAGTGTCGCCATGAGGCGGGGGCCGCAGTACAGCAGGATGTCGGAGCCCGGCTGGTTCTTGATGGCGGCGATCTGCCCGGCGAGGTTGTCCCGTATGACGGTGGCGCGTACTTCGGCCTGGTCCAGGGTGGTGGAGATAACGATCTTGCGCAGTTCCCGGAGGCGCCGCCCGAAGGCCCTGTCGGCCTCGGTGTCCGAGACGCCGGGGGGCGCGTTGCCGTCGGCGATTGCTTCCCACGGGGCACCATCTCCTCATAGATGATCCGCCCGTACATGATCGTGTCGGTGGCGGCGAACAGGTCGTGGTAGAAGGCCTTCATTTCCTCATCCCAGTTCGTCCAGCTGCCGGTGAGCCTGCCGCTGGAGTCCGCGATGAATCCGTCCATGGTGGTCATCATGTGCAGAATGAGCTTTCGCACCTGGTGTGTCCTTTCATTGTTGCTAGGGCTCGATGAGCTCGAGGTCGAGCTCGACGGTCACGATCCGCCGAGTACCGCCGCGGGGAAACCGGGAGCGATGCCGAAGTCGCTCCTGCGCAGCAGGCCGCGGGCTTCGAAGCCGGCGTGGCGGGGGCCGCCGCCGGGCACCTCCTGGATGCCGCCGAACGTGACGGTGAGGGACAGCGGGCCCGTGATGTCGCCGATGCCCAGCTCGCCGTCGAGGGTCCAGCCTGCGCCTTCGCCGTGGATGGTCAGCGTCCGGAAGGTCATGTCGGGCCGGCGCGTGACGTCGATCAGGCTGGGTCCGGTGATGTCGGCGTCCCGTGCGGGGTTGCCGGTGTCGACCGAGGCGAGGTCCACGGTGGCGGTGACTGACGTGGCCTGCAGGGTCGCGCCTACGATCACATCGGCGGTGAAGCGGGCGAAGCGCCCTCTCACCTTGGCCACGCCGAGGTGGCGGATGGTGAACCCAACCGATGAGTGGGCAGCATCGACGAGCCACCGGCCGGGGGCCAGGGGCAGCTCCGGGGTCTGTGATTGCATGCCTGTTAAGACGCCGCGGCGGCTCGCTCGCATCGGCCTGGAAACAAAAAAGCCTGCCGGCCCGCTCTCCGGCCCTGTCAGGCTGCGGCCAGATGCCTCGTCGTTCCGGGACCGATGGGTTTCTCTCGAATGGACGTCACAATGTTCATGACTCAGCTGTCCTTGCGCAGGGTGCTCTGCGCCGATGACCGCGGCCCCGGCCGTGGCTAGAGCCGGGATCTCGCCTCGCGAGAGCGACGATGGCGTTCTGGCCGCGGCGGCGGCTGGCGGGGATGAGCCGGTGTTCGGCGTGCTGGCGCAGCGCTACCAGCGCGAGTTGCACGTGCATTGCTACCGGATGCTCGGCTCATTCGACGAAGCTGAGGACCTCGTCCAGGAGGTCCTGCTGCGCGCCTGGCGCGGGCGGGGCGATTTCGCAGGCCGGTCGACGTTCCGTGCCTGGCTCTACCAGATCGCGACCAACGCCTGCCTCGATGCGCTCCGGCGCCAGTCCCGGCGCCCGCGCCCAGCAGGACCTCCCGGTAGCGCTCTGCCCCCGGCTTCCGACATGCCGTGGCTGCAGCCCTACCCGGACGGGCTGCTGGACCAGGCCGCGCCATCCGGTGCCGAGCCGGACGCGGCGGTGGTGGCCAAGGAGACGATCGAGCTGGCGTTCCTGGCCGCCATCCAGCTGCTGCCACCCAGGCAGCGGGCGGTGTTCATCCTGCGTGATGTGCTGGGCTGGCCGACCAGCCAGACAGCAGAGCTACTGGGATCCAGCGCGGCCGCTGCCAGCAGCGCACTGCAGCGTGCCCGGGCCACGCTGCAGAAATACTGGCCGGGTGGCCGGCTCGACTGGTCTGCGGTATCGCCGCCGACCCAGCAGGAACGCCTGCTGCTACAGCGCTACATCGACGCCCACGAACGTGCCGATGCCGACGCCGTGATCAGCCTCCTGCGCGAGGACGCCCGGCTGTCGATCTCCCACCTGGGGCACTGGGACGGGCGCGACGCCATCGCCGCCGCCCTCAGGGACGGCATGGGATCACTCGGCCACTGGCGCCACATCGCGACCCGGGCGAACCGGCAGCCCGTGGCCGCCGCCTACCTCCGGCGCCGGGACAATTCCGCCTACCGGGCGTTCGCGCTTACGCTGCTGCGCGCCGAGAACGGCGCCATCACCGAGATCACCGCCTTCGAGATGCCGGGCCTCTTCCCGGCCTTCGGCCTGCCACCCGCACTCTGATGGCCCCGACCGAAGACGACGACCAGGACCCCATGCCGCGGAAATGCCGGCCACCATCGTTCCAGCGGCGAGTGGTGACCCTCGCACCTAGCTCAGTACGGCACTACAGGGCAGCCGAATGGCGCGACGCACTCGTGATCGTCGCCTGCGGCCAGATCGAGCTGGAGACCCTTGGCGGACACCGCACCCGTTTCCGAACCGGGGACATCTTGTGGCTGACCGGCCTGCCACTGCGAGCGCTTCGCAACCCGTGCAGCCAACCCGCCATCCTCCTCGCCGTGTCCCGCACACGCCCGCCGTTCAGATAACCGGCCGTGCCAGCGTCCGGCCGTCAGCAGAACACCGTGCTCAAGGCCGGGCAGCAGTGCTCACTCTTCGTAACTACCGCTGTCTCAGCTTGAGGTTGCCATCGGGCAGGCCTGCCCTGACAGGCGTGATGCTTAGGAAGTTGTCGCCGCCCAGCCAGAAGATTGCGGTCCCGGCCGTGCTCACAATGAGCGACGCCACGTGCTCCTGGCGAGTGGCGTGACACCGACCAGGCCGCGAGTTCCCAAACGGCTCTGAGACTCACACTCCCGTCGTCGACCGCGGGTACGCGATCTCCGGGTCGGTGACCACGTTGACCAGGTAGGGGACCCCTGAGGCGAACGCCCGCTCCAGCGCCGGGCCGATCTGGCCCGGCTCGGTGACCAGCTCACCGGCCCCGCCCAGCGCCCGCACCACCTCGTCGTACCGGCAGCCGGGCTGCAGGTCGGCCGCGACGTCGTAGCCGTACAGCGCCCGCATCGGGTGCTTCTCCAGCCCCCAGGCGCCGTTGTTGCCGCACACCATGACGACCGGCAGCCCGTGCCGGACCAGCGTGTCCACGTCCATCAGGGAGAAGCCGGCCGCGCCGTCCCCCAGCAGCAGCACGACCTGCGACGAGGGCCGGGCCAGCCGGGCCGCGATGGCGTAGCCCAGGCCGGTGCCCAGGCAGCCGAACGGGCCCGGGTCCAGCCAGTGCCCGGGGCGGGCCGGTTCCACCAGCCGGCCCGCGAACGAGACGAAGTCCCCGCCGTCCCCGATGATCACCGCGTCGTCGGCCAGCACCCGGTTCAGTTCCCCGTACACCCGCATCGGGTGGATCGGGGTGGCCTCGCTGGCCAGCCGGGGCGCGTCGGCCTCGAGCGCGGTCCGCGCGGTCGCCTGCAGCCGGGTCAGCCACTCCTGCCGGGCCTCGTCCTCCCCGCCCCCGC
>CAXUJF010000479.1:0-4885 GCA_964250865.1 uncultured Streptosporangiaceae bacterium
CTGCTGAGGACCAGGAGGCGGGCCTGCGCGGGCCCGCCTCCGCGGCTACCGGCCGCCGTCCGGGCCGGCCGCGCAGCGAGCGCGCCGAGCAGGCCATCATCGAGGCCACGCTCGAACTGTTCGCCGAGAAGGGCCCCGACGGCCTCTGCGTCGAGGCGGTCGCGGCCCGGGCTGGCGTCGGCAAGGCCACCGTCTACCGCCGCTGGCACAACAAGGAAGACCTGCTGCTGGCCGCGCTCGGCTCCCTCAAGAGCCCGCTGCCGGACGCGGACACCGGCTCGGTCCGGGACGACCTGATCGCCCTGGTCACCGTGATGAGCCAGGACGCCGTGGACCCGGCCCGGCAGCGGCAGTACACCCTGCTGCTGGGCGAGGGCGAGAAGTACCCCCGGCTGATGGCCCGGTACGCCGAGACCGTGGTCGAGCCCCGGCGCGACATCATCCGGTCCGTACTGCGCCGCGGCATCGAGACCGGCCAGATCCGCCCCGGCCTCGACATCGAGGTCGCCATGCTCACCCTGACCGGCGCGGCCATGTCCCGCGGCCGTTGCGAGATCGTGCCGCACGACGAGGAGTTCGCCACCCGCGTGGTGGACAGCCTCCTCATCGGCCTGTCCCCGCGCTGAGCTAGCGCTTACCCCATCCCGTGGATCTTGTCCGCGGTGATGCTGAGGATCACCCGGACCTGGTCACGGCCTCCATACCACGGGTAAGGACCACCCAGATAGCGCTGAGCGAGGGCTTCGATGTGCTCCGCGCCGCCCTCGGTGGTGACGTTGACGACCCGGCCGCGTACTGCGTAATAGCGGGACGGGTTCGACGGATCGGAAACAGCCACCGCCACCCGTGGGTCCCGCTCGATGTTCCTGACCTTCTGAGAGCCCTGGACGGTGTTGATGATGACGTGCGCGCCGTCGGTGTCGACCCAGGTCTCGGTTAGCTGGGGTGAACCGTCGGGCATCAAGGTCGTCAGAAAGCAGGGACTGGGCTGGCGCAGCAGAGCGATGAGGTCTTCGGGCAGGTCCACGCTTGATCAACTCCCGGAGAAGGTCAGAACAGGCTAGCGCGCAGTGCGGTCACCCGGCTGACCGCTCCGTTGAATGTGGCCGGGCTGATCTGTCCGCTGCTGAGCGCGCCGGCCAGCGCGGTGGTGGCGGTTTCGCTCTGGCCGGCATCCTGGGCGGCGCACAGGATCAGGTCCATCCCGGCGGCCGCGGCGGTGACCGCGCGCTGGCTGGTCGTGCCGAACGCCTTCAGCGCCCCCGCCTCCAGGGCGTCGGTGATGGTGACGCCGGTGAAGCGATTCCGGCCGCGCAGCTCTTGCTGGATGACGGCGGGTGACAGGCCCGCCGGGCGGCTGGCGTCCAGCGCCGGGTAGACCGCCCAGCTCACCATGACCAGCTTGACCCCGGCGGCAACCGCGGCCGGATAGGGCACCTCGTCGGTGCCGCGCAGCTTGCTCCGCGATACGTTCAAGGTCACCGGCCCGGCGTCGGTGTCCTGCGTCTTGGCCGCCGATCCCAGGCCAGGGAAGTGCTTGGCCGTGGCCGCCACTCCGGTCTTCTGCTGGGCGGTGATAAACGCCCGGCCCAGGGTGGCGACGGTCGTGGGATTGCTGCCGTAGGAGCGCTGGTACTCGTCGATGAAGTTGCCGGCCTGGTAGTAGACGTCCAGTACCGGACCCAGATTGACGTTCATGCCCACGCTGGCCAGGTTCTGCCCGGCCCCGGTTCCAGCCGTGGTCGCCGCCGCCATCGCATTCGCGGACTGGCCGATCTGCTTCTCCGAGAGGGCGGGCTGACCGGGCAGCCTGCGGACCTGCCCGCCTTCCTGGTCGGTCATCAGCAGGAGCGGCGCCTGAACCGGGCTTTGCGCCTGGGCCTGGCGCAACTGCTTGATCACCCCGGCGATCTGGGCGGCGCTGGCGATGTTGCCACCGAAGAAGATGACCCCGGCCAGCTGCCCCTTGCTGATGTCGGCCAGCAGGCTGGCGGGCGGCGTCAGCCCGGGATAGGAGCCGATGATCCGCTGTCCCGCGAGCTGCAGGCTGGTCAGCCCCGCCCCGAGGCGTGCATCGGGATACGGGCCGCGCCCGCCGGCTGCGCCTCCGGTGGCGACCTGTGCGCTCGCCCGCTGGGCCGAGGCACCGCCCGCGAGAAGGAGTCCGAGACCGGCCAGCGCCCGCCGGCGGCTGA
This sequence comes from uncultured Streptosporangiaceae bacterium, assembly GCA_964250865.1. Classification (GTDB taxonomy): domain Bacteria; phylum Actinomycetota; class Actinomycetes; order Streptosporangiales; family Streptosporangiaceae; genus Bog-532. The sequence goes on from CAXUJF010000479.1 coordinate 2,196, forward strand.
GTTCGCGGCCAGGTCCATCATTTGGGGTCATGCACCGAGAGTAATCGCAGGGCTACTATCTCGCGTTCTGCGGTGCCCCTAAGACGCGTTGGACGCCCGGGCGCGCTGCCAGGCGGGACTGTCGAGAAAGGTGACCGCCGTTACCTGGCGCTGCTAGCGCGCGCCGAGCTGCTTTGGCGGTTCGTCGTCCACGACCGAGTCCTCGGGCGCCTTGGTCTGGCCGGGCGGGGGCTCGCGCCAGCCGTTGGTGATGGGCAGCCGCCGGTCACGGCCAAAGTTCTTCTGGCTGATCTTGGGGCCGGGCGGGTACTGGCGGCGCTTGTATTCGGCCCGGTCGACCAGCATGATGACCCGCTGCACCAGGTCCGCGTCGTACCCCTTGGCGATCAGGTCGCCCGAGCCCAGGTCCTGCTCCACGTAGTCGTCGAGCAGCGCGTCCAGCAGCTCGTAGTCGGGCAGCGAGTCGGTGTCCTGCTGACCTGGGGCCAGCTCGGCGCTCGGGGGCTTGGCGATCGAGTTCTCCGGGACCGGCGGCATCTGGCCCTGGGCTTCGGCCTGCGCGTTCCGCCACCGGGCCAGCTCCCACACCAGCGTCTTGAACACGTCCTTGATCGGCCCGAACCCACCCGCCGAATCCCCGTACAGCGTCGAGTAGCCCACGGCCAGCTCGCTCTTGTTCCCGGTGGTCAGGACCAGGTGCCCGTGCGCGTTCGACAGCCCCATCAAGATCATGCCGCGCACCCGGGCCTGCAGGTTTTCCGCGGGCAGCCCGGTCTCGGGGAACCCGGCCGGGCTCAGCGCGGCCTCGAAGCTGTCGACCATCGTCTTGATCGGCACGGTGTCCGAGTGCAGCCCCTGCCGCCGGACCAGGTCCTCGGCGTCGCTGATCGAGTGGTCGGAGGAGTAACGGCTGGGCATCAGCACCGTGTACACCCGGTCCGGGCCGAGCGCGTCGGCCGCGATCGTCGCGGTCAGCGCGGAGTCGATGCCACCGGACAGGCCCAGGATCACGGTGCGGAAGCCGTTCTTGCGCACGTAGTCCCGCACCCCGAGGACCAGCGCGTTGTACACCTCTTCGGAGTCCGGCAGCGACGGCCACAGCGGCTCGTGCTCGATCGCCGGCCGCGCCTCGCCCGAAGCGTCACCCGACTGGCCGCCTTGGCCGCTGGCGGGCGCCGGTAGCTCGACCTGCCGGATGGTGATGATGGTGCCGTCGCCGGCGTCCACCCGCTCACCGTCGTGCTGCAGGCCCTCCGGCGCGGCGGGAAGCTCCAGGTCGGTCACGATCAGCGCCTCGTCGAACTGCGGCCCCCGGGCCAGCAGGTTCCCGTCCGCGTCGACCAGGATCGAGCCGCCGTCGAAGACCAGCTCGTCCTGGCCCCCGATCATGTTGGAGTACGCCAGCGCCGCGCCCGCCACCCCCGCGCACCGCGCGCAGAGCTCCTCGCGCCGGTCGTCCTTGCCGCGCTCGTACGGCGACGCGTTCGGCACCACCAGCAGCGACGCCCCGGCCTGCCGGGTCACCGCGACCGGGCCGCCGTCCTGCCACAGGTCCTCGCAGATGGCGATGGCCACGTCGACCTGGCCGCCGTCGGCGCTCATGCGGAACACCGGGAGCGAATCGCCCGGCACGAAGTACCGGTACTCATCGAACACCCCGTAGTTGGGCAGATGGTGCTTGGCCGTGGTGATCACGACCTCGCCGCCATACAGCAGAGCGGCGGCGTCCAGCGGTGCCCCGGCCGGCAGCCCGGTCCGCGGGGCCAGGCCCTCACGCCGGTCCAGGTAGCCGGTGACTACGGCGATCCCGCCCAGGCCGTCGGCCGCCAGCCGCTCCGCGACCTCGCGCACCGCGGCCCGGGACGCGTTCAGGAACGACCCGCGCAGCGCGAGGTCTTCCACCGGGTACCCGGTCAGCATCATCTCCGGGAACACGACCACCTGGGCGCCCTGCCGCCCGGCGCGGCGCGTCCATTCGACGATCTTGTCCGCGTTCCCGGTCAGGTCGCCCACGGTCGCGTTGACCTGGGCCATGGCAATCCGCAGCTTCGGCACGGTTCTAGCTTAGGCGGGCCCGTTGGAGCAGCGACTGCACCTCCGCCTCGTAGAGCAGGGCCGGGTCCACGCCGGTCGAGGCCAGGTGGTGCCCGAGCTCCAGGCTGATCAGGCCGTGCAGCCGGGTCCAGGTCAGCAGGCCCAGGTAGAACTGCCCGGCGCTCAGGTCCGGGGTCTGCGAATGCTGCCCCCAGGCCCGGACCTGGCCGGCCAGCTCCGGGCTGAGCTGCTCATCGGCGGCGGCCCCGGTCAGCGCGTTCAGGAACACGTCCATCCCGCGCTGGGCGGCCGCCACGGTCCCGTCCGGATCCAGGTCGAGCCCCGGACCCGCTGCTGGTCTGGAAGATCAGCAGATAGGAGTTGGGGTGGGCCAGCGCCCAGTCCCCGCCGCCGGGCAGGTCCTGGTCCGGGTCGAGGCGGCCAGCGGACGAGCCGCAGGCCCGCTCAGCAGGCCGGCCCCTTCGAGGCCAGCACCTTCTTCAGCGCCGGCGCCGGGGTCACGGTGAGCTTGTAGCCCGGGTTGCTGGCCGAGTACGCGACCTGGGTGCAGTTGCCCGCGCCGGCCGACGCGGTGGCGATGACCGCGTCGACCGCGGTTTCGCAGGTCCTCGTCTTGGTGTCCCAGCTCCAGGCCC
>CAXUJF010000480.1:0-4881 GCA_964250865.1 uncultured Streptosporangiaceae bacterium
CACCCGGCCCCACGGCCTGGGCTGGCACCCGCGGGCGCCGGCCGCCCCCGGCCGCCGGCGCGGGCACGTGGCCGCCACGACCCTGCTGGCCTCGGCCGTGCTGGGCGGGGTGGCCAGCGGCCTGACCTCAGGCCCGGGACGGGTCAGGTACCGCCGGGTGGCCGCGCTGGCCGGGGCGGCCTGGCTGGCCAGCTGGGCCGAGTTCACCGCGGCCCGGGTGCGCCCGGGGCCGCGGACCCGGGCCGAGCCGACCGCGATGGCGGTGACCAGCGCGCTGATCCCGCCGCTGGCCGTCGGGCACTTCCTGCGCGGCCAATGGCGGTACCGTCACGGCGGGGCCACCGCCACCGGGGGCAGTGCTGTTCGACCGGGACGGGACGCTGGTCCGGGACGTGCCCTACAACGGCGACCCGCACCAGGTTGAGGCGATGCCCGGCGCGGCCACCGCGACGGCCCGGCTGCGGGCGGCGGGGATCGGGCTGGGCGTGGTCACCAACCAGTCCGGTGTGGGCCGGGGCCTGATCACGCCGGCCCAGCTGGACGCGGTCAACCAGCGGGTCGATGAGCGGCTGGGGCCGTTCGGCGCGTGGGCGGTCTGCCCGCACGACCCGGCCGACGGCTGCACCTGCCGCAAGCCCGGGCCGTACCTGGTGCTCAAGGCGGCGGCCGAACTCGGGGTGGACGCGGCCGACTGCGTGGTGGTGGGTGACATCGGCACCGACGTCGCGGCCGCGTACGCGGCGGGGGCCCGGGCCATCCTGGTGCCGACGCCGGTGACCCGGCCGGAGGAGACCGAGGGCGTGCCGGTCGCGTCCGGGCTGACCGAGGCGGTGGCCGCGCTGCTGGACGGCCGGCGGCTGCGGTGCTGGCCCCGGTAGGACTCGCACGCATCTCGGGACCGCGTACCGGGCTGGCCGGCACCTGCGGAGTCGCTGGCTCGGCTGAGCGGGACTGAGACGCCGGCGGACCTGCCGGGTCACGGGCGTAGGAGTCTGTTAAATCAATTACACACTGTAATTGACTGCAGGTAAGGCGGGCAGTGTCGATCAGACGTGCGAAAACGTCCAGCCGCACCTTAACCCAGGTTTTTTGGAGTTCAGTTTGACTGACTGAGCCTCGGGTAGGGCTGCGTTCCGCAGTTGACTGAGCAAGTCAGGAACGCAGAGAGGGGCTCGCGGAGTGCCGGAGAACAGGCCCGTGTGGGCGCGGGCGGTCGTCACTGGAGGAGCCGGTTTCCTCGGCCGCCACCTGTGCCGCCGTCTGCTGGCGGCGGGCACCGAGGTGGTGTGCGCCGACAACTTCCTGACCAGTTCGCCGGGGAACCTGGCCGCGCTGCGGGCCGAGCCCGGGTTCACCTTGCGCACGGCCGACGTGGCCACGGCGCTGGAGATCAGCGGGGATGTCGACCTGGTGGTCCACCTGGCCTCGCCCGCCTCGCCGGCCGACTACCACCGGCACCCGCTGGCCACGCTGGCGGCGGGCAGCGCGGGGACCAGGAATGCACTGGAGCTGGCCGCGCGGACCGGGGCCCGGTTCGTGCTCGCCTCCACCTCGGAAGTGTACGGCGACCCGGCGGTCAGCCCGCAGGCCGAAAGCTACTGGGGCAACGTCAACCCGATCGGGCCGCGCAGTGTCTACGACGAGGCCAAGCGGTTCGCCGAGGCCCTGACGGCCGCGCACCGCCGGGCCGGCACGGTGGACACTGCGATCGTGCGGATCTTCAACTCCTACGGGCCGGGTATGCGGCCCGGTGACGGCCGGATCGTGCCCACCTTCGCCTGCCAGGCCCTGCGCGGCGACCCGCTCACCGTGGCCGGGGACGGCCGCCAGACCCGGTCGCTGTGCCACGTGGACGACACCGTGCGCGGCATCCTGGCCGTCGCCGCCAGCGACCTGCCCGGCCCGGTGAACATCGGCCACCCAGACGAGGCCACCGTGCTGGAGATCGCCGAGCGGATCATCGCGCTGGCCGGGTCGCGGTCCCGGATCGAGCACATCCCGCTCCCGGAGGACGACCCGATGAGCCGTTGCCCGGACATCACGCTGGCCCGCGAGCAACTCGGCTGGCAGCCGCAGATCGGCTGGGAGGCCGGGCTCAGCGCCACGCTGGCCTGGTTCGCCGACCGGCTTGGACTGGCCGCCGGGGCGGGAGCACCTGAGGCGCCCAGCGCGGCGGCCCACGGGCCGGCCACCCACGGGGCGGGGGTGCCGGCCTGATGCGGGTACTCGGAATCAACGCGGTCTTCCACGATCCCGCGGCCGCGCTGATCGTGGACGGGCGGATCGTGGCGGCCGCAGAGGAAGAACGGTTCAGCCGCCGCAAGCACGGCAAGCGGCCGGTGCCGTTCTCGGCCTGGGAGATGCCGGAGCTGTCGGCCGCCTGGTGCCTGAAGAAAGCGGGCCTGCGGCCGGAGGACCTGGACGCGGTGGCCTACTCCTACGACCCGGCTGACTGCCGGCCCGCCGATGAGCTGGGGCTCGACGATCCGTGGGACGGCTTGCGCATCCGGTACGCCCAGGAGGCGCCGCAGTTCCTGGCCGAGGCGCTGCCCGGGCTGGACCCGGCCGCGGTGCGGTACGTGCGGCACCATGAGGCCCACGCGGCCTCGGCCGGGCTGGCCGCGCCCTTCCGCGACGCCAGCGTGCTGGTCTGCGACGGACGTGGCGAGGCCGCCTCGCACCTGGCCGGGCGGTACGCGGGCGGCCGGCTGGAGGTGCTGGCCAGCCAGTCGCTGCCGCACTCGCTGGGGCTGTTCTACGAGCAGGCCACCGCGCATCTGGGTTTCCTGCACTCCAGCGACGAGTACAAGGTGATGGCGCTGGCTTCCTACGGGACGCCCCGGTTCGCCGCCGAACTGCGCAGGCTGGTGTACGCCGACGGCGAGGGCGGCTTCCGCACCGGGCCGGTCGACTGGACGGGCCTGGTCAAGCGCCGGCTGCCCGGTGAGCCGCTGAGTGCCGAGCACGCGGATCTCGCGGCCAGCGTCCAGCAGGTGACCGAAGACGTGCTGATCGACCTGGCCCGCTGGCTGCACGGCCAGACCGGCGGCCGTGACCTGGCCATGGCGGGCGGGGTCGCGCTGAACTGCGTGGCCAACTCGCGGCTGCACCGGGAAGGCCCGTTCGACCGGATCTGGGTCCAGCCCGCGGCCGGTGACGCCGGCACCGCGCTGGGCGGCGCCCTGCAGCTGACGGCGGAGGCGGGCGAGATGGCCGGCCCGATGCCCGACGCCTACCTGGGCCGGGGCTGGACCGATGACGAGCTGGAGGCCTGGCTGCGCACCGCGCGCTGGCCGTACGAACGGCCGCCCAGCGTCGGCGCCGCGGTCGCGGCCGAGCTGGCCGCGGACCGCATCGTGGCCTGGTTCCAGGGCCGCAGCGAGTACGGCCCCCGTGCCCTGGGCAGCCGTTCGCTGCTGGCCCACCCGGGCCGCGCGGCCAACCTGGACCGGCTCAACGCGGTCAAGGGCCGGGAGGAGTTCCGGCCGGTGGCCCCGATGGTGCTGGCCGAGGCGGCGGCGGAGATCTTCCACGGCCCGCTCCCCAGCCCGTACATGCTGTTCGTGCACCAGGTCGACCCGGCCTGGCGGGACCGCATCCCGGCCGTGGTGCACGTGGACGGGACGGCGCGGGCGCAGACGGTGGACCGCGCCACCCAGCCGGAACTGGCCCGCATGCTGACCGAGTTCGCCGCCCGGACCGGGCTGCCGGTGGTCGTGAACACCAGCCTGAACACGGCCGGACGGCCGATGGTCGACGACCCGCGGGACGCGCTGGAATGTTTCGGCTCGGCGCCGGTGGACGTGCTGGCCATCGGGCCGTTCCTGGTTCGCCGGCCCGGTACGACGGCTCCGGGGACGGCGGCTCCGGGGACGGCGGCTCCGGGAGCGCGCTCGTGAGGGTGCTGGCGGTGCGGCCCGACGGGATGGGTGACGTCCTGCTCACCGGGCCGGCGGTGCGGGCCATCGCGGCCCGCGGAGCCGAGGTGACGTTCCTGGCCGGGTCGGGAGGGGCCGGGGCAGCGTCGCTGCTGCCCGGCGTGACGTCGGTGCTGGAGTGGGAGGCGCCGTGGATCGCGCCGGAGCCGGGCCCATTCGACCCGGACGTGGTGCGGTCGCTGGCCGCGCAGGTGGCTGAGGCGCGTCCCGAGGCGGCGGTGATCTTCACGTCGTTCCACCAGTCGCCACTGCCGACCGCGCTGGTGCTGCGGATGGCCGGGGTGCCGTGGATCGCCGCGATCAGCGTGGACTACCCGGGTTCGCTGCTGGACCTCCGGCACCGGGTGGACGACGACCTGCCCGAGGCGGAGCGGAACGTGTCGCTGACCCGGGCCGCTGGCTTCCCGCTGCCCAGCGGGGACACGGGCCAGCTGGCGGTGACGGCCGAGTTGCCGGATCCGTCGCGCTGGGTTCGCGGCCCCTATGTGGTGGTGCACGCGCAGGCCTCGGTACCGGCCCGGGCGCCGTCGGCGGCCCGGGTCGCAGCCATGGTCAGCGCGGTGGCCCGGGCCGGCCACCGGGTGCTGGTCACCGGATCGGACGGCGACGCCGCGGTCACCGCGGCCGTCTGCGCGCAGGCCCCGGGCGCGGTGGACCTGGGCGGGCGGACCAGCCTGCGGATGCTGGCTGCCGTGCTGGCCGGTGCGGACGTGGTGGTGGCCCCGAACACCGGCGCGGCGCACCTGGCCGCCGCGGTGGGCACCCCGGTGGTGAGCCTGTTTGCGCCGGTCGTGCCGGCCGTCCGCTGGGCGCCGTACGGGGTGCCGTACCGGCTGCTCGGGCGGCAGGACGCGGCCTGCGCCGGCACCCGGGCCCGGATCTGCCCGGTGTCCGGGCCTCCGTGCCTGGACTCGATCGATCCGGCCGAGGGGGTGGCGGCCGG
>CAXUJF010000481.1:0-4875 GCA_964250865.1 uncultured Streptosporangiaceae bacterium
CCCACAGCCCGGCGCGCGCGGCGCAGGATGGCGCCCGGGCCGCCCCGCCGGCCGCCTGCCCGTGGGTCAGCTCACACGCGCCGATCTCGCAGCGGGTGGCCCAGGTCATGGCCCAGATGACCATCCCCAACGAGATCACCATGGTCGAAGGCCAGGGCACGACCAATCCCTACGTGTTCTACATGGCCGGGATCCCGAGCCTGTGCATCCCCAGCCTGGGCGAGGAGGACGGCCCGAACGGCGTGGCCGACGGGCTGACCGGGGTGACCCAGCTGCCGGCCGGGGTCGCGCTGGCCGCGACCTTCGACCCGTCGCTGGCCGGCCAGTACGGCCAGGTCGTGGGGAGCGAGGAGGTCGGCAAGGGGGCCGCGGTCAACCTGGGCCCGACGATCAACATCGACCGGGACCCGCGCTGGGGCCGCTCGTTCGAGACCTACACCGAGGACCCGTACCTGAACCAGTCGCTCGCGGTCAGCGAGATCGACGGGCTGCAGAGCCAGGGTGAGATGGACCAGGTCAAGCACTACGCCGTGTACAACCAGGAGACCTACCGGAACACGGCCCAGGACGACGTCATCATCGACAATCGCACCCTGCAGGAGATCTACCTGCCGGCCTTCCAGGCCGCGGTGCAGCAGGCGCGGGCGGCCTCGGTGATGTGCTCGTACGCGATGATCAACGGCAACTTCGCCTGCAACAACAAGTTCCTCGAGACCACCATGCTGCGCGACACCTGGAACTTCCCGGGCTTCGTGACCTCAGACTACGGCGCGCTGCACAATGTCGACGGCGCGACCGACGGGACCGACCAGGAGCAGCCGTTCAGCGACTACTTCGGGGCCACGCTGCAGACCGCGGTGGAGAACGGCACGATCCCGCGGTCGACGCTGAACACGATGGTGCAGCGGATCCTGACCGAGATGTTCCGCTTCAACCTGATCGCCAAGCCGCTGACCGGCACCACGTCCACCCCGGTGACCACCCCCGCCCACCAGGCGGTCGGCACGGACGTGGCCGAGACCGGGACCACGCTGCTGAAGAACTCCGGCTCGGTGCTGCCGCTGGCCAGTGGCGGCTCCGGCGTGGCGGTGATCGGCCCGGCCGCGTCGGCCGCGGTGACCTACGGTGGCGGCGGCAGCGCGGCCGTGCTCCCGTCGGCCACGGTCAGCCCGCTGCAGGGCCTCCAGGCCGCGGCCGGATCCGGCACCCCGGTCAGCTACACCCAGGGGCTGCCGACCGACACCTCGCTGCCGGCCATCCCGGCCGCGAACCTGTCGCCGGCGTACGCGCCGACCCCGTTCGGCGGCACCTACACCGGGACGCTGACCGCACCCGAGACCGGCACCTACGTGCTGGCCATCACCAACGACTGCGGCTGCTACACACCCACCTACCTGACCCTGAACGGCAAGCAGATCCTCGACAACCCGAGCACTCCCCCGGTGCACACCTACTCGGTGGCGGTCAACCTGACCGGGGGCCAGACCTACACGCTCGGCATCTCCGGTGCGTCGTCCGCGCTGACGTGGGGCACCCCGTCCGCGCTGGCGCCCGGCCTGACCGCGGCGGCGGCCGCGGCCAAGTCGGCCAGGACCGCGGTGGTGGTGGTCTCCGACGATACCGAGTCCGAGGCGACCGACCGGCTCAGCCTCAACCTGCCGTCGGCGCAGGACGAGCTGATCGCGGCGGTGGCGGCGGCCAACCCGCACACGGTGGTCGTGATCAACGCGGGCGCCCCGATCGCCATGCCGTGGCTGAACCAGGTCGCGGGCGTGGTCGACAGCTGGTACCCGGGCCAGAACAGCGGCACCGCGCTGGCCAGCGTGCTGTTCGGCCGGACCGACCCCAGCGGTCACCTGCCGGTGACGTTCCCGGCCAGCCTGGCTCAGGTTCCGGCCTCGACCACGGCCCAGTTCCCCGGCAACGGCACGACCGTGCAGTACTCCGAGGGCCTGGACGTCGGGTACCGCTGGTACAACGCCAAGGACATCCAGCCGCTGTTCCCGTTCGGCTACGGCCTGTCCTACACCTCGTTCAAGTTCAGCGGGCTGCGGGTCACGCGGGCGATGAGCGGCACCCAGGACGCCCAGGTGACCGCGACGGTGACCAACACCGGGCACCGGTCCGGCACCGACGTGGCCCAGCTGTACGTCACCGACCCGGCTTCGGCCGGTGAGCCGCCCCGCCAGCTCAAGGGCTTCCAGCGGGTCAGCCTCAGGGCCGGGCAGTCCGAGCGGGTGCGGTTCACGCTGACCCCGTCCGACCTGCAGTGGTTCGACCCGTCGGCGCCGGGGGCGAGCGCCACCGGCGGCGGCTGGAGCCAGTCCGCGGGCGCCTACCAGGTGTACGTGGGCGACTCGTCGGCCCTGGCCAGCCTGCCGCTGCGGGGCGGGTTCGTGGTCACCTCCACGCCAGGCGCCCGCCAGGTCACGGTCAGCGCGCCGTCCGCGGTCCAGGCCGGCAAGCCGTTCACGGTCAAGGCGACGCTGACGGCGGCGGGGAACCAGACGCTGTTCGGTGTGCGGATCTCCCTGCAGCTGCCGCAGGGCTGGACCGCCCGGCCGTGGTCGGGCACGGCGGTGTTCGGCGTGGTGCGGCCGGGGCAGGCCCCGTCGGCCACGTTCACGGTGACGCCGCCGTCGTACGCGCCCAGCAGTGACCAGGTGGTGCACGCCACCGCTGAGCTGGGCGGGTCGGACACCCGGGAGGCGGGAGTGACCGTCACCGTCGGCAGCTGATTCATCGCACGACCAGGGGCACCCGTCAGCCTGACGGGCGCCCCTCGGGTGCTGCGCTGCGTTAGTGGCTGGTGACCGGGGTGGGGGCCGGGCCGGCACCGCCCAGCGGGCCTTGCTTCGCCTGCTTATCGAAGAGCTGGATGATGTCCTCGACCGCCAGCCCCTTGGTCTCGGGCAGGAACTTCCAGATGAACACGATGGCCAGAGCAGCCAGGCCGGCGAAGACCACCAGCACGCCGCCCAGGCTGATCGCGTTCTGACTGACCGGGAAGACCTCAATGACCAAGAAGTTGGCCAGCCAGTCGATCATCGCGGCGAAGGCGGCCGCCTGGCCGCGCACCGCGGTGGGGAACACCTCGCCCTGCAGGGTCCAGCCGGTGCCGCCGACGCCGACCGCGAACGAGGCGATGAAGCCGTCCAAGCCGACCATGATGACCACGAGCCGGAACGTGCCAGACGTGAAGGCCAGGCCCGCCGCGGCGATCAGCGCGAACACGATCATGCCGGTGTAGCCGCCCATGGACAGCTTCCGCCGCCCGAACTTGTCGATCCAGCGGAAGCCCAGATAGGTCGAGGCCACGTTGACGGCGGTCATGATCGCGGTCACTTCCACGCCGGCCACGGTGGTCTTCACCAGCGAGGCGTGCGAGCCGGCGAAGATCGGCCCGAGCAGGTGCGGCCCGTAGTAGAGCGGCACGTTGATGCCGGTGATCTGCTGGAAGATGAAGAACACGCAGACCACGACCAGAGCCCGCCGCACGCCCGGAGTCCAGTTCTTGCGGCGCTGATCCTTGCTTCCCCCGCCCTCGACGCTCTCGATGGTCTGGGCGGCGGCCTGGATGTCCTCGTCGCTGACGTCCTTGACCCCGAGGATGCTCAAGGCGGAGCGGAGCTGATCGTACTTGCCGTGCCGCAGCAGCCAGCGCGGCGACTCCGGCATCGTGGTGCGCAGGGCCAGGCCGAGCAGGGCGGGCACCGCGCCCAGGCCGAGGATCAGCCGCCAGCCGACCGAGGCGGCGGCATTGGGCCAGACCCCGAAGATGAGAAGGGCGATGAGGTAGGCGACCAGGATGCCGACCGTGATCATCCACTGCTGGAGCAGCGACAGGGAGCCGCGCCGGTCCTTGGGTGCGTACTCGGCGATGTAGGCGGTGGCGATGGCCGAGTCGGCCCCGATGGCCAGGCCGATCAGGGTGCGGGCGACTAGCAGGGTGGCGGCGTCCGGCGTCACCGCGGACAGGATGGAGCCGACCGCATAGATGCCCGCGTCCGCGATGAGCAGGCCCTTCCGGCCGAAGCGGTCGGCTATGGGGCCGGCCAGGATCGCGCCGGCCGCGGCGCCGAGCGAGGCACCCGACACCAGGTAGCCCTCGGCCAGCCCCTTCAGGTTGTAGGGCACGAAGTTCAGGGCCGACCCGATGTTGGAGGTGTCATAGCCGAACAAGAATCCGCCCAGCGTAGCCAGCAGCGTCAGCCGGAACAGGAAGGCGGTGGATTTCTGGCCGTCCAACGCGGTGAGCACGCTGTTCCCGGCCGATCGGGTGGGCTGTGCCATACCAAGGCTCCCTTGCTCTCAGTCACGATGGCTAACCCCTCATTCCCACCCAGAACCGCCATCGAACGTAACAGCCGTCACTTGTGTTCAGGCGGGACGACTTCGGGAGATCTGGGTCTCAGGCCATGAACAACAGCACCAGGCGGTCAGAGACCGGGCGGTAACCGAGGCGCTGGTAGAGGGCGTTGCTGATGGGGTTGGCCAGGTCGGTGAACAGCACGACCTCACGCGCGCCTGCTTCGCGCGCGGCCTGGCTGGTCGCGACGGTGACCGCGCCGCCGTAGCCTTTCCCGCGCTGGGCGGGCGGAGTGTAGACCGGGGCGACCCGGGACATGCCGCTGACCACCGGGGTCCGGGCGGCCATGGCCACCAGTTCGCCGCCGGCCTCCCACACCAGCAGGCCACCGTAGGCCAGGCGGCTGTCGACCTGGGCCGCACTGGCCGGGCCGCGACCCTCGTTGGCCTCGCGGTGGAAGGCGCCGGTCCACCCGATCAGCGGCTCGCGGTCGGCGGCCGCGGCCACCCGGGCCCGGCCGGGTGGCGGCGGGGTATTCCTTGACGCCCAGCATGGCGCCGTAGCGG
>CAXUJF010000482.1:0-1761 GCA_964250865.1 uncultured Streptosporangiaceae bacterium
GGGGGGGGGGGGGGCGGGGGGCCGCCCTCGGGGCCGGGCCAAAGGCGGGCGCCGCGACCTGAAGCCGCCGGGCCTGGCCGACCCGGGCCCGCTGGGCGAAGACCGCGAAGTCGAGCTCCTCGATGCGGTCCAGGATCCCGCCGTACAGGTTCAGCGCGGTGGTCACGCAGGGCCGGGACACCGGCTGCAGCCGCTCGATCCCGGCCCGGGCGTACTGGTAGATGGCCCGGGTGGTGGCGTGCTGGCTGGCCAGGGCGGCGCGGACCCGGGGGTCGGTCTGCCGGCGCTCACGGCACCAGAGCAGCAGGGGCGTGTCGACGCCGAAGGCGGCCAGTTCGTCGGCGGGCAGGTACACCCGGCCCCGGTCCAGGTCCTCGGCCACATCGCGGAGGAAGTTCGTGAGCTGGAACGCCTTACCCAGCGCGGCGGCGTACGGGGCGGCCTCGTGCCGCGGGCCGACGGTGCCCAGCACCGGCAGCACCTGGAGGCCGATGACCTCGGCCGACCCGTGCACGTAGCGGTCCAGGGCGGCGCGATCGGGGTAGCTGGTCACCTCCAGGTCCATCCGCATCGAGTCCATGAAGTCGGTGAACAGGTCCGGGGCCAGCTGGTACCGGCCGGCCGTGTCGACCACCGCGGCCAGGATCGGGTCGTCGCTGCTCCCCCGGTGCAGGCCGTCGAACAGGTCGCGGCGCAGGATGTCCAGGCGCTGGGCCACCTCGGCCGGGCTCGTCCCCGGCGGCACGTCGTCCACGATGTCGTCGGCCCACCGGGCGAACCCGTACAGCGCGTGCACGGCCGGGCGCTGGGCCCGGGTGAGCAGCTGGGGGGCCAGGTCGTCGGTCCGGCCGGGCCGGGGGTTCAGCTCCCGGCTGCGCGGGTCGGCCGCCCGCCGCTGCGGGTCGGCCAGGCCGGCCGCGTCCAGTTCGGCACCGATCATGATGACCTCCGGGATCGGGACTGAGGCGGGGCGCCGGGCTCGCGGGGCCCGGTGATCCGGTCGGCGGCCAGACGGCCGGAGACCAGCGCGGTCGGCACCCCGACGCCGGGGACCGTGCCGCAGCCGGCCAGCACCACGTTGTCCACCCCGCGCGGCAGGTTGCCCGGCCGGAACGGGCCGCTCTGGCCGAACGAGTGCGCGAACGAGAACGGCGTCCCGGCCACCAGGCCCTGCCGGGCCCAGTCGGCCGGGGTCACCACGTGGCGCACGCTGACCTCGGCCGGCAGCCCGGGCAGCAGCCGGTCCGCGACGGTGGCGGCCAGTTCGTCGGCGTAGCCGGGGCCGGTCCGGTCCCAGTCGATCTGGCCGCGTCCAGGTTCGGGGTGGGGGCCAGGATGTAGATCGTGTCGGTGCCGTCCGGGGCCAGCTCCGGGTCGGTGGCCGTGGGCCGGGTGACCAGCAGCGACGGATCGCTCATCAGCTCACCGGTGTCGATGACCTCGTTAAATGTCTGATCCCAGGCGCGGCCGAACAGGATCGTGTGATGAGCGGTGCCCGGCCAGCTACGGCGAGTGCCCGCATGGAGCACCACCGCGGACGGGGCCGGGCGTAGCCGCACCGGCCGCCGTGGTCGCCGGCTCAGCAGCTGGTAGGCGGTGGTCAGCTCGGTGGCCAGCACCACCGCGTCGCATGGAACCCGCAGCCCGCTGGCCGTGCGGACGGCCGTGACCCGGTCTCCGGATCGTTCCAGCGTGGTGACGGTCTCGTCGTAGTGCAGCTTGACCCCGGCGCTGGCGGGGGGGGGGGGGCGCCCCGGGGGG
>CAXUJF010000482.1:1771-4868 GCA_964250865.1 uncultured Streptosporangiaceae bacterium
ATAAGCCGCATCCGACCGCGTTGGACGGGGCGCAGAGCGTGTCTACGAGCTCAAACGCGAATTCATCCGTGGCAGCCGCGTTCTCGCCTTGAAGCTCCTGCAGCGCGACCTGGTCGCGGGGATCACCGCTCGCCGCGGCGCGCGCCGCGGTGGCCGCGGCGCCGGCCAGCGCGTCAGGCAGGGCGCGCATGCCGCCGCGGGGGAAGTACACCCCGGCCACGGTGTCCATGTAGGCGATGACCGCGTAGACGGCCAGCGCGTGCTGGGGCGACTCTCCCGCGTACAGGGACTGGAAGGAGAACACCCGCCGCAGCCGTTCGTCGTGGATGAACCGGCCGATCGCGGGCTCGAGCCGGCGGAACGCCCCCAGCCCGGCGAGCCGGCCCAGGTTCGGCGTGAGCAGGGACAGCGGCGAGTCGAAGTTGGCCGCGATGAACTGGCTGAACTCGCGCTGGTAGAGCTCGGTCAGCCAGGCCCGCAGTTGCCGGTAGCCGGCCGCCTCACCGGGCCCGGCGAACGCCGCGACCGCATCGGTCATGGCCTGCTCGTCGGTGTGCACGTCGAGCGTGCTGCCGTCGGCGAAGGCGGCCCGGTAGGCCGGGTCCAGGCGGATCAGGTCGAGCCGGCCGGTCAGCTCCTCCCCCACCGCGGCCAGCGGCTCGGCCAGCAGGTCGGGCATGGTCAGCACGGTGGGGCCGGTGTCGAACCGGTAGCCACCGGTAGCCCGCCGCCCGGCCCGGCCACCCGGGTGCGCGTCGCGCTCTATGTGCGGGACCTCGCGGCCCCGGCCCGCCAGGTGCAGCGCGGCGGCCAGGCCGGCCAGCCCGGCCCCGACCACCACCACGTGGTCCGATCGGCCCGTTATGGTCCGCATCGGTTACCGGGCCCGATCGGTGTAGCGGACGGCCAGTTCGCACAGGGCGTGCCGGACGAAGGGGCTGAGGCCGCCCGCCGCCAGCCGGTCGCAGGCGGCGGTCACCCGCTGGCTGATCAGCTGTTCCATCCGGGCCGCGGCCCCGGTTTCGATGATCAGCTCGCGCCACCGGTCCAGGTCGGCGTCGTCCAGGTCATCCCGCCGGGCCAGCCGGGACAGCTCGGCGTCCTGCACCGGGCTGGCCATGTCGGCGGCCAGCACGACCACGCTGGTGGCCTTGTGCTCGCGCAGGTCACCGCCGCTGGGCTTGCCGGTGACGTCGGGCCGCCCGTACACGCCGAGCACGTCGTCACGCAGCTGGAACGCCTCGCCCACCAGCGTGCCGTAGTCACCCAGCACGGCCAGCGTGCGCTCGTTCGCGCCGGCCAGCGCGGCCCCCAGTTCCAGCGGGCGGCGCACGGTGTAGTTGCCGGACTTGCGCCGGGTCACGTCCAGTACCTCGTCGAAGGTGGGCTCACCGCGCGCGTCGTTGACCAGGTCGGCGAACTGCCCGACGGCCAGCTCGCCGCGCAGCGTGTCGTACCGGGGCCAGCCGCGAGCCAGCGCCGCCGCGGGCAGGCCGCAGTCCCGGAACAGCTGTTCGGCCCAGACCAGGCACAGGTCGGCCAGCAGGATGGCCGCGGACTCGCCGAAGCGTTCGGACGGGCCGTCCAAGCCCAGCGAGCGGTGCCAGCTGGCCAGCCGAACGTGCAGGGCCGGCCGGCCGCGGCGCAGGGCCGACTGGTCCATCACGTCGTCCTGCAGCAGGGCGAAGGCGTGCAGGAGCTCGGTGCTGGCCGCGGCGCGCAGCGGGGCGTCGAGCTGTTCGCTCAGGTTCTGGTCGCCGGACCCGCTGAGCCAGCCCAGGTAGGTAAAGGTGGAACGGACGTACTTGCCGCCGGGCACGAACTCGGTCAGCAGGCCGGTCAGGAAGTCGGCCCCGGGCACGCCGTAGATGTACTCGGCGCACCGGTCCCGGACGAAACCGGTCAGGACCTCCGAAACCTGCCGATGCAGCTGGGCCAGCCACCGTTCCAGATCGTCGGCGGCATCAAAGCTGTCCGGCGGGGCAGTCGCAGGGCGTGCCGGGCCATTGACGGGATGGCCATTCAGAACCTGACTGACCTGCATGCCTGGGGCCTCCGATCGGCGGACAACGTACCGGCGCCGGGGCAGCTACCCGGGTGATGCGAAACGATGCACAAGCGATGCAACTCATGGTAGATGTCTCGTCAGCCGGGTCCATGACTGGGCCAGATTTCGTCTCAGCGAGACGGATGGTTCCCCTGTGATGGCTGGGATTCTTGAGGTCCGTGGGCCATGCGCGACGCGCGCGTGTAGCGGGCGAGATTTTCACGCTGTATGCGGTACGTGCAGCGCGGGGAGAGATTGGCGTCCGGCGCGGGGCGACGACCGGGGAGGACACCCCCTACCGTGACAACGCCGTTTAGGAAAGCGTCGCCACGGGCCGACGGTGGCCGTCGCACGAACCGGGACAAACCGGCCACCCCCTCAATGGCCGGTATTTATCTCAGCTCATGAACGTGATTTCTGAGTCTAAGCCGCGCAGAAGAACGTTGTCATCGGGGCTGGGCCTGAGGATGCGGATTTTCGGTCACAGCTATTAGGCTGCCCGGTGGGCGAGGCACGCAATTGCCTGGGGGGCCATGTGCGGGTGGGAGGAGTACCCAATGGCGGGAGAGGTGCGACGGTCCCCGTCGTCCCTGTCGACCAAGCTTGACCGGCTGTTCCAGGCCGTGCGGCCGGGGGGCCGCGGCGAGTACAGCTACCAGGAGGTGGCGGACGCGATCCGCCGCGAGGGTGGCCCCACGATCTCGGCCACCTACCTGTGGCAACTACGCAAAGGACTGCGCGACAACCCGACCCGGAACCACCTGGCCGCGCTGGCCCGGTTCTTCGGGGTGAGCCCGGCCTACTTCTTCGACGAGGATGCGGCCGAGGTGGTCGACGCGCAGCTCAGCCTGCTGGCGGCGATGCGCGACGCCTCGGTGCGCAGCGTGGCGCTGCGGGCCGCCGGGCTGTCGGTGGAGAGCCTGGCCGCGGTCCGGGTCGTGATCGATCACGCCCGGCGGCTGGAAGGGCTGGAGCCCGAGGCGGGGTCGGCCCGGGAGCCCGAGGCGGGGTCCCGGACTCCCGAGGCGGGGTCCGCGGTGGGGCCTGCGC
>CAXUJF010000483.1:0-4860 GCA_964250865.1 uncultured Streptosporangiaceae bacterium
GGGCATGGGGGTTCAAGTCCCCCCTCGGACACGAACCCTTTGCGCATGTTCTGGTTGGGTTTGACGGCAGCCTTCACCAGCCGCTTGCCTGGCTGGTAGGTGAGCGTGAGCCCTAGCTGGCTGTAGATCTCTGCTTTGTCCGCAGGATCGGCCCGGTGGACTACGCGCGTCAGGTCGCCCAAGGCGGCGACGATGGCTGCGATGTCGCCAGGTGTCATCTCGCGCCGCCCGGTTGCGGCTCGGATCTCGGCTTGGGCGGCTACCTTCTTGGCCTGTGTCTCGGCGATCCACGGCCCGACCACGGCGGGGTCCACCCCGGCCTTGAGGCTTTCCCGGTACCGGCTGATCTCGGTGTCGTATTCGGCGATATGCACGCGGGCCTCTTCCGCTCGGGTGAGTGCTGCGGGGTCCTGAAGCTGGGCCGCCTGATCGGCCAGCTGGCTCAGCGTCGCGTCGATGCCGTCCGGGCCAAACAGGCCTCCCAGCCAGTCGTCGACCCGGCCGAGCACGTCGGCCTCTCGGAGATAGACGTTCTTAGGGTGGGTGACCCGGTTCGCCAGCGCGTACTCGGCGGGGAACCGGCACAGGTAGTAGGCCTGGCCGTTGTTCCACTTGCCACTCATGCGGCGACCGCACAGGCCGCAGAGCATGACACCGCGCAACGCGTAGTGACGCGGCCGGCTGTGCTGCTTGTGCTGGGTCTTGCTGCCACGCCCGGCGAGCGTCGCCTGGGCAAGCTCGAAATCTTCCTTGGAAATGATCGCCGGGTGCGCGGCCTGCTCGGAGAAGACCCACTTGTCCGCCGGGTTCCACCGCATCTTGGCCGTGTGCCCGAGCGCGACGTTCTCGACATCGAGCAAGACCTCATCGGTACGCTGGCGGTTCCAGACCTGGTAGCCCGTGTACCGGGGGTTGGTGAGGATCGCGCGGACGGCGCTCTTGGACCACGCAATCCCGGACCGGTGCGTATTGCGCTCTGGGTCGTGCGCGGACGGGCTAGGGAGACCGTCTCGTGTCAGGCCTTCCGCGATGGCGAAGATCCCGCGACCGCCGATGAACTCAGCGAAGATACGCCGGACCACGGGGGCTGTTGCCGACTCAACGTCCAGCTTGTGCATCCGCTTGCCGTCCGCTGCCTTGGCCGGGTTCGGGTGCGGCCCCGCATCCACGATCACGTACCCGTAGGGCGGTCGGCCACCGAGGAACCGGCCCTCGATATGTGCTTGCGCGGCCATGGCAGTGCGGACGCGGATCTTGATGCGGTTCCGCTCGCCTTTGCTCATGCCACCGAACACGGACATCACCAGGTCGTGAGCTTCGTTGCCTGGATCAATGGGCCCACCGACCTCGGGCACCCACAGCGGCACGCCGTAGTGGTCGAAGATCGGGAACGTCAGCCCGTACTGGTTGCCGTAGAACGCCCGGTGCGGCTCGCCGATCACCACGGCGTCAAAACCACGCGCCGGGTCTTTGAGCGCGGCGAGCAGCGCTGTCGCTTGCGGGCGACGTTGCCAGGGGATCGACCGTGACTTGTCAATGTCGAAGTACTCGGCGACGATCACTCCACCGCGTGACTCTATGAGCGCGCGGGACCGGGTGATCTGCCATCCGCGCGACGACTCGGGGTCTTGCTGGTCCTCGGTCGATACGCGGCCATAAAACGCGAAGTTGATCATTTTACATCGCCTCCTTGTTGAGAGGGGTCGGCTGGACACGGTCTTTGCGGCGAGGCTTCGGCCGTCCAGGGGCTCCCTGGCCCGGGAGAGCGGCTTTCCAGGCGCGCCATTCCTGCTCTCTCCTGGGGAGCCAGCCTTTTTCCGTGCCGATCATCGCGTCTGGCTCGGGCCAACCGTCGTAGCGTGCGAGCCACTTAGTGACGGTCGCCGGGGCGACGCCGAACCACGCGGCCACACCCGCGATCCCGACGTAGTGAGTCGTGCGCTCTTCCATGTGGGCACCTTCGACAGGATTTCGTCCGCCATTAAAGACAACATTACCGGGACCGTCTGAACGTTGTCCAGCATTACAGACAAAATTTCTGGGTGGCGGGCCGATCACTCGGCATCGTCTCCACGCAGGGGGTCGCATGCGGTGACCCCGTCTTGTGCCTTAAGCAGAACCCGGAGCAGCGCTCGTGCCGCGCCGGGGGTGAGGCGGGGCGGTTCGTCGGGCAGCACCACTTCGATGGCCTTCTCGCCGGTCGACATGCGGAACGCGCGGCCCAGGCCTGATTGGGGCCTGTTATCGTACGGCCGGTTTCGCGATTTGGGAGGCCCCGAATTTTGCCTGGGCGAAATTTTCTGGCTGGTCTTCGGCGGCCGACGATCACTCATCACGACTCCCGATGCCCGACAGACGCCGGCCCAGGTTGTCACCGATGGTGACGGCTCGGCGGGCCGAGTGAGTGCAAGTGCAAGCGCAAATGGTGCGGCTATACGTGCAGACGCGCACGAGAGCGTGCACTTGCACTTTGCACTCCCGGTTACGCTTAGTCATCGTTCTGCTCGCCAGCAGCCGCGTACGGTCTGTACGGCGTGGCCTTCGGCGGCGAGCTGGCGGAGCCGGTAGAAGACCCACCGCCGGCTCATACCGGTAGCTGCGATCAGGTCGCCGACGGGGATGCCTTCGGCTGGTGCATCGGACAGTAGAAATCTCAAGATCGTGTCCGGGTTATGCTGCTCGTCTTCAGCGAGCGGTTCGTCTTTGCCTGTCTGCGGGTCGGGTGGTGGCTGGTCGCTCAGGCCGGCGGACAGTGCGTCATCAGAGATGGGATCGAGTTCGGGGCGGGCGGGCGTGCATCGCGAGACCGCCTCACGCACGTCATCGTCGGTGATGAGGTAGGCGCGGGCGCGGCGGGGGGTGTCATGCTCGGGTGCGGAGATGAAGAACTTTCCGGGGGCGTTGAGCTTGTCGGCATGCCAGCCGGCCTTGCGCATGCCCTGGCCGAGGATCAGGTCAACGTCGCGCTGTTCCTTGACACGGAACGAGATTCGGATGTCCATCTGGGAGCGCACCGCGCCCTGTCCCATGACTTTCTGCGTGGGGCGCTGCGTGGCGGCCACGAGAGTGACGGCGAGCGCACGGCCTAGCCGCGCGATGCTGTCGGTGTGGGTCATGGCTGCGGGGGCTTGCTCGGCTAGTTCGGCGTATTCGTCGATGATGATGACCAGCGCGGGGGCTTGCGGGGAGGGGTGCCACTCGCGCCGGCCGGTGCTGGCGAGACTGTCGGCCCGGGCGAGCAGGATCGTGACCGCATCCGCGAGCAGCCGGGTAGCGGATGCAGGGGTAGTGGCGAGGCGGTCGAGGCACGCTTCATAAGGCTTTAGTTCCATGCCGCCCTTGAGATCAATGGCCCAGATCACCACGTCGCGGCACGCGACCAGGTTCGCCAGCAGGACGTTCAGGCCGCCGCTCTTGCCCGATCCGGTGCTTCCTCCGATGAGTGCGTGACGGCGTAGGAACAGCACATGGCACGGTTCGGCGTCCTCAAACGGGCCCAGGTCGATCGGCTGAGTGATCGAGGTGACCGAGGGACCATGCCACGGCACCGCGTCGGCGTGCGGGTCACGGTCGAGGATGCGCAGCTCGCACCTGTTGGCGAGATCATCGGGCGTCGGGGCGACGCGCATCGCGTTGCGATGCGTCCCGAATCCCGACTCGATCGCCGGTACTTTCGCTATCACGTCGGCGATGGTCTGGCCACGGGCGAGGCGGAGCCGGGCCCGCCAGCCCCACAGGTCGACCGTGGCGGACATGATCTCTGAGCCGATCAGCCCTACCGCCTTGGCGATGTCCGGCCACCTGGCTATCGTCCGTTCGACACGCACTTTGGCACGTCGCCGGCGGTTTGCCCACCACGGCACCGACAGCACCAGCCACCCGGCACCGAGCGCTTGCGGGAGCGGCGAGGCGAGCGGGCCCGCCACGGCCGCCAGGGACAGCCAGGTCCCGCAAGCGAGGACGGTCACGGCCACGTACAGCCGCTCCAGGAACGTCGGCATGCCGACCTTCGCACCGAAGCGGCCAAGCAGTCCGGCGATGATCCCGGAGACGCCCAGGATCAGCCACCACCGATGGGACAGGGCCCCGTGGGCGTACCATCCCAGCACCATCAGGAGGAAGGTCACGCCCACGGGGGAAAGTTCGCTGCGGTAGCGCCATACCCACCGGGAAATGACCACGACGACCAGGTCGGGCAGCCGGTCACCAGGGCTGATGAACATCATGGGCTGCATGCCCGCGCGCCGCGCTTGCCGGGCCTGCCGCCGCATCTGCCGGTACCCGCTCATGATGCCCTCCCGTGGCGCTGGGATGGCATCTGGCGCGCGTCCAGCTCGTCGCGCAGGTACCACAAAGGGTTGTCCTCGCCATCGGCCCAGGCGCTGAAAGTGGCGCGGACCGCAGCCAGCAGGTTCGCCCGGTCCAGCCGTACCGCCTCGAGTTCGGCTCCCACGCGGCTGAGTTCGGCGAGCGCGGCTGGGATGTCGGCGAGCGCGGTGTCAATGAGCTGCCACGCGCCCGCCAGGGCCGGTGTTGCGGCAGCGAACCCGGCAATGATGTCTCGTGCGATGTCGTTGCGGGTGGTGACCTTACGGGTGCTGTTGTCGTTCACTGGGCCTCCCCCGTTGCAGTAGTAGCGGCCTGGGCGAGCCGTGCGGCGGCCAGGGCTGTGAAGTCGGCCGACAGGTCGATGCCGGTGAACCTGCGGCCCAGCTGAATCGCGGCCAGCCCGGTGGTGCCGCTCCCGGTGAACGGGTCGAGGACCGTGCCGCCTGGTTTGCATCCGGCCGCGATGCACCGCAGCGGAAGGTCGACCGGGTAAGCGGCGAAGTGCGGCCCGCTATACGGGCGGGTGGGGAT
>CAXUJF010000484.1:0-4847 GCA_964250865.1 uncultured Streptosporangiaceae bacterium
GGGTTCGCGGGGCGCCCACTCCCGATCGGGCCGCCGGCCTGGCCCGGCAGCGGGAGGTGGCCACCGCGTTCCTGGCCGCGTCGCGCGGCGGGGACCTCGCGGCCCTGGTCGCGGTGCTGGACGAGGAGGTCACGCTGACCGCGGACGCGTTCGCCACTCCGGCCGGGAAGCCGGAGCGGCGGCAAGGGGCCCAAGCGGTGTCCCGGGGCGCGCTGGCCGCCTCGACCCGGTCCGGGTACTCGAGGCTCGCTCTGGTCGACGGGGAGGTGGGCATCGTGTTCGCCCCGGCCGGGCAGCTGCGGGTCGTCCTCGCGCTGACCGTCAGCGAGCGGAGGACGATCACCGCCATCGACGTGATCGGCGACCCGGAACGGCTCCGCCGGCTGCGGCTGGCCGTCCTGCCGGAGTAGAGCGGCCCGGCCCGTGGTCAGCTGGCGCGGGTGTCGAACGCGTCGCGGGCCGTCGCGACGTCGGAGATGTGCTTCTCGGACCACACCACCAGGTCGTTGACCAGCCCGAGCAGGCTGCGGCCGAGGTCGGTCAGCTCGTAGTCGACCCGGGGCGGGATCACGGGGTAGACGGTCCGGCTGATCATGCCGTCGCGTTCCAGGGCCCGCAGGGTCTGGGTCAGCATCTTGGGGCTGATGCCGTCGATCCGCGCCGCCAGCTCGCTGTAGCGGAGCGGCCCGTCGGCCAGCGAGGCCACGATGAGCACGCTCCAGGTGTCACCGATCCGGTTCAGGACCTGGCGGCTGGCGCAGTCCTTGGCGTACACATTGGGTTCCACCTCTTAACTATCGCGCAGGTAAGTACGGTACTTCAAGGTGCCTACTCTCTTTAAGGAAGTAACCGCGGAGCTGGGCCGTTCCGGGATACGTCGGCCGAACCGCGGCCGTGTCATCGCAAAGGAGTGCCCATGACCATCGCCGTTACCGGCGCGACCGGGCCGTTCGGCCGGCACGCCATCGAGGCCCTGCTGGCCCGCGGCATCCCCGCCGACCAGATCATCGCCGTCGGCCGCGACCAGGGTAAGCTCGGCCAGCTCCGGGAGCTCGGGGTCACGGTGCGGAGCGCCGACTACAACGACCCGGCGTCGCTGCGGGCCGCGTTCGCGGAGGCGGACCGGCTGCTGTTCGTCTCCGGCAGCGAGGTCGGCCAGCGCATCGCGCAGCACCAGGCCGTGGTCGACGCGGCCAAGGCGGCCGGTGTCGGCCTGGTCGCGTACACCAGCTTGCCCAAGGCTGACGTCTCCGACATGGGGCTGGCCGAGGAGCACCTGGTCACCGAGCAGGCCCTCATCGCCTCGGGGCTGCCGTACGTCTTCCTGCGCAACAGCTGGTACCTGGAGAACTACACCGGCCAGCTGCCGGTGGTGCTGGAGCACGGCCTGATCGGCGCGGCCGGGGACGGGCGGATCAGCGCCGCGACCCGGGCCGACCTGGCCGAGGCGGCGGCCACGGCGGTGGCGGGCGAGGGACACGAGAGCCGGGTCTACGAGCTGGGCGGGCCGGCGTTCACGCTGACCGAGCTGGCCGCCGAGATTTCGCGGCAGTCCGGCCGCGACGTCCGCTACACCAACCTGTCCGAGGACGGCTACGCCAAGGCGCTGGTGGACGCGGGCCTGCCCGCCGCGATGGCGGCCGTGCTGGCCGACAGCGACCGGGCCGCGGCCCAGGGCGCGCTGTACGTCGAGGGGAACGACCTGGAGAACCTGCTCGGCCGTCCGGCGACGCCGTGGCGCGAGGTGATCGGGCAGGCGCTGGCCGCGCTGGACGCGTTGCCGCAGACCTGAGGCAGGGTCGTAGCGGGGGGTTTTCCGCATGGTGAGCGCCGCCGGGCGCGCGTACTGTGCTGTCCATCGGGATACCGCAACGATGTGGAGGCGGTCATGGCGGTACAGCACTGGAGCGACCTCAGCCCGCGGGCCCGGCGGCTGCTCATCGCCGGAGCGGCCGGGGAAGGCCTGCTCAAGCTGGCGGTGCTGGTCGACCTGAAGCGACGGCCGGCCAGCGAGGTGCGCGGCCCGAAGCGGGCGTGGGCGCTGGCCATGGTGGTCAACTCGGCCGGGGCGATACCGATCGCCTACTTCGCGCTCGGGCGGCGCCGGCGCGGCTGACGAGCTGGCGTCTCACGAGCCAGGTCCAGCGGGAGCCGGGACGGCGGCTTGATCTCGGACAGCCGCAGGTAGGTGACCAGGCGCTGGCCGCCCCGGGTGGCTAGGCCGGCCAGCACCTGCTGGAGTTCGGCCACGTCGCGGGCGACCACACTGAGCAGGTAGTCGGTCTCGCCCGCCACGACGTCGGCCGCGATGATCTGCGGCACCGCCCGTACGTGGTCCTCAAAGATCCGTTCGGCCCGGGCGTCGTGCCGGGACAGCGTGGCCATCACGAACAGCTGCAGCGGGAAACCCGCCGCGGCCGGGTCCAGTTGCGCGCTGATGACCCGGATGACCCCGGACTCCTTCAGCCAGCGGACCCGGTGCAGGGTGGCAGCGGGTGACAGCCCGACCAGCCGGGCCAGCTCCACGTTGGTGGAGTCGGCATTTTCCTGCAGCGCGGTTAGCAGCTTCACGTCAACTTCATCAAGTTCAACGGCCATAAGACCGAATCTTATTCGGCTGACAACGTTAGTCAGACAACTTTGAGTTGGCGACTGGCAAAATATATGCATGAACAACAACCGCCGCTTCGCCGTCGCCGCCCTGGCCGCTGCCGGGATGCTGTGGGGCACCACCGTGCCGTTGTCCAAGCTCGCCCTGGCCTGGCTGCCACCGGGCTGGCTGACCGTGGCCCGGTTCGGCCTGGCCGCCGCGGTCCTGCTGCTGATGACCCGCCAGAATGCTTACCGGACCCAAGCACGGGCCCAGGCCCGGGGTGGGCTGCGGCGTGCGGGCACGCCGCTGGTGCTGCTCTCCGGCGCGGCCGGATACGGCGGGTCGGTGGTCCTGCAGAACTGGGGTGTCGCGCTGACCAGCGTGACCCACGCCGCGCTGCTGATCGGCGCGGTACCGGTGCTGGTCGCGGTGATCGCCGCGGTCTGGCAGCGGTCCGTGGCCCGGCCGGTGGCCTGGCTCGGGTTCGGGGTGTCGCTGGCCGGGGTCGGGCTGGTCACCGGGGGTCACGGTGGTGGTGCCTCCGCGATCGGCGATGGCCTGGTCATGTTGTCGATCCTGGTGTCGGCCACGTTCACCGTGGCCCAGAACCGGATCCTGCGCGACCGGGACCCGATCGCGGTCACCGCGGTGCAGTTCCTCGGGGCGGCCCTGGCTGCTCTGCTGTACTCCGTGGTCGCGGAGGGACTGCCGCCGGTACCGCACGCGGCGGGCCCGGTCCTGGCCACGCTGGCGCTGGCCGTCTTCGGCACGCTGATCCCGTTCACCCTGTTCGCCTACGGCCAGAAGCGGATCTCGGCCGAAGCGGCCGGGGCCTTCCTGAACCTCGAACCGCTGGTCGGCGCGCTGGCCGGAATCGTCGTGTTCGGCGACCCGGTGGGCCCGCTGCAGGCGGCCGGGGGCGCCGGGATCGTGGTCGGCATAGCCTTGAGCTCGATTCCGCTGCTGGGCCTGCGGAGTGCGAGGGGGCACGGTGCACCGGATGGAAGCGCGGGAACGGCGAGCCCGGCTCGGCCTGCGGCACCGGCTCGCGCCGGAAGCACGGGCGGCCGAACCGCCCGCGGTCGCGCGCTCGCTGGTCGCGGTGCACAGCACCGACCCGTCCTCGGTCTACGTGGGCCTGCTGAGCCGGATGGCAGGCGGGTCCCTGTCCACGGTCGAGCACGCGCTGTACCAGGACCGGACGCTCATCCGGCTGCTGGGCATGCGTCGCACCGTGTTCGTGACCACGCTGGACCTCGCGGCGCTGATCCAGGCCGCGTGCGGCCGGGCGGTGGCGGCGCGGGAACGGCGCAAGGTCCTCGGCTGGCTGGCCGAATCCGGCGCCGAGGACCCAGACGGCCCGGGCGCCTCGATCGGCCCGGACGGCCTGGGCGCGAGCGGCCCGGGCGGCCCGGACCGCTGGCTGGCCGAGGGGGAGCAGGCGGCGCTGCGGGCCCTGGTCGCCCGCGGTGAGGCCACCGCGGCCGAGCTGGCCGCCGACGATCCGCGGCTGCAGACCGAGATCGTGCTGTCCCGGGGCAAGAGCTACCAGGGGCGGCAGAACATCAGCAGCCGGGTGCTGTTCCTGTTGGCCGCGCAGGGCCTGGCCGTACGGGGCCGGCCGCGCGGATCGTGGACCTCGCACCAGTACCGCTGGTCGCCGCTGACGTTGTGGTGCCCGGACGGGCTGGCCGACTGGACCACCGAGGACGCCGAGGTCGAGCTGGCCCGGCGTTGGCTGCAGTCCTACGGGCCGGCCACCGCCGATGACCTGCAGTGGTGGATGGGCTGGACGAAGACGCAGACCCGGCGGGTGCTGACCGAGCTGCGGCCGGCCGAGGTCGACCTGGACGGCGAGCCCGGCATCGTGCTGCCCGACGACCTGGCCCCGGGGGCGGGGGGGGGGGGCCGGGGGTGTATCCCCCCCGTGGGGGGGGCCCGCCCCGGGACTGGTATCTGGGCCGGCACGGGCCGCGGCTGTTCGACCGGACCGGGAACGTCGGGCCGACCCTGTGGTGGGACGGCCGGATCGTCGGCGGCTGGGCCCAGGACCCGGACGGCCAGATCGTGTGCCGCTTCCTGGAGGACGTCGGGTCCGATGCGGTGGCGGCGGCCGACGCGGCCGCGGCCCGGCTGGCCACGGTCCTCGGGCCGGTCCGGCTCACCGCCCGGCCCCGGGGCATGACCTGGCTGGCGCAGGAGCTGGCGGGCAGGTAGGCGCGCCACGGGCGGGGGGGCGGGCCGTGGGGGGCCC
>CAXUJF010000485.1:0-4841 GCA_964250865.1 uncultured Streptosporangiaceae bacterium
CCGCGGCCGCCGGCGCCGCCGCCGTGGCGGCCGTAGCCGCTCGCGCAGTCGCGGTAACGGGTCCGGCGATGGCTCCGACGACGCCGAGGGCGCCGACGACAGCACCGAGGCCGACACCGGCTCGGCCACCGGGGCCACCGCCGACGACGCCAACGCCGAGGGCGACGACGACGAGGACGATGACCAGGGCGAGGGCGGCAACGGCCCGCGCCGGCGCCGCCGCAAGCGCCGCCGTGGCTCCGCCTCTGACAGCGAGAAGCCCTCGGCCGACGACGACCCGCCGGACACCGTGGTGCACGTCCGCGAGGCTCGGCCGTCCGGTGTCCGTCCGGATGACGTGCGGGCGATCAAGGGCTCGACCCGGCTGGAGGCCAAGCGGCAGCGGCGCCGCGAAGGCCGCGAGTCGGGCCGCCGCCGGTCCCCGGTCATCAGCGAATCCGAGTTCCTGGCCCGCCGCGAGGCCGTCGAGCGGACCATGGTTGTACGCCGCCGCGGCGACCGGACGCAGATCGCCGTGCTCGAGGACGACATCCTGGTCGAGCACTACGTGAACAAGTCCAGCCACCAGAGCTACGTCGGCAACGTGTACCTGGGCAAGGTGCAGAACGTGCTGCCCTCGATGGAGGCGGCGTTCGTCGATATCGGCAAGGGCCGCAACGCCGTGCTCTACGCCGGCGAGGTGAACTTCGACGCCAGCGGGCTGGAGGGCCAGTCCAAGCGGATCGAGTCTGCGCTCAAGTCCGGCCAGTCGATCCTGGTCCAGGTGACCAAGGACCCGGTGGGCCACAAGGGGGCCCGGCTGACCAGCCAGGTCAGCCTGCCCGGCCGCTACCTGGTCTACGTGCCGGGCGCGTCGATGACCGGCATCAGCCGCAAGCTGCCCGACACCGAGCGGACCCGGCTGAAGAAGATCCTCAAGAAGGTCATGCCCGAAGACGCCGGCGTGATCGTGCGCACGGCGGCCGAGGGTGCTACCGAGGAAGAGCTCGAGCGCGACGTGGCCCGGCTGGCCGCGCAGTGGGAGAGCATCGACCGCAAGTCCAAGACGGCTAGCGCTCCCGAGCTGCTGTACGGCGAGCCCGACCTGACCATCCGGGTCATCCGTGACGTGTTCAACGAGGACTTCGGTCAGCTGATCGTGTCCGGTGACGACGGCTGGGCCGAGGTCGACGAGTACGTCACCTACGTGGCCCCGCACCTGGCCGACCGGCTCAGCCGCTGGGAGTCTCCGGACGGCCGCGACGTGTTCGCCGAGTACCGCATCGACGAGCAGCTGCTGAAGGCGCTGGAGCGCAAGGTCTGGCTGCCGAGCGGTGGGTCGCTGGTCATCGACCGCACCGAGGCGATGACCGTGATCGACGTCAACACCGGCAAGTTCACCGGCCAGGGCGGCAACCTGGAAGAGACCGTCACCCGGAACAACCTCGAAGCGGCCGAGGAGATCGTCAATCAGCTGCGCCTGCGTGACGTCGGCGGCATCATCGTCGTCGACTTCATCGACATGGTTTTGGAGAGCAACCGCGAGCTGGTCCTGCGCCGGCTGCTGGAGTGCCTGGCCCGGGACCGGACCAAGCACCAGGTGGCTGAGGTCACCTCGCTCGGCCTGGTGCAGATGACCCGTAAACGCGTCGGGGCCGGCCTGCTGGAGGCGTTCTCCGAGCCCTGCGAGTGCTGCAACGGCCGCGGCGTGCACGCGTCACTGGACCTGGCCGACATCGGGTCGTCCGGCTCAGACAGCTCCGGCAACCCCGGCACCTCGGGCCAGTCCAACGGCCGCGGCCGCCGCGGCTCGGAGTCCAAGTCCGACGACACCCGCGCCAGCGGCAACGGCTCGAACGGCGGTGCTTCGAACGGCGGCGGCGCCAACGGCAACACCTCCAACGGCAACGGCAACGGCGATGCCAACGGTGAGGACAGCAAGCCCGGTGAGGGCCGCCGCAGCCGTAACCGCCGCCGTGGCAACCGCCAGGACGCGGTGCCCAGCCCCGCCGCCCTGAGCGGCACCTCGGGCCCAGCGGGCGACCCAGTGGGCGACTCGGTCCATGGCGCCGTGGCCACCGCCGACCCGGTGACGACGGATGCTCCCGAGACCAAGGCCACCGCCGGCCTGACCGAGTCCGCCAGCGCCGAAGGCAGTTCAGCGGCCGACGTCACTTCGGCTGCTCACGTCACTTCGGCTGCTGACGTCACGCCAAGCACCGAGGCCACCCCGGCCGCCGGGGCTCCTGCGGCCGCGGAACTCCACCCGGCCTCGTCGACCCCGGAGTCCTCTGCATTCCCGGCCGCCCCGATGCCCGCCTCGGTCCCAAAGCCCGCAGCGGACCCATCAACCCCTGAGGCCTCTTCAACCCCTGAGGCCACGACGGTCGGGGTCGGCCCGGACCTGGAGGCCACCGAGGTCCCGGCACCAGGCGCCGACCCGGCCACCCCGGACTCCGAACCACCGACCGAAGGGCACTGAGAAGCGTGACAGTTACTGCCTAACTCAGAAGCTCTGGTAACGTGGAGCGTCGGCGTCCGGGACGTGTCCAGCATGGGCCCCCGGGTCGCCAGTTGTAAGTTCAGGCGAGCCCGTCGTTGGCACACCAATTCCTGGTTACCAGGGATGCGAGGGCACGCACGAGGGAAGAGAGAGTTCTCGGGTGTACGCGATTGTGCGCTGTGGCGGTCGGCAGGAGAAGGTATCTGTCGATGACGTCCTGAACGTCGACAAGCTTTCCGGCAACGTCGGCTCCAGCATCAAGCTGGCGCCCGTTCTGGTGGTCGACGACGACAACGTGATCTCTGATCCCGCGAAGGTCAGCGGGTACGAGATCACGGCGGAGATCGTCGGCGACGCTGCTGGACCGAAGATCAACATGATCCACTACAAGAACAAGACCGGTTACCGGCGCCGCCTGGGTCACCGCCAGAAGTACACCCGGGTCCGGATCACCGGTATCGGCTCGCCGACCAAGGCGAACTCTGCGAAGGCGAAGAGCTGACATGGCACACAAGAAGGGCGCCTCGTCCAGCCGGAACGGCCGTGACTCCAACGCTCAGCGGCTTGGGGTCAAGCGTTTCGGCGGCCAGCGCGTGAACGCAGGCGAGATCATCGTCCGGCAGCGCGGTACGCACTTCCACCCCGGCATCAACGTGGGCCGGGGCGGCGACGACACCCTGTTCGCGCTGATCGCGGGCAAGGTGACGTTCGGCTCGCACCGCGGCCGCCGCGCCGTGAGCATCACGCCGGAGAGCGAAGACACTCCGGCGGCCGTCGGCTAGGTCCGCGGCCCCAGCGGGAAATACTCAGGCAAAGGCGGACCGGCCACCCGGTCCGCCTTTGTTTTGTCTAGGAACGCTGTTGTGTGTCTAAGGCATAACCAAGCACCAGGAAAGAGAGGAGGGGTTGCCATGGCGGAGTTTGCCGACGAGGCGCTGCTCAAAGTGGCCGGCGGGAACGGCGGGCACGGTTGTGCGTCCATCCACCGGGAGAAGTTCAAGCCGCTCGGCGGCCCCGACGGCGCCAACGGCGGGCGCGGCGGCGACGTGATCCTGGAGGTCGACCCCAGCGTGAACACGCTGCTGGACTTCCACCGCCGCCCGATCCGGCGGGCCGGCAACGGGAAGCCGGGTGAGGGATCGAACCGCACCGGCGCCGAGGGCGCTGACCTGATCATCGGGGTCCCCGAAGGCACCGTGGTCAAGTTGGCCGACGGCGCGGTGCTGGCCGACCTGGTCGGGGCCGGGACCCGGTACGTGGCCGCCCCGGGCGGCAAGGGCGGGCTGGGCAACGCCGCGCTGGCTTCAGTGCGGCGCAAGGCCCCCGGGTTCGCGCTCAAGGGCGAGCCGGGGGAGGAGCACGACCTGCTCCTGGAGTTGAAGAGCATCGCCGACATCGGCCTGATCGGCTTCCCCAGCGCGGGCAAGTCCTCGCTGATCGCCGCGATGTCGGCCGCCCGGCCCAAGATCGGCGATTACCCGTTCACCACGCTGATCCCGAACCTGGGCGTGACCGAGGCCGGCGAGGTCGAGTTCGTCATCGCCGACGTGCCCGGCCTGATCCCCGGGGCCAGCGAAGGCAAGGGCCTGGGCCTGGAGTTCCTCCGCCACATCGAACGCTGCTCCGCGCTGCTGCACGTCATCGACTGCGCCACCGAGGAACCCGGCCGGGACCCGCTCACCGACCTCGACATGATCGAGGCCGAGCTGGCCGCCTACGCCGAGCTGACCGGCACCGACCTGGCCAGCCGGCCCCGCCTCGTCGCGCTGAACAAGATCGACGTGCCCGCGGCCCGCGAACTGGCCGACCTGGTCCGGGACTCGATCATCGAGCGGGGGCTGCCGGTCTATGAGGTGTCCGCCGCCACCCGTGAGGGCCTGCGTGAGCTCGGCTTCGCCATGGCCGAGATGGTCGCCGCGGCCCGGGCCGCCGCTCCGGTCCAAGAGCCCACGCGGACAATCATCCGCCCCGCCGCCTCGGTCGGGCCGGACTTCGAGATCGTGCGCCTGCCCGGCGGCGAGTACTTCGTGCGCGGGGAGAAGACCCGGCGCTGGGTGCTGCAGACCGACTTCGCCAACGACGAGGCGGTCGGCTTCCTGGGCGACCGGCTGGCCAAGCTGGGCGTCGAGGAAGCGCTGGCCAAGGCGGGCGCCGTACCCGGCGACCCCGTGGTAATCGGCGACGAAGCCGACCCGGTGGTGTTCGACTGGGACCCGACCGTCCCGATAGGCAGTATCCCCGGCCCGCGTGGCACCGACCGCCGCCTGGGATGACCACCCCGCGCGGCCGCACCGAGCCCTCGGCCCCAG
Source organism: uncultured Streptosporangiaceae bacterium (assembly GCA_964250865.1). Classification (GTDB taxonomy): domain Bacteria; phylum Actinomycetota; class Actinomycetes; order Streptosporangiales; family Streptosporangiaceae; genus Bog-532. Next base: position 4,792 of record CAXUJF010000485.1, read on the forward strand.
CCCCCCCCCCCCAAGCCCACGCCCCCCCCCAGGGGGGCAACGGAGGCGCA
>CAXUJF010000486.1:0-4826 GCA_964250865.1 uncultured Streptosporangiaceae bacterium
GGGCTTCCTCCATACCCGCGCCCGAGCGCCCCCGCCGGAGGCAGAGTCTAGGCCGCGTCAGCGGTGGCGGCGGTCGTAGCTGGCTTGGCAGGCGACGCAGCGGGAGGCGTCGGGGCGGGCTTCGAGGCGGCCCTCGGGGACGGGCTTGGCGCAGTCGACGCAGAGGCCGTAGGTGCCGTCGGACATCCGGGTCAGGGCGTCCAGGACCTTGCCCCGCTGCTGCTGGGCCGAATGCAGGACCGCCGCGGTGCGGTCGGTCTCGGACAGGTTCGCGCCGGCGTCGGCCGGGTCCATGGAGTCCGGCGGCCCCTCCCCCGGGGCCGGGCGCTCGCCCCGGCGCCCGGAGAGCGACCGGTCCAGGCCGTCGAGCATCTCCTCAAGACGCCTACGCGAGACTGCGGTGTCCACGGCAGCATCCGCCTCCTGTCCGCCGGCCCGGGGGGCCGGGTTGTCACACCGGCCCTGGCCCACCCGCTTCAGGCACGGGAGCAATCAGGTCCGGCCCGTCGTTGCGCACGGAGTTGACGGCGGTCGACACCGGCCGGGTCTCCAGCGCGTCAACCGTGGCCGGGGCCATGACCTTGAGCAGGCGGTCCGCGTCCGCGGGCACCGGATCCAGCCAGTCCGGCCACAGGTCCGCTCTGACCACCATCGGCATCCGGTCGTGGACCCAGCCGACCTCGTCGGTGGCGCGAGTGGTGATGATGGTCGCGGTCCACAGCCAGGCCTTGGGGTGATCGTCGGGCAGATCCTTGTCCCGCCGCAGCTCGTACAGGCCGGCGAACGCCATCCCGGCCCCGTCGGCCCGGTGGATGAAGTACGGCTGCTTGTGGGGCTTACCCCCGGCCGGGTTCTCGATCGTCCGCCACTCGTAGTAGCCGTCGGCGGGGATGAGGCAGCGGCGCCGGGCGAACGCGTTGCGGAACGAGGGCTTGACCGCGACGGTCTCGGCCCGCGCGTTGATCAGGCGCCCCGCGCCGGAAAGGTCCTTGGCCCAGGACGGGATCAGCCCCCAGCGCACCGCGTGCAGCTCCCGGGCCGGGCGGGCGTCGCGGTCGTCCCGGGGTGGGCGGTCCATGACCGCGTAGATGGAGTCGGTCGGGGCGACGTTGTAATCGGGCGCCAGTTCGCCGGCCACCTCGTCGCGCGCGACGCCGAACTCTTCGATGAGCTGCTGGCGCTCCCGCGCAGAAACAAATCGCCCGCACATACCCCGTATCCAGATACAGAAGTCGTCGTGTGAACAAAGGCTTAATGCGGCGTTTCATTGCCGGAAAGACGGTTCGCCAAACCCGGACCGCGGGCCCGGCGCCGCACGCGGCCCGGCACCCCCGGTGGCGAGCAGCTAACCTCACGGTATGCGATGTGACACGCCACGACGGGAGCGGGAGCACTGAGCCCACGCGACCTCGATGAGGACGACATCCGGGTGCGCCCGGGCAAGGGCACGCGGCCGCGCACGCGGCGCCGCCCGGCCCACTCCGACGCGTCGGAGGGATTCGTGGTCAGCATCGACCGGGGCCGGTACGGCTGCCTGGCCGGCCAGCACATGGTCACCGCGATGAAGGCCCGCGAGCTGGGCCGCCGCAGTGTCGCGGTCGGGGACCGGGTGCTGCTGGCCGGCGACGTGTCCGGGGCGCCGGACACGCTGGCCCGGATCGTCCGCATCCAGCCGCGCACCTCGGCGCTGCGCCGGTCCCCCGACGACTCGGATCCGGTGGAGCGGGTCATCGTGGCCAACGCCGAACTGCTCATGATCGTCAGCGCGCTGGCCCAGCCGGCCCCCCACCTGGGATTCGTGGACCGGTGCCTGGTCGCCGCCTACGACGCGGGTATCACGCCGCTGCTCTGCCTGACCAAGGCCGACCTGGCCTCGCCGGACGAGGTACTGAGCATCTACGCGCCGCTCGGCGTGGCCGCCCACGTGACCCAGCGCCCGCTCACCGCGGCCCAGCTGGCCGGGCTGCAGGCGGTCCTGGACGGGAAGATCAGCGTGATGATCGGCCAGTCCGGGGTGGGCAAGTCAACGCTGGTCAACGCGCTGGTACCGGACGCGGACCGGGTGACCGGCACGGTCAACCCGGTGACCGGCCGGGGCCGGCACACGTCGTCGTCGGCGGTGGCGCTGCCGCTACCGGGCGGCGGCTGGATCATCGACACCCCCGGCGTGCGCGGCTTCGGTCTCGGCCACGTCACCCCGGAGCGGGTGGTGGAGGCGTTCCCCGACCTGGCCGAAGGCACCGAGGAGTGCCCGCCCGGCGATGACCACCTGGGACCGGACTGCGGCCTGGACCAGTGGGCCGCCGAGCACGGGGCCCAAGCCCGGCTGGACTCGCTGCGGCGGCTGCTGACCAGCCTTGATGCCGCCCACGCCAGCTAGCAAGCCGGGCAACGCCTAGGCCGGGTTGAGGTCGACGGTCCCGCCGCTGCGCCAGTAGACCCCGGCCTGCCGGGACAGGAACCCCTCGTCGACCAGGTACCGGCGGAGCACGGCGTGGTCGTCGCACAGGACCCGCAGCACGTCGTCGACCACGGCCTCCGGATAACGCAGCCCGGGCTCGAACGCCTGGGCCACGCAGTCCAGCAGCAGCCGGCGGCGGCCCGGGCGGGCCGGGATCGCGATGATCCGGCCCGCGTGCACGAACGGCCCGAACTCCTTGTCCTGATCCAGCTGGCCGGACACGCGGCTGGCTGCGTCCCCCGCTTTCCTGAGGCTGGCTTCGCCCATCTACTCAGTGTGCCCCCTGCGCCGGACCGGCGCTCACCTGGTCACCAGACTCGCCGAAGCGGTAGCGTTCTGCGCGTGCCTCGCTATGACGATGATCTGCGGTTTGCGCACGTTCTCGCCGACGCGGCCGACGACATCACCACCCGGCGTTTCCGGGCCCTCAACCTCCAGGTCGAGACCAAGCCCGATCTGACCCCGGTCACCGATGCCGATCGTGCGGCGGAGGAGTCGCTGCGTAACGTGCTGCGCCGGTCCCGGCCCCGGGACGCCGTAATGGGCGAGGAATTCGGCCGGACCGGGCACGGGCCACGATGCTGGGTCATCGACCCGATCGACGGGACCAAGAACTTCGTCCGCGGGGTCCCGGTGTGGGCCACGCTCATCGGGCTGATGGACGGGGACGAGGTCGTGGTGGGCGTGGTGTCCGCGCCCGCGCTGAGCCGGCGCTGGTGGGCGGCGGCCGGAGGCGGGGCCTGGACCGGGCGGAGCCTGACCAAGGCCACCCGCTGCGCGGTGTCCGGGGTCGGCGAGCTGGGCGACGCGTCGCTGTCCTACTCCAGCCTGGGCGGCTGGGAAGAGCGCGGCCGGCTGGACGGGTTCCTGGGGCTGACCCGGTCCGTGTGGCGGAGCCGGGCCTACGGCGACTTCTGGTCCCACGTGCTGGTGGCCGAAGGCGCCGTGGACGTGTCGGCCGAGCCCGAGGTCTCGCTGTGGGACATCGCCGCGCTGCAGGTCATCGTGGAGGAGGCGGGCGGCCGGTTCACCGACATCGACGGCAACCGCACCCCCGATGGCGGCAGCATCCTGTGCACCAACGGGCGCCTGCACGACGAAGTGCTGACCCGGATCAAAGCCCCGTAAATCTGGTCCGGGGTGGCGACAGAATACTCAGCGCGACCACAGCCTCGTTAAAAGGAAAGAGCGGGACGACACACCCGCAGGCGATTACGGCAGCGGACCGGTGGGGATGCCTCGATCGGCAACTCCACGGGGGGAGAGAGCTCGGTGAAATTTCCGCGTCGTTTCCGGGCGCAGCGAACGGGGACCGCGCTGCTCGTCGCCCCGGCGGTGTAGGGCGCGGCGCCGGGCACGGGCCGGGCGGGCGGGGGGCCTACCCCCTCGCCCGGGGTCCGCACCGGGGCCCCGGCCCAGGTGGCGGGGGTGCCGTCGGTGGCCGTGGCTTCCCCGCCGCGGGCCGACCAGGGCGGCCTGCCGCATCCGGCCGTGCTGGCCGCCTGTGCGCTGCTCGGCGTGGACGAGGTGCACGCGGTGGGCGGGGCGCAAGCTTTGGCCATGTTCGCCTACGGCACCGACGTCTGCGCGCCCGCCGACGTGCTGACCGGACCCGGCAACGTGTACGTCGCCGCGGCCAAGCGGCTGCTCGGCGGGGTGGTGGGCACCGACGGCGAGAACGGGCCCACCGAGATCGCGATCATCGCGGATCACACCGCAGATCCGGCCTACGTGGCCGCGGACCTGATCGCCCAGGCCGAGCACGACCCGCTGGCCGCGACCCTGCTGATCACCTCCGACCCCAGCCTGCCTGATCGCACCGACGCCGAACTGGCCCGGCAGCTGCCGGACGCGCTGAACCGGGAGCGCATCGAGCAGGCGCTGAACGGCCAGTCCGCCTACGTGCTGGTGCGCGACGTGGACGCGGCGCTGGCCGTCTCCGACGCCTGGGCGCCGGAGCACCTGGAGGTGCAGACCGAGGACGCGGGCAAGGTCGCCACCCGGGTCCGGAACGCCGGGGCCATCTTCGCCGGGGCCTACTCTCCTGTCTCGCTGGGCGACTACCTGGCCGGGTCCAACCACGTGCTGCCCACCGGGGGCACGGCCCGGCACGCGGCCGGGCTCACCGTGCTCCCGTTCCTCAAGCTGGTCAACGTGATCGAATGCTCCCGCGAGGGCCTGGCCGGGGCGGCGCCGTTCATCGACGCCCTCGGCGGCGAGGAGCAACTGGCCGCCCACGTCGCCGCCGTCCGGGTCCGGGTCCCCAAATGAGCACCCCCGACGCGCCGACCGCAGCCACGGCACCTACTGATGGCTCCCACCTGCCGCTGCGCGCCGACCTGGCCGGCATGGAGCCGTATGGGGC
>CAXUJF010000487.1:0-4811 GCA_964250865.1 uncultured Streptosporangiaceae bacterium
AGCCGCGGCGGTCGTACCCCGGCCGCGGTCGGGGGCCCCGACGACCTGGGCCACGTTGCCGTGCACCTGGGCCGCGAACACGAAATCGGCCGGGTCCGCGTCCAGCGCGGCGGCGGCCCGGCGGCGGTTCGCCAGCACGTGGGCCGGGTCGTCGCCGACCATCAGGCTCAGGTTCAGCGCCTCGTAACCACCGGCGGAAACGCCACCCGCCCGGGTGGTGACGAAGGCGTCGAGCGGGAAAGCGTCAAAGACCGGCCAGGTGAGCACGTCGAGCCCGCGTACCTGGCGGAACACGGAAGAAGCGGTCGAGGGCACGATCATCGCGAGCGATCCTAGCGGGCGCCGGGCACCGCCGAGGCCAGGTCCTCTGCGTCCCGCAGCACGCGGAGAATGTTGCCGCCGGCCAGCGCGGCGCACTCGTCCCCGGTCCAGCCGCGGTCCAGCAGCTCGGCCAACAGCGCCGGGTAGCAGGAGACGTCGGCCAGGCCGGTGGGCATCCCGGCCGACCCGTCGTAGTCGCCGCCCAGCCCGACGTGGGCCAGGCCCGCCACGCTCCTGACGTGCTCGACGTGGTCGGCCACCTGGGTCAGCGTGGCCTCCGGCATCGGGTGGGCCCGCTCGTATTCGGGCGCCACCGCTTCCCAGGCCGAGATGTCGCGCCGGTCGAGCCCGCGCCGTTCCAGCTCGGCGAACAGGCCGATCTGCCACTGGGCGCAGTCGGGAGAGACGAAGGACGGGACGAAGGTGACCATGCACACACCGCCGTTCCCGGCCAGCCGGGCCAGCACCTCGTCGGGCACGTTGCGCGGGTGGTCGCACAGGGCCCGGGCGCTGGAGTGGGAGAAGATGACCGGCGCCTGGGCCACGTCCAGGGCGTCGCGCATGGTCGAGCTGGCCACGTGGGACAGGTCGACCAGCATGCCGAGCCGCTGCATCTCCCGGACCACCTCGCGGCCGAAGTCGGTCAGCCCGCCGGCCTGAGGCTGGTCGGTGGCCGAGTCGGCCCAGCCCACGTTGTTGTTGTGGGTGAGGGTCAGGTACCGGACGCCGAGCGCGTACAGGGAGCGCAGCACGCCGAGCGAGGAGTTGATCGCGTGGCCGCCCTCGGCGCCCAGCAGCGAGGCGACCTTGCCGGTGGCGGCGATGCGTTCGACGTCGGCCGCGGTCAGGGCCAGCTCCAGCCGGTCCGGGTAGGCCTCGATCATCCGGTGCGTGAGGTCGATCTGTTCCAGTACTGCGGTCACCGCACAGGACCCATCATTGGGCCCATTAATGGCCCCGGCCAGCGTGGCGGGCACGTACACCGACCAGAACTGGGCTCCCACTCCCCCGGTGGCCAGCCGGGGCAGGTCGGTCTGGGTCTGCGGCACCGGCTCGGCCAGGCGGGCCCGGACCGGGTCACCGCCGAACTCGTCCCGGATGGCCCACGGCAGGTCGTTGTGCCCGTCGACCAGCGGGTGGCGGCGCAGGAGCTCGCGGGCGGCCGTGATATCTGTCATCGCCTCACCCTAGCCACGGCAGGAACAGACCAGCTGGCAATTATGTCGGCCGGAGGCGGGCGAGATCACGGCGCGTGATGATCTCCCGCACAACATGATCGGCAAGGTGCTGCGCCGGGTGCTGCGGGACGAGGCCGCCGCCGAGCACTCCCTAACTTGAGTACGCTCAGGTATTTATGAGGTTCGTGCAGCTTGAGGGCGCGGTCAACGTGCGTGACCTCGGTGGCCTGCGCACCGCGGACGGGCTGCAGGTACGGCACGGCCGGGTGTTCCGGGGGGACGCGCTCAGCCGCCTGATCCCGGCCGACGTGACTACCCTCAGTAGCCTCGGGCTGCGCACGGTCGTGGACTTCCGGCTACCGGGCGAGGTGCTGGTCAACGGCGAGGACCGGCTGCCGGGCGGCGCCACCCTGGTCAGACTGCCGGTACCCGGGGCCGACGTCGGCACGTTCTACGACCTGATCGCCAGCGGCGACCACACCAGGCAGCAGGCGGAGCTCGGGCAGGGCCGCGCCACCGAGTTCATGCTGACCCGGCACCGCGGGTTCGTGGCCGACCAGAGGCAGCGGGAAGGGTTCGGGATCGCGCTGCGGATGATGGCCGACACCTCCCGGGGCCTGCCGCTGCTGTACCACTGCAGCAGCGGCAAGGACCGCACCGGCTGGATGACCGCGATCGTGCTGACCGCGCTGGGCGTCCCGCACGCGGCCGTGCTCGAGGACTACCTGCTGTCCAACCACGTCTACCAGGCCCGGTACTTCAGGCTCGGGAACGACCTGGCCCAAACCGGCATGATGCGCGAACCCGGCCTGCTGCGCCCCCTCCTGGAACTGAACGCCGGCTACCTGGACGCCGCGTTCGACGAGGTGGGCCAGCGGTACGGGACCTTCGTTAAATATCTCAATGACGGCCTCGGGATGGACGCGCAGTCGCTGCGTCAGCTCCGGGAGGCGCTGCTCAACTGAGCCACCCGCGCCACCCGGGGCTGAGCCGCAGCTACTTGCGCCGGCCGGGGCTGAGCCGGTTCAGCCGCCACCAGGCGATCAGCACGAACACGATCGACAGCACGATCATCCCGGCGATGTCGGTCAGCCAGGTGGTGCCCGAGTGCTGCCAGAGCGAGTTGGCCGTCGGCGACCCGGCCGGCAGCAGGTGGTTGAGGTTCGCGGTCGAAGCCACCGCGGCGTAACCCCAGCGCCCGGGGATCAGCCACGACACCTGATTGATGCCGGCCCCGCTGACCGCGAACACGCCGCCGCTCAGCATGATCTGGATAAAGATGATCAGCACCAAAAATGGGGTGGCCTGGTTGATGGTCTTGACCAGTGCCGACGCGGCCAGGCCGAGGGTCATGGAGGCGACCGCGAACACCGCGACGCCGATCAGCAACTCGGCGAACGGCGCGCTGGCCAGCAGCGACCCCTGGGTGGGCAGCGGCCGGAACGCCAGCCCGATGACGGCCACGATCAGCGCCTGGATGACCGCGATGACGCCCAGCACGATCAGCTTGGACCCGAGGTACGCGCCGGACGACAGCCCGGCGGCCCGTTCCCGGACGTAGATATTTCGTTCCCGGAGCAGCTCGAAGATCGAGCCGATGGTGGCGGAGAGGCTGACGCCGACGACGAGCATGATCAGCGTCATCTCGGCGTTGGGACCCCGCAGGCCCTGGCTGCCGGCCACCGCGTAGATCAGGCCACCGAGGATGAACGGCATCAGCAGCGCGGACAGCACGTAGGCCCGGTCGGAGGCGAGCACCCGGGTGTACCGGCGGCACAGCGTCCCGAGCTGATGGAACGCCCCGCCCCGGACCGGCGCCGGGGTACCGGCCGCCTTGGGCCCGGCGGAGATGGCCGGGACCGCCTGCGGCCGGGTGACGTACTCCTGGTGGGCGCGCGAGGCCTGGAACTCGGCGGCCCAGTCCCGGTCCGGCTCCCGGTCGAAGGTCTGGAACACCTCGGCCCAGCCCGGCTCGCCGAAGTACTGCAGGCCTTCCTCCGGCGGCCCGAAGAACGCGACCTTGCCCCCGGGGACCAGCACCAGCAGCCGGTCGCAAGCGCTCAGGTTGGCCACCGAGTGGGTGACCACGATGACCGTGCGGCCGTCGTGAGCCAGGTCGCGCATCTGCTCCATGACCGATTTGTCCAGACCCGGATCCAAACCGGAGGTGGGTTCGTCCAGGAACAGCACCGACGGTTTGGTCAGCAGCTCCAGGGCGACGTTGACCCGTTTGAGCTGGCCGCCGGAGAGCTTGTCGGCCCGGGTGTCGGCGTGCTTGGTCAGCCCCAGCTCGCCCATCACCTCATCCACCCGGGCGTCGCGCTCGGTGGCCTGGATGTCGGGCGGGAAGCGCAGCTCGGCGCCGTACTGCAGCGCCCGCCGGGTGGTCAGCTGGGTGTGCATGATGCTGTCCTGCGGCACCAGCCCGATCCGGGTCCGCAGCTCGGCGTAGTTCTGGTACAGGTCGCGGTTGTCGTACAGCACCACGCCGCGATCGGCCGGGCGCATCCCGGTCAGCGCGCCGAGCAGGGTGGACTTGCCGGCGCCGCTGGGGCCGATGACGCCGACCAGGGACCGTTCGCCCAGCGGGAAGCTCACGTGGTTCAGCAGGATCTTGCCGCCGGACACCTCCACCACGAGATCCTGCGCGACCAGCGACACGTCGCCGGTGTCGATGTATTCGCGCAGCGTCCCGTCAACAAGCCGGAAAGTGGCCGGGCCGATGCTGACAATGTCTTTCTCGGTCAGCGTGGCCGAGGTAACCGGCTGCCCATTGACGAATGTGCCGTTGTGACTGCCCAGATCGACAATCTGATACTTTCCGTCACCAGTTTTACGCAATTCGGCATGGTGGCCGGAGGTGGTCAAGTCGGAAAGGACGAGGTCATTGTCGGCCGCCCGGCCGATGCGCATCCGATGGGCGGGCAGCGGCAGCACGGCGGAGATCGTCTCGCCGGGCTCGAGCGGCAGCAGGTTCACCATCGGCCGCCCGCGGGTCGCCGGCCCGCCCTCGGGCAGGCGCCAGACCTTGAAGCGATAGACCTTGCCCGCGGTCGAGAAGAACAGGACGGGCGTGTGCGTGGACGTGACGAACAGCGAGGTGATCGCGTCCTCGTCCTTGGTCGCCATCCCCGCGCGGCCCTTGCCGCCGCGCTTCTGCGCGCGGAACGTGTCGAGCGTGGTGCGCTTGATGTAACCGCCGAGCGTGACGGTGACGACCATGTCCTCGCGCTCGATCAGGTCCTCGTCCTCGATTCCATCGGCGGCGGCGGCGATCTCGGTGCGGCGCGGCGTCGCGAACTGTTTCCGGAC
>CAXUJF010000488.1:0-4800 GCA_964250865.1 uncultured Streptosporangiaceae bacterium
GCTCGGCCACGGGCGAGCTAGCTGACACCGACGCGCCCGACGGCGACGCGCCCGACGGTGACGTACCGGACGGTGACCCGCCGGCCGCCGCCGACGGCGTGGCGGCCCGTGGCGACGGTCCGGAGGTGGCCTGCCGGCACCAGTCGGCGGCCAGCTGCTGCCGCTCGGGCCCGGACAGCCGCGGGGCCAGCAGGGCCAGCCGCTCCAGGGTCGCGGCCAGATCCTGCCGGTCGCGGCCACGCAGCGCGAAAAGCCCGGGTGTGACGGGCCCGGTGGCCGGCCTGCTCTCTGTCTTTCTCCAGATGCCCATTTTTCACCGAACCGGAATCATTACGCCCCAAGCTCGCGCTGGCCTTTTTGTAGCTAGAAATGCATTCCGCAGCGTCTCGAAAACGGGCTGATTCGCCCATCATGACTGCGGGCACCGGGCCTGGGACTGGCCGACATGCTGGCTGTGCGACATAACCGGGCCGCCGATGGCGTACCGGCCGGTCAAGTCGCCGTACCGGGCCGGCTGACGATACTGACGGGGCCGGCGACGCCTCACTGTATTGATCCCCGTTATTGCCGGTCAAGGGATATTGAAATGACTCTCCGATTCCCGGGGCAAATTCATTTCTGCGGTGCAATGTCCGCTATGAATGCCGCTTAGCCGCTATTAGCGACATGACGCCGATGCCGCGATGCGGGTGCGGCGCCCGCCTGCGGGCCGAGCCGGTTACCCAGCCGGTTATGGGCCCGTTCCCGTGCCGCCCATAGTGCCGGTACGCATGCGCTATCCTCTGGCCATGCGTGCTGTCCGGCTGCTCCTTAGCTAGCCACGCCGACTCCCGTTTCGTTGGCGTGGCCGCCCCTCGTGCAACGAGGGGCCTTTTCATTGCCATACGCAGAACGCCGGACCAGACAGGTGAGGACACGATGACAGCGGCGGACAGCGCCGAGGCGCAGCGCTATGACCCACGGGCCATCCAGGAGAAGTGGCAGTCCCGGTGGGCCGAGCTGGATCCGTTCCGGGCCAGCGACGATCCAGCGGACCCCCGCGAGCGGGCCTACCTGCTGGACATGTTCCCGTACCCGTCGGGTGACCTGCACATGGGACACGCCGAGGCGTACGCCATCGGCGACGCCATGGCCCGCTACTGGTTCCAGCTGGGCCGCAACGTGCTGCACCCGATCGGCTGGGACGCATTCGGGCTGCCCGCCGAGAACGCGGCCATCAGGAACAACGCCCACCCCGCCGACTGGACCTACGCCAACATCGAGACGCAGGCCGAGTCGTTCAAGCGGTACGCGGTGTCGTTCGACTGGTCCCGCCGCCTGGCCACCTGCGACCCGGCTTACTACCGCTGGAACCAGTGGCTGTTCCTGCGCTTCTACGAGCGGGAACTGGCCTACCGCAAGGACGGCTACGTCAACTGGTGCCCCAAGGACCAGACCGTGCTGGCCAACGAGCAGGTCGTCAACGGCCGCTGTGAACGGTGCGGGACCGAGGTCATCCGGCGGACGCTGACCCAGTGGTACTTCCGCATCACCTCCTACGCCGACCAGCTGCTGGCCGAAGCGGCCGAGCTCGAAGGCAAGTGGCCGGAGCGGGTGCTGCTGATGCAGCGCAACTGGATCGGCCGGTCCGAGGGCGCCGAGGTCGAATTCCAGATCGAGGGCCGGGACGAGCCGGTGACGGTGTTCACCACCCGCCCCGACACCCTGTACGGCGCGACGTTCTTCGTGGTCGCGGCCGACTCGCCGCTGGCCGCCGAGCTGGCCACGCCGGAACAGCGCGACGAGCTGCAGGCCTACGTCGAGGACGTCCGCAAGCTGACCGACATCGAGCGGCAGGCCACCGGCCGGGACAAGACCGGCGTGTTCCTGGGTGTGCACGCGATCAACCCGGTCAACGACGAGCCGATCCCGGTCTGGGCCGCGGACTACGTGCTGCCCGACTACGGCACCGGCGCGATCATGGCGGTGCCCGCGCACGACCAGCGCGACCTGGACTTCGCCCTGGCCTTCGGGCTGCCGGTGCGGGTCGTGGTGGCCACCGGCCAAGCCGACCCGGCCGAGACCGGCATTGCCACCCCGGGCCAGGGCGAGCTGGTCAACTCCGGCCCGCTCGACGGCCTGACCAAGGGCGAGGCCATCGCCAAGATCGTGGACATCCTGGCCGGGAAGCAGCTGGGCCGGACCGCGGTGAACTACCGGCTGCGGGACTGGCTGCTGTCCCGGCAGCGGTTCTGGGGCACCCCGATCCCGATCATCCACTGCCCGGCCTGCGGCGAGGTCCCGGTGCCGGAAGAGGACCTGCCCGTGGTCCTGCCGGACCTGCGCGGCCAGGACCTGGCGCCCAAGGGCGTATCGCCGCTGGCCGCCGCCACCGACTGGGTCAACGTGACCTGTCCCAAGTGTGGTGGCCCGGCCAAGCGGGACACCGACACCATGGACACGTTCGTCGACTCGTCCTGGTACTTCCTGCGCTACTGCTCGCCGCACGACGAGGACGCGCCGTTCGACCCGGCCCAGCTGCGCGAGTGGGCCCCGGTCGACCTGTACGTGGGGGGCGTCGAGCACGCCATCCTGCACCTGCTGTACAGCCGGTTCTTCGTCAAGGTGCTGCACGACATGGGCTTGGTCGAGTTCCGCGAGCCGTTCACCCGGATGCTCAACCAGGGCCAGGTCATCAACGGCGGCAAGGCCATGTCCAAGTCCCTGGGCAACGGCGTCGACCTGGGCCAGCAGCTGGCCGCGCACGGCGTCGACGCGATCCGGCTGACCATGATCTTCGCCAGCCCGCCGGAAGACGACATCGACTGGGCCGACGTCCGGCCCGAGGCGATGGTGAAGTTCCTGGGCCGGGCCTACCGGCTGGCCACCGACGTGGCCGCCGCGGGCACCCCGGCGGCGGGGACGGTGCGCGACGGCGATCTGGAGCTGCGCCGCGTCACCCACCACACCATCGACGAGGTGACCCGGCTGGTCGAGGCCTACCGGCTGAACGTGGCCGTCGCCCGGCTGATGGAGCTGGTCACGGCGACACGCCGGGCCATCGATCACGGCCCCGGCGCCGGCGACCCGGCCGTACGGGAGGCGGCCGAGACGCTGATCCTGCTGCTGTCGTTGTTCGCCCCGTACACGGCCGAGGAGTGCTGGGAGCTGCTCGGCCGGGAGGCGTCCGTGGCCCGGGCCGGATGGCCTCACGCCGACCCGGCGTTGCTCGTCACCGAGTCCGTGACCTGCGTGGTCCAGGTGAACGGCAAAGTACGCGACCGGCTCGACGTCGCACCCGGCATCGGCGAGGACGAACTGCGGGAGCAGGCGATGTCCGCGGCGGGCGTCATCCGCGCGCTGGGCGGCCAGTCCATCCGCAAGGTCATCGTGCGCGCACCCAAGCTGGTCAACATCGTCGCAGGCTGAAATCTCGGGCCGGCCGGCCCCGCGGCCGGGCGGGCCCCAGTCACACCCGGCGCAGGACGGCGACGACCTTGCCCAGGATGGTGGCGTCGTCGCCCAGGATCGGGGCGTAGACGGGGTTGTGCGGCATCAGCCAGACATGCCCGTCGCTCTTCTTGAACGTCTTGACGGTGGCCTCGCCCTCTGGCCCCTCGCCTTCGACCATGGCCGCGACGATCTCGCCGTTCTCCGCGTCGGGCTGGGACCGGATCACCACCCAGTCGCCGTCGGTGATGGCGGCGTTGATCATCGAGTCACCGCTGACCTTGAGCAGGAAGTGCTCACCCTCGCCGACCAGCTGCTTGGGCAGCGGGAACACGTCCTCCACCCGCTGCTCAGCCAGGATCGGCCCGCCAGCGGCGATCCGCCCGACCAGCGGCACGTACGCGGCCTCCTGGGACGGGATATCCAGCGAGCCACCGGCCGGCTCGGCCGACTCTTCTTCCGGCTCCAGCTCGGGCCGCACCGCGGGATGCCCGGGCAGCCTTACCTCCACCGTGCGCGGGCGGCCCGCGTCGCGGTGCAGATAGCCCTTCTGCTGCAGAGTCGAAAGCTGGTACGAAACACTCGAGGTGCTGGTCAGCCCGACCGCTTCGCCGATTTCCCGCATTGAGGGCGGATATCCGCGCCGCTGCACCGAATCCCGGATCACCTGGAGCACTTTCCGCTGGCGCCAGGTCAGAACGTGACCGGGTTCCGGCTTGTCCGGGGTCACCGTCACGACCGGCGGAACGCTGCCCTTTGGCTTCCGCCCGGGTTTTCCCTTCGGCCGCGGCGCGTCGCCGGCACCCGTGGCGGCGTTGTCCGTACTGCCGTTGTCCATCAGTCGCCCTTCCAATCCGGTTATTGCCTATCTGAAGCCGAGAGTAACCGTTGCGCCCCCCGAGCTCAAACATCTGTTCGACGTGTCGGCAAATTGTCAGACCCGCCCGGTACAAAGATGTCGTAGGTTCGTTCGATCGAACAGGTATACGATCGAACAGCCGCTTATCGAAAGCACGTTTGATAGAGGAGGTCGGCATGAGCGCTCTTCCCATCGAGCAGCCGCCGTCGGGGGACCACCGGACCACGACACCCCGGGGGACGCGCCGCGCCACGCCGGTACGGCAGCTTTTCCCTGACCGCACCGCATTACTGCCCGACGGGGACTGGACGTTCCCCGGCGGCGGCCAGAGTTTCTCCGGCGACGAGAACCGCCGGGCGCTCCCGCCCCGGGCTCCAGTTCGGCCCACAGTTCGGCCCACAGTTCGGACTACTGTTCGGGCCGCCGCTCCGGCCTGGGCCGGTACGCCGGTCACCGCCCTGCCGCCCCGGCCGGGTGCGTCCCGCCCGACCGCGGCCGAGCTCAGCCTGGCC
>CAXUJF010000489.1:0-460 GCA_964250865.1 uncultured Streptosporangiaceae bacterium
CACCGGCCGGGAGCCGGGTGGTCAGCTTCGTCAACCGGGTGTCGCAGACGATCTGGGTGGCCGCCTCACCCGACGCTGCGCACCCGCTGGCCGCGACCGGCTGGGTGCTGCCGGCCGGCCAGAGCGTGAGCATCGTCGTGCCGGACCACTACAACGGCCGGTTCTGGGGCCGGACCGGCTGTGTGTTCTCCGGTGGGCATGGGCACTGCCAGACCGGGGACTGCAACGGCCTGTTCCAGTGCACCGGGTACGGCTCGATCCCGGCCACGCTGGCCGAGTACAACCTCAACTCCTTTGACGGCCTGGACTTCTACGACGTGTCCATGGTCGACGGCTCGAACCTGCCGATGTGGATCAACACCACCTCGGGCCGCACCCCGGACAAGGTGAGCTCCACTGGCTGCGTGGCGGCCGGCTGCACGACCGCGGTCGACTGCCCGGCCGCGCTCCAGGTCACGGC
>CAXUJF010000489.1:470-4771 GCA_964250865.1 uncultured Streptosporangiaceae bacterium
GCCCCCCCCCGGGCACTGGGTGCCCCCCTGGGGGGGGGGGGGGGGGGCCCCCCCCCCGGGGGCCCCCGCCCCGCCCCCGCTCCAGGTCACGGCGGACGGAAAGGTCGTCGCGTGCGAGTCGGCCTGCGCCCGACTCGGCACCGACCAGTACTGCTGCCGGGGCGCCTGGGCGTCCCGGTCGGCCTGCAACCCGGCCCGGTGGCCGGTGGACTACGCCGCGGTGTTCAAGAAGGCCGAGCCCTACGCCTACTCCTATTCCGACGACGACGCCACCAGCACCTACACCTGCACCGGCGAATGCGGCTACCGGATCACGTTCGGCCTGACGCCGGGCGGCTGACCCGCGGCTCAGCTGCCCGTTCAGCTAACCCCGCCCAGCTAGCTCTACCGGAGGGCGTCGAGCTCGGCCAGCAGCGACTGGGCCATCCAGGCCGGCAGCTGGGTCTCCCCCAAGTCAGCCCCGGCGGTCGCGGTCCTGATCACCGCCTCCCGGTCCGGGGTCAGCCGCGGGTGGCTGCGGAACTCGTCCTCGCCCGGCGCGGTGTCCGCCTGCAGGTAGGTGTGGACGAAGTGCCGGTAGTGCCGCGCGATGCGGGTCTCGGTCTGGTCCCGGTCGTCCTGGCCCGCCAGGTAGTCGGCCAGCGGCTGCCGCCAGTTGCTGCGGCCCACGGCGAAGCCCACGTAGCCCGCCAGCGGCGCCGCGACGGTGAGCCAGTGGTCCACCTGCCGCTGCGGCGCGTTCCGGCCCAGCACGATGCTGAAGCTGTCCGGCGGGCCGGCCGCCCGCACCGCGGCCAGCACCTGCCGGGCGGCGTCGGCGGACTCGAACCCCTCCAGCTTCCAGATCCCGGGGTGGATACCGGCCGCGGTCAGCGCCCCGATGACCTGGACGGTCAGGCCGGGCCGGGCCAGCTCGTCGTAGAGCGAGCTGTCCTCGTACTTGTCCGACTGCGCGCTGGTCGGCGGGACCAGGAGCTCGAGCATCCAGCGGCGCCGGCTGGCCTGCGTGTAGTCGTGCAGCCGCCGCAGCGTCGCGGTCTGCGACTCCCGCAGCTCGGCCGGATCCTCGGGGTTGAACCGGACCAGCACCTTGACCCAGTCCGGGTCGAACGCCTCGATGTGCGCGGGGAAATCGTCGCCGTACTCGAACTTGAACTCCTTGGACCCGCTGGCTTCCACCGGCATGGCCAGGACGAAGCCGGCCTGCTTGGCCGCCCGGGCCACGTCGGCCCCGAGTTCCTCGTCGACCAGGATGCCGAGCCGCCCGGCCACCAGCGGCGTATCGCCGATCACCCGCTCGGCCGCGGCGAAGATCAGCATCTTGGCGTCCCGCATGTCCGCCAGCTGCTGCGGCGTAGGCTCGCCCTCGACGCCGAACAGGCTGCCGAACGAGTCGCGCTGGTCCATGGCCATGATGAACAGCGGCTGCGCCGCGGACGGCGGTCCGGTGATGTCAGTCATAGGTGCCTGCCTTCCTGTGCCGGCCTGGTCACAGTCCCGACGGTCGTCCCATCCAATCAACCGCCGGGGTGGCCCGGCGCACCGGGCGGCGGGCAGCGGCGGGGACCGGGTTAAGCTGCCGGAACTCGGAAAGGGCAGGTGCGGATGAGCCATCAGACAGTGTCTCCCGGCCGTGGCGCCCCGGCGATCAGCGCGGCCGTGCTGGTCGCGCACGGGGGCCGGTCGCAGAGCAATGCCCCGGTCACGCCCTATCAGCCTGCCGTGTTGCGGATGATCCCGGTGGCCGCGGCCATCCGCCGGGCCCTCCCCGGTAACGCCACCGTGGTGAACCGGCCGCTGTACCGGCTGCGCGGCTGGAACGGCGACCTGGCTTCCCCGGTCGCCGACCTGACCCAGGCGCTGGACCAGCTCAGCGAGCGGTTCGGGCCGATCCCCGTCGTGCTGGTCGGTCACTCAATGGGCGCCCGGGCCGCGATGCGGGTCGCGGGTCATCCGCAGGTGACCGCGGTGGCCGGGCTGGCCCCGTGGCTGCCGCCCGGCGAACCGGTCCAGCAGCTGGCCGGGCGGCGGGTCCTGCTGGCCCAGGCCCCGGGCGACCGCATCACCCGGCCCGGCGACACCTGGGCCTTCGGCGCGCGGGCCGCCGCCGTCGCCACCGTGGCCACGATCGAGGTGCGGCACAGTGACCACGCCATGCTCCGCCGGGCCTCGGTCTGGAACCAGATCACCACCGGGTTCGTCCGGCTGGCCCTGGGCCTGCCCTCCGACGAGGGCCTGGTCAGCCAGGCGTTCCAGGCGGCCGAAGCGGGCGCCCCGCGGCTGCAGGTGTGACCGCTGCGGGTCGGCGTCACTCCGGCCGGGCGGCCAGCAGGTAGGCCCGGCGGGTGTCCACTTCCTCCGGGTAAGCCCGTCGCTCCAGCTGGGCCTGGAGGGTGAACCCGGTGGCGTCCAGCGCCGCACCTACGTCGCGCGGTTCGTAGAAGCGGAAGTCCACGTCCACGTCGCGCCCGAGCCAGGCGCTGAAGTGCCGCACCTCGACGCCGACGTGGAACGTGATCAGGGCCAGGCCACCGGGCCGCAGCACCCGGTACATCTCGGCCAGCGCGGCCGGCAGCTCGCCCGGGTCCAGGTGGATGACCGAGTAGAACGCGATCACCGCCCCGAACTCCCCATCCGCCGCGGGCAGGCTCAGCAGGTCGCCCACGCGGAATTCGGCCCCGGGCTGTTCGCGGCGGGCGACCTCGATCATGCCGGGTGACAGGTCGATGCCGACCGCGGCGGCGCCCTGGGCGGCCAGCCACCCGGTGACGTGCCCCGGTCCGCAGCCCAGGTCACCGACCGGCGTCCCGGCCGCCCGCTGCTCGAT
This sequence comes from uncultured Streptosporangiaceae bacterium, assembly GCA_964250865.1. Taxonomy (GTDB): domain Bacteria; phylum Actinomycetota; class Actinomycetes; order Streptosporangiales; family Streptosporangiaceae; genus Bog-532. Next base: position 3,298 of record CAXUJF010000489.1, read on the forward strand.
CAGCGCGGCCAGCAGGGCCCGGTCCAGCGGCTTGCCGCTGAGCTCGTCGCGCAGCCCGTCGGCGTACGCCCCGGCCACCGCGTCGTAGCTGCGGCGGGTGGCCCCGTGTGAGTTCAGACCGGGCGAGTTCAGACCGGACGAGTTCATGCTGCGCGATCTTATGGCGGTCAGCTCGGGGGGACCAGCCGATAAATGGCCCCCGCGCTGTTGTCGCTGATGTACAGCGCCCCGTCCGGGCCGGGCACCGCGTCGGCCGGGCGGCCCCAGCGGTCGCCGTTCGCGTCCTGGAAACCGGTGACCAGATTCACCGCGGCCCCCAGCGTGTGCGTGCTGGTGTTCCAGGGCATCCACAGCACCGCCGGAGCCCGCGGCGGCTTCCGGTCCCAGGAGCCGTGCACCGCGACCACGGCGCCGCCGGACCACGGCGCGGCGACCTTGCTGTTCTCCAGGAACGACAGACCCAGCGGGGCGCTGTGCGCGGGCAGCCCGACCTCGACCGGCTTCAGCGCGGCGCAGTTCAGGTGCCCGCCGCCCGGGTTGGTCACCGCGTCGGCCACGAACGGCACGTCCACCAGCGAGCCGGCCGGGCGGCTACTGTCCTGGTCGGGGTTGCAGTACGGCCAGCCCAGGTCCCGGCCCGCCGTCACCGGCACCACCTCGTCCACCGGATGCTCGTTCACGTAGCTCTTGATCACCTGGCCGAACGGGTTGCTGTTCCCGTCGAACGAGGAGTGCGCGGGGTAGGTGATGTTGTCCCGGTTGTTGATCGCGGTCCACACCGTGCCGTCCGGGGCCACGGCCAGGCCCTCGCCGTTCCGTACCCCCTGCTCCATCACCTGCAGGTTCTTGCCGGTGGAGCTGACCGCCTCGATCACCGCCCGCGGCGGCTTCATGGTCCGGTCGCTGGGAGTGGCGTTCGACGCGCTGCCCACGTTGAAGTAGACGGTCCCGTCGGCCGTCACGGCCACGTCCTTGTCCCGGTGCACGTCGTCGCCGGACGGATCCTGGTCCGGCAGGCCGCCGGCCACCACGGTGCGCGAGCCGCTGACCCCGTGGCCCGCCCAGACGTAGCGGTCGATCTGATCGGACTCCCCGACGTAGAGCACCCAGCGCCCGTTGAGCCGGGTGAAGGCCAGCCCCTGCGGCGTGGTCAGCCCGCTCAGCACGGTGCGCGAGGTGGCCGTGCCCTGCTGGCCCGGGCTGAGCTCCACCACGGTGCCGTCGTCGGGCTGGCTGACCAGCAGGTCACCCTGGGGCGTCCAGGCTTGCATGCGCGCGTCCGGCACCCGGGCCCAGACGGTGGCCGTCCAGCCCTTCGGCAGGGTCAGGGTCCGGGAGCCCGAGAGCGCGCCGCCCCCCTGACCCGTGGGCGCGCGCAGCGTGGTCCGGGTGTCGGCCGCCGGCGGTGTGGCCGTGGCCCCGGCAGGGGCCGCGGCCGCCGCCGCAGAGGCCGAAGGCCCGGCCGGCGCGGTGG
>CAXUJF010000490.1:0-4768 GCA_964250865.1 uncultured Streptosporangiaceae bacterium
GGCGGCCAGCCGCTGGGCGATGGCGCTGACCACCCCAGGGGCCGGGGCGACCCCGGCCGGCGGGACCGCAACCGGGCCGGCCGCGGTGCCGTCCGACCAGGCCGGCGGCGCGGCCTGGTCGTACAGCGCCTCCAGCGACACGTCCAGGAACACCGGGCCGCGGTGCGGGGCGGCGGCCAGCCGGAACGCCTCGTCCACCGAGCCGGCCAGCTGCGCCGTGGCGTGCTCGGTCCAGGCACGCTTGGTCACCGGGGCCAGCAGCGGCGGATGGTCGATCTCCTGCAGGCTGCCCGCGCCCCAGCGGTAGTCCGGGGCCCGGCCTGCCAGCACCACCACCGGCGCCCCGTTGAAGTGCGCGGTGGTGACCGCGCTGACGCTGTTGGTCACGCCGGGCCCGGCGGTGACCACGGCCAGGCCGGGGGACCGGGTCAGCCGGGCCGTGGCCTCGGCCGCGAACACCGCGGTCTGCTCGTGCCGGACGTCGATGATCGGCATCGCCGGCTCGGCTTGGACGGCCGCGTCGTACAGCGGGAACACGTGCCCGCCGGACAGCGTGAACAGGTGGGTCACGCCGTACCGCCGCGCCACCTCGAGGGCCAGTACCCCGCCGTGCCGCCGGTCCGCCGCCTGATCAGTCATCCCGCGATGTTACCAACCAGTTAACTCACCGGCGGGGCGCCCAGGCTACCGCCCGCCCCGCCCGTTCCGCCCGCCGCGGTGGCCGCGGTGGCGGGCTCGCGCACCACGGACTCCGGGTCGGCGGTGTACTGGTGCGGCTGCGTCTCGTCCGTGCCTTCGGGCAGGTGCAGCAGCCGGAACACCACCGTCGCCGCGGCCGCGACGACCACGTTGAGCACGAAGGCCGCGACGGCGATGTACACGACGTGCCCGAGCACCGGCGCGCTGGACCCACCCCAGTGCGATCCGGGCACCCCTGGCGTCGGCACCCGGTACACCTGGACGGTGCCGTAGACCATGGCCGCGGCCCAGCCGATCAGCAGGGCCCAGCGGTGGAACCAGCGGGTGTACAGCCCGGCCACGATGGCCGGGAACGTCTGCAGGATCCAGACTCCGCCCAGCAGCTGCAGGTTGATCGAGAACTGCTTGCTCAGCGCGAACACGAACACCAGCGCCCCGGCCTTCACGATCAGCGAGACGAACTGGGCCACCCGGGTCTGCTGCCGCGAGCTGGCCCCGGGCGCGAAGATGTCCCGGTAGATGTTCCGGGTGAACAGGTTGGCCGCGGCGATCGACATGATCGAGGCCGGCACCAGCGCGCCGATCACGATGGCCGAGTACCCGATCCCGGCGAACCAGCTCGGGAACATGTTCTCGAACAGCAGCGGCACGGACAGCTGGGTGTTGCTGCCGGCCGCCTTGACCCCGGCCCGGACCGCGGGTGTGGCCAGCGCCATATAGCCCAGCAGCGCGATGAAGCCCAGCACCAGCGAGTACAGCGGCAGCAGGGCCATGTTGCGCCGGATCACGTCCCGCCGCTTGGCCGCGAATACGCCGGTGATGGAGTGCGGGTACATGAACAGGGCCAGCGCCGAGCCCAGAGCCAGCGTGGCGTAGGCCCATTCGCCCGCGGGCATGACGATCAGCGACCCGAACGGCTTCTTGGTCCTGGGGTTGGTGGCGGCCAGGTGGGTGCTGGCCGTGCTGAAGATGTGGTTCCAGCCGCCCAGCCGGGTCGGGATGTAGATGACGGCCACGATGACCATCACGTAGACCAGGCCGTCCTTGACGAACGCGATCAGCGCCGGGGCCCGCAGCCCGGACAGGTAGGTGTAGAAGGCCAGGACCACGAACGCGACCAGCAGCGGCAGGTCACGGACGAAGCCGTTGGTGCCGGTGCCGCCCAGGCCGAGCACGGTCAGGACGGCCTGGATCCCGACCAGCTGCAGCGCGATGTAGGGCATGGTGGCCAGGATCCCGGTCAGGGCGACGGCCACGCTCAGCCCGCGCGAGCCGTACCGGCCCTTCACGAAGTCGGCCGGGGTGACGTAGCCGTGCACCCGCGCGATCGACCACAGCCGCGGCGCGAACACCAGCACGATCGGGAACACCATGATCGTGTAGGACAGCGCGTAGAAGCCGGCCGCGCCGGTCCCGTAGACCAGCGCCGGGACCGCGATGAACGTGTAGGCGGTGTACAGGTCGCCGCCGAGCAGGAACCAGGTCACGAACGTGCCGAACCCGCGGCCGCCCAGCCCCCACTCGTCCAGGTGCATCATCTCCTCGGCCCGGCGCCAGCGTGCGGCGGCGAAGCCGACCCCGGTGACCACCACGAACAAGACGATCACCATGGTCAGGGAGACCGCGTTGACGTGGTTCATCGCGCCTCCCCTGACTCGTCGAGGCGCTGGCCCGCTGCGGCCTGCCCGGTCTTCGGGGTCCGCAGCAGCAGGTAGGCCAGGTAACAGAGCACCATGACCACCGGCATCCAGATGAGCTGGAACCAGTAGAAGAACGGGAAGTCACCGAGCTTGGGTGCGCTGCGCGCGTAGATCGGTACCCAGAACGCCCCGATCACCGCGACCAGGAGCAGGACACCCGCGATCACCGCGTTGCGCGGGGGCAGCGCCCGCCGTTGTGGCTGGACCATCGTTCCCTCTCAACGTGAGAGCCTCGCGACCGTCCGGCCGTTGCGGTGGCTCACGCTGAACCGCGGCACCGCTGATCCCCCCAGTGGCTGGCCGGCCGCCTTGCCGGTGTGACGCATGGCACACTGGTAACCCAATGTTGCGCCGTTAATGCACGCTGGGCAAGACCTTGATTGCCGATAGTCAGCGGTGGTACGTTCCGCCGAACACCGGCGCCATTGAGCTACGGGCCACGGCCAGGAACCGATCCGGGTCCAGCTCGCCGAGACCTTCCGGGAGCACCCCGGCCAGCGGGCCGCCGGCCACCGTGACCAGGTCGTCCAGGTTGCACCGTTCGGCCAGGCCGGGATCGGCCGGCCAGCTGCCCACCACCACGCCGGCGCAGGCCAGCTTGCGGCCGGCCAGCGCCTCCAGGGTCAGCGCGGTGTGGTTCAAGGTGCCCAGCCCGGCCGCCGCCGCCACCAGCACCGGGGCGTCCAGCATGGCGGCCAGGTCGGCGATGGTCGAGCCGGCCGGGTCGTAACGGACCAGCAGGCCGCCCGCGCCCTCGACGATGACCAGATCCCGGTCCTGCGCCAGCCCGGCGATGTGGTCCGCGGCCCGGCGCAGGTCCAGTGGCGGCTGACCGGCGGCGCGGGCCGCCGCCTCGGGCGAGAGCGGGTCGGGGTAGCGGGCCAGTTCGTGCAGGTCAGCCAGCCCGGTCAGCGCGGCCACCACGGCCAGGTCGCCGGGCGCCTGGCCCACCTCACCGCCCAGCTCACCGGGCAGTTCACCCGTTTGGGCGGGCTTGACCACCGCCACCCGTTCGCCGCGAGCGCAGGCCAGGGCGGCCACCGCGGCCGTGGTCACGGTCTTGCCCACCCCCGTGCCGGTGCCGCTGACGATGAGCAGGCTCACTCAGCTAACCGCCGCAGCCGGGTGACGAACTTGTACCGGTCACCCCGGTACCAGGACTGGGCCCACTCCACCGTCTCGCCGGTCACGTCGACCGCGTGCCGGGACAGCAGCAGCAGCGGCAGGCCGACGTCCACCGCCAGCAGGTCCGCGTTGTGCGGGTCGGCCAGCACGGTCTCGATCGTCTCTTCCGCCTCGGTCAGCCGGACCCCGTAGGCCGAGGACAGCGTCTCGTACAGCGAGCTGTGCCGGTTGAGCTGCTTGCGCAGGCCGGGGAAACGCCGGGCCGGCAGGTGGGAGGTGTCCACCGACATGGGCTCCCCGTCGGCCAGCCGCAGCCGGTGGATGCGCAGCGTGCGGGCGCCGGACCGGATGCCGAGCCGGGCGGCCAGATCCTCGTCGGCCGCCATGTAGCCGATCTCCAGGATCCGGGTCTGCGGGTGCAGGCCGTGGGCGCGCATGCCCTCGGTGTAGCTGGCCAGCTCGAGCGACTGCGCCACCTTCGGCTTGGCCACGAATGTGCCCTTGCCCTGCCGGCGCAGCAGCCGGCCCTCCACCACCAGTTCGGCCAGGGCCTGCCGGACGGTGGTCCGTGACGTGCCGTAGTCGCGGGCCAGCTCCCGTTCCGGCGGCACCGGGCTCCCCGGGACCATGGTGACGATCAGATCCAGCAGCTGGCGCTTGACCGTGTAGTACTTGGGCAGCCGCAGCAGTGTGCTGGGCACCGACTCGGTGCTGAGCCCCGGCTCCTCCGGTGTGCTCCCCCCGCCGCGTGCGACTGGCACGCTGGCGCCCCCTGGTGGCTCCGGCACGACAGGAATGGGGGAGACAGTCATGGCACTTCCTTCCCGCTCAAGCGGTTATCCGGACATGATCCCTCACTGCACCCAGTGCACGGAATGCCAAGGCCAGGTGAACTTCTGAGAGATTAGCGCGGCCGGTCAGCCGCAGGCAGGCCTGACCGGCCGGTACCGACGGCGGCCGGAAGCACCCCACGCGTACCCCTTGACCAGCGCAGATGTCTCGGGCCTGGACCGCGGTGGCGGCCTCGCCCAGCACCACCCGGACCACGGCGGCGGCCGGCTCACTGGTGTCGAAACCCAGGCCGGTGGCCAGCTCGGCCAGCCGCCTGGCGTTGTCCCGCGCCCGCTGGCCGAGATCCGGTTGGTCGCGCAGGATGGCCAGCGCCGCCAGCGCGGCCGCGGCGCTGGGCGGGGCCAGCCCGGTATCGAAGATGAATGCCCGCCCGGCATCGATCAGCGTGCCGA
>CAXUJF010000491.1:0-256 GCA_964250865.1 uncultured Streptosporangiaceae bacterium
GTGGCGGCCCGGTGCGGCTGGCCGACCTGGACCAGGCGCTGCCCGACCCGTGGCAGCACTACCGGGACCAGCGGGCCCGTGAACGCGACGAGGCCGCCGCCCGCGAGCAGGCCCTGCTCGACGCCGACCCCGACGACGAGCCTGGCACCGCCGAGCAGGTGTTCTGGTAATGGCCGGTCGCGTTCCCGCTGGCGTTTGTGCTGGCGTTCCGGCCGGGGGGGGGGGCGCGGGGCGGCGCGCCGCCCCCCGCCAGAGC
>CAXUJF010000491.1:266-4733 GCA_964250865.1 uncultured Streptosporangiaceae bacterium
GGGGTTTCCGCCGGCGTCCCAGGCACGCCAGCGTAAACGCCGGCCCTCAGGCCAGTGACAGCGCAGGTCAGCGCCCGAATATACCCACGGCCCGCGTCCCCGACTCATAAATGATCCATGACTTTCACGCCCGGACCAGACCAGGGGAAGGAGGTGAATGCCGCACGCGCCGGACCGCCCGACCGCAACCGCCCGAGCCGTCACCCGACCCTGACGCCGCGCCCCGCGACGACGACGACCTGGACCAGCGGGCCAAGGAGGTGGCCGATGCCCTGCCCCCGCTGACCGACCGGCAGCGGGACCGCCTGACCCGGCTGCTGCGCACGCCCGGCCAGCGGGCCGCCTGAGAACAAAGATGCCCCCGCCCGCTCCTGGCCGGCGGGGGCATCTGTCTGCGTGCTGCCGCCTGTCAGGCGGCCCGGGCGGGCGCGGTGGCGCCGGAGATCTGGATCAGGTCGCGGTTGAAAGTGTGCCCGCGTCCCAGCGGCGGCAAGGTGACGGTGAGCAGAATGCGGACGATTTCCCGCTTGCGGCCGATCGGCAGCTCGGTCCAGGTGCGGCGGGCGTCATCGGTCATCGCGAACGCCGACAGCGGGCTGTGCGCGGTGGCCGCAGAAAGGGCGGCGCGGATCTCGCCCATGCGGTGGTCCAGCTCGGCGGTGATGGTCTCCAGCTGCGCCTCGTCGATGGTGCCGCGGGCGTACAGCTGCGCCGCGCCGCGTTTCCGGTTGTCGCAGACCACCAGCTCATCGCGCAGCGCGGTGACGTCGACCTCGGCCTCGTGCGGGATCAGGCCGGCCACGTCCTCGCGGGACAGCCGGGCCACGACCACGTCTGCCACGTACCGGTCGACCTGCTCGGCCGGCCAGGTGCAGTGCCCCGCCTTGCGGCACCGGTACACCGGGGTGCCGGAGGCGTTGCGCCGCACCGTCATCGTGGCCCCGTCCCCGCACACCCCGCACCGGTAGATCAGCGACCCCAGCCAGCGCGGCACATTCCCCGGCGAGGTCTTGCGCGCCGGGTCCCCGAACAGCGTGATCAGCGCCTCACGCACGTCGTCGGGCAGGATCGGCGGGTAGGCGTTGCGGCGCACGATCTCGCCCCGGTACACCGCGTGCCCGGAGGTGCGGGGATGGGTGAGGATCTGCCGGATGGTCCGCGAGTTCCACCCCCCATGCTCGGCTGGCCGCCCGTTGCGCTTCAGCGTCCGCCCGTCGGTCATCGCCACCGTCGGTACGCCCCGGGCGGCCAGGTCGCGTAGCAGCTGCGCCATCGATACTCCCGACAGCAGGTCATCGGCCCACCGGCGGATCTCGGCCGCCTCGGCCTCGTTGTGCCGGGCCATGTCCAGCACCGGATGATCCTCATAGACCCGGTCCATCGCGGGGGCCTTGGGGTTCACGCACACCGACCGGACCCGGCCGGAGTCCACCCCCCACCCGTACGGGCGGACCCCGCCGCCGAAATCACCGTTGCGGGCCTGCCGCTTGCGGGCCAGACCCACCCTCTCACCCCGGTGCTCACTTTCGTACTCGGCCTCGTTGACGTCATCACGCAGCTCCTTGCGGCCCGACGCCCGCTGCAGGTTGTAGGCCCCGCCCTTGGTGTACGAGTACAGCTTCAGCTGCTGCGCGCGGGCCAGCCGGATAAACGCGTTGGTCTCATCGGTGCTGCGCAGGAACCGGTTCGCGTGCCAGATGATCAGCGTGCCAATCTTGCCCGCCGCGATGTCGGCCAGCAGCCGCTGATACTCCGGCCGCTCCACCCCGCTGTAGGCCGACAGGTCATTGTCGGTGTAGGTCCGCGCCAAGCTGATACCCAGCTCGCCGGCCAGCTCCGCGTTGTCCTCATGCTGGGAGCCGACCCCGGCTTCCGCACCGGACTTATCCGCCGAGATCCGGGTGTAATCAACGTCGTCACGGTCATCGCGCATCAGCCTGGCCTCCTGTCCGCTACCGTCCTGCATGTACCCAGATTAGCCGATATGAATGCCCCAAAACGTTAGTTGGGAAGACCACGACCGTGCGGACGCTGGGCACGCTGATCGCGCCGACGTCGGGCTCGGCGGTGGTGGCCGGCCTGACGCTGAGCCCGGAGAATGGGCCGGCGATCCGGACCCGGATTTCGGTCATGCCGGAGTCCCCTGGCCTGTACCTGCGGCTCACAGCGGCCGAGAACCTGCGCTTCTTCACCGGGCTCTACGAGCTGGACGACGCGCGCGGACGCATCGAGCGTGCGCTGAGGGCGGTCAACCTGGCCGATCGTGCGGACGATCTGTGCGGTGCGCTGTCGAAGGGCTTGCGCCAGCGGGTCGCGCTCGCCCGGGCGCTGCTCAACGATCCGGCGGTGCTGTTCCTCGATGAGCCAACGTCCGGCCTGGACCCGGTAGCGACCCGTGAGGTCCACGAGCTGATCGGGTCGCTGCGCGATCAGGGGGTGACGATCTTCCTGACCACCCACCGCCTTGAGGAGGCCGAACGGCTCTGCCACCGGGTCGCGATCCTGAACACGACCCTGCGGCTGATCGGCCGGCCCGATGAGCTGCGCCGGCAGCTGTTCACCAGGTCCCTGGACGTGCGAACCCGTGTCCCGCTTGAGGATCCCGGGAAGGTCTTTGCTGGCCTGGCCGGGGTCGACGGATGGGAGCAGGTCCTCTCCGGTTACGTGCTGGCGGTGTCCGACCCAGAGGTCGCTGCTCCGGGCGTGGCCCGGGCACTGGTGGGAGCCGATGCTGACATCCTCTCGATCGGCGAGTCGCACCACTCCCTCGAAGACGTCTATCTCGAGCTGATCGACGAGGACGTGGAGGCCAGACGGTGAGTTTCAGCTGGACCCGCGTTGGTGCGACCCTGGGCAAGGAATTGCGCGACTACCGCCGCAACCACTTCGTCATCGTCACGATGGCCGTGCTCCCGCTGATCTTCGTGGTGCTGCCGGTGATCAACCTGTTCACCATCCCGGCCTCGCTCCCGAGTGCGAGGCTCGACCCCCGCATCGGGCTCTCCCTGCTCTACATGCTGCTCATCCCGGCGATCGTGCCCTCCGTACTCTCCGCGTACTCGGTCGTGGGTGAGCGCGAGCAAGGCACCCTCGAACCCGTCCTCATCACCCCCATCCGCCGGGAGGAACTGCTGCTGGGGAAGGCACTGGCCGCGCTGGGACCGACGCTGGTGGTCAGCTACGGCATCTTTGGGATATTCCTGGCCGCAGCCGGGCTGTTCGCGCATGCCGACGTCACCTCGGCCGTCTTCGAACGCTCCCACCTGCTCGTCCAGCTGCTGTTCACGCCACTGCTGGCCGGCTGGTCGATCTGGGTGGGCATCGCCATCTCTGCCCGCTCCGCGGACGTCCGCGCCGCCCAGCAGCTCGGCACACTGGCCAGCCTTCCCCCGTTGGTCATCGTGGCCCTGATGGCCACCAACATCATCACCCCCACCCTTGGGCTGGCGCTCGGCCTGGCCGCCGCCCTGCTGCTCGTCGACGGCTTCGGCTGGCGCGTCGTCGCGGCGGCGTTCGACCGCGAACGGCTCATCACCGGCGGGCGCCGATGACAGGATCCATCCCCACCCGGTTCGCCGCCGGGTACGCACAGACACATCCACGCGAGGAGGCAACCTTGACAGCGACTCTCAAACTGACGCGGCAGGCTTTCGGTATCGAGCTCTGGCGCCGTCCGGTCGACGTTTCCGTTGACGGCACCAACGTCGGTGTGCTCCAACGGCAGGACACGATCGAAACGCCACTCGAACCTGGGCACCACACCCTCCTGCTGCGAGCAGGGCGGTACTCCAGCCGGCCTCAGTCCTTCGACGCCGCCGACGGTGAAGTCGTCAGCTTTCGCTGTCACGGAGCCGAGGTCTGGCCGCGATTGGTCGCCTCCCTGGTCAAGCCTGACCTCGCCATCTCGCTCAAACGCGAATAGGCGGGAACTCGAGCGATACGAGGGTAGGTCGATGGAGAAAAGCTTGTCGGCTCGCGTGATCTTTGCACCGGCAGTAATGGCGGTTGCCCTCGGAGTCCTCGCCGCCTGTAGCTCGGGAAACCGGTCAGCGATATCAGCGGGAGTTCCGATCAGCGTGCGGGCATCTCGGCTCTCTCGTCACGGTCCAGAAGGTGCCGGTGACCATCAAGCATGCTGACTGCGACCTGACGGGCGTCATCATTTCCTACCGCGGCCTCGGCCAGGTAGTGGTCCCACGGGCCAGGGGAGTAGTGACACGCAACCCGGGAGGCCTCACCCTAGCGTGAGCCCCCAGAGCTCGAACGTGACGATCACCCTCGCTGGTATTGCTGGCAGCCAGTAGCGCTGTGCCACAGCAGACCTACGTGAGATGCACGCCCGGCCTGCCGGCCGGACGCTGCGGCGCGTGGCACATATGTGGCACGGGCACGCCAGCCAACTTGTCAACCGATGTCGTCGGATCCTGAAAGCTGACCCCCAGGGGTATTCCGAAAGTTGACCCCCTC
>CAXUJF010000492.1:0-4699 GCA_964250865.1 uncultured Streptosporangiaceae bacterium
GGCGGGAGCGGCGGGTGCCGCCGCGGCACGCGCCGGTGTGGGTCCGGCTCGGCGGCACCTGGCGGCCGGGCCACATCACCGCGTGGATCCGGCCCGGGGACCGGCCGGGGTGGGAGTGCCGGATCGAGGCGGACGAGCCGGACCCGGCCGAGGGGCTGCCCTGGAGCGGCCGGTACGTGTACGACCCGGCGGCGATCCGGCCCCGGCACGGCAGCGCACCGCCGGGCAGTGCCGGGGATGGTCTGCGGCCCCGGAGACGGCCGCCAGGGCCGGAGGCTATTCGGCCAGCAAGGAGACGGTGAGAAACAGGCTCGTGGCGGCGAGCACCGTCTTGAACAGCGCCTGGAAGAACTCGATGACCTGGTAACTGATGGCCACGCCGGTGGCGCACCAGGTGGCGAAGTGCTCGCTGTGGTGGCCGCTGCGGCTGTACCGGCGCTCCCCGAGCCGGGCCGCGGCCCGGCGCAGGGTCTCGGCCCGCTGGGCCGGGCCCGCGTCCGGGTTGGACACGTAGGTCGGCGCGCCGCGGGAAAAGTCCGCGAACGGCACGGACCGTACGCCCGGCGGGCTGTTCTCGACGATCGTCCCGTCCGGCAGCTCCACACCGAAGTGGGTGTAGGGAAACACCCCGAGAGCGACCCGCTGGGCCTTGTGAACATCACCGTACATGACTTTATGTTACCAGCCAGTAGCGCTCTGTGCCAGCAACGTGCCGGCCCGGGCGTGGCGCCCTGGCTAGGTGCCCGCGCGGGCCGGCGAACGTGCCCCGGCCTGGGACGGTGTAGGCCGCACCTTCGGCCACCAGCACCACGGGATAACCGGCGGCCCTCTTGCCGATTTAGTTGCGCTTTTGCGTGTCGTGCCCGGGGCGGCTCCCGGGGCGGCTCGTACAGTTGCGCTTATGGTCAAAAGCGCAACCAGAAGCCTCGGATCGGTCCCCGGGAGCGTCCCGGCGAACAAGGGCCGCACGTACCGGGCCCAGGTCCTCACCCGCGCCGAGGCCGAGGCCCTCATCGGGGCATGCTCGGCCGCCTCGCGGACCGGCATCCGCAACCGGGCCCTGATCGTCGTGCTCTGGCGCGGGGGCCTGCGGATCGCCGAGGCGCTCGCGCTGACCGCCGCCGACGTCGACCCGGGCCGCGGCACGGTGCGGGTCATGGACGGCAAGGGCGGCAAGCCGCGGACGGTCGGCCTGGACTCCGGCGCGATGGCCGCCGTCCAGCGCTGGGCCGACATGCGCCGGGCCGCCGGGATCCGCCGCGGCCCGCTGTTCGGCACGCTGGCCGGTGAGCCGATGGCCCCGCAGTATGTCCGGGCGATGCTCCGGCGCCTGGCCGGCCGGGCCGGGATCGGCAAGCGGGTCGCGCCGCACCAGCTCCGGCACACGCTCGCGGCCGAGCTGGTTGCCGAGGGCGTGCCCATGCCCGTGATCCGGGACCAGCTCGGGCACTCTTCCCTCGCGGTCACCGACCGGTATCTACGTGACGTCGCCCCTGGCGATGTCATCGCCGCGATGCAGCGCCGCCAGTGGACCGAACCGGGGCACCTCTAAGCCCGGGCAGCAGTGACTCGGCGCCGTGTTCTCTGAACGGCCCGAGCTGAGCATGGTACGGGGGCCGGCCCGTCGCACCGGGCGGCCCCCGCTGTTCCTCACGCCGCGTGCCGTCAGTCCTGCCCGTCGATCGAGCACAGTCAGTCCACAGAAAAATTTTCTGCGACTTCCAGCGTGTAATGAGTACTGTAGAAAGATATTAGCGCGTATGGCAAGCCACGAAGGTTCCTGAACGTAGCGCGAACGTTCCTGAACGCTTAAAGACGGCCCTGAAAAAAATTACCCGTCAATGGGCGGTGGATATGCCGTAATTGCGCTCCGCCGAATTCGTTATAAATGTCTGAATTATTCTATTCGGAGAATGGCACCGGACCTTCGTCAACTGGATCGAATCCGGCGTCTCCACTGGCATGGACCCATCGGCAACGATACTCTTAGCCCTGGTCTCACCCCGTGAGCCCCGATCGCACGTCGAGGCTCGGGGGGGTTGCCGTCAGTTCTGCCCACTTGGCCCGGGCGGTTTCCGCCCAGGCCCATTCTCTCCCGGCTGCCCAGATGCACGCCGGGAAGAAAAAGAGCACAGTATGCAAACTGTTCTTCGTATTTCCGCTTATCCCCGGCCAGGAGTTTTGCCGCGCATTGCGGTTCTGGTCATTGTCATTCTGGCAGTGTTCGTAGCGGCTGCCGCCCGGATGCCTTTCCCGGAGACGATCATGGTCGTGGCGGCGGCCGGGCTGGTCGCTGGCCCGGTGGCTCAGGTCGTTGTGCCCCGCCCGGTCGCTGGGTCGATCGAGTGACGGGCGGCTCTGACCGGGCCGGGCGCCGGAACGAAGGAACAACGGCCCGGCCCGGGAAGGGCCACCTCGTGGTGGCGCCAGATCCCCCGCAGCTCGCGGACGGCGGGCAGATGCAGGAGCTGGCCGACCTGTTCACGGCGGCGGTTACTAGCCTCCTGGACAGTGCGCCCCGCGGGGCGCAGCTCCTCCTCCAGGCCATCGATCGGGCTAACTCCATGGGCACCACCGCGACCGTGTACGCCGCTGTCGAGGCCCACACCAGTCACGTCGGCACCACTTACCGGGAGCTGGGGGACACCGAGAATCAGCTGCAAGAAGCCCAGAAACTCATCGAGACGTTGAGGCAAGAACTCGCAGTCACGCGGGGGCACGCGGTCGCCCTCCGCAACGAGATAACCCACCGGTCGAACCGAGACCGGCCCGCAGCCCCCAAACGTCGGCCGCGCGCCATGCCACCCCCGGCCGCCGACGTCGCCGGACAAGATCGCAGGCCTGATCCAGGAGCCGCACAGACCCCGGCTGAGCTGATGGCCACCTTGCGCGAGTTCCGCAAGTGGGCCGGCGAGCCGCCCTACCGGGTCATGGCCGAGCGATCCGGCTGGGGAGCCTCCACGCTCAACACCATCATTACCAGCACCGACCTACCCAACAAGCTGGTGAAAGTCGACGCCGTCCTGATCGGCTGCGGGGCGACCCAGGAAGACCACGAACGGTTCGCCAGCGCATGGCGCCGGCTCAAAAATCCCGGCACAACGGCACGTGACCAGACTTGCCTCCAAACTCTCTCCGGAGAAAAATCACTAGCCACCCCATTCAGCAACGCGCGAAACCACGATGGTGGCCGGTGGTCTCCTGATCTCCTGGCGCAGGGTTATCCCTCACCCCCTGGTCACCCAGCCTGAACAGCACCGGAAGAACCTCCCCGTCCTCGGCTGACGAGGACGGGAAGGCTGGAGGCCTACCGCGATGCGGGAGCGGTCAGCGGAGCCCGGCCAGGACGATCAGAGGCAGCTCCACCCACTCCTGATACAGGTCCTGCGACGGGGTGTACTCCGTCCAGGTGTGACGTCCGCCGCCCGCCGTCTCACCAGCCCGGGTGTTGCTGTGGCGGGCGCACGTGACCTGCGGCGTGCCGTAGCCGTGGGGGAAGGGGTCGGGGTAGCCGGGGCACTCGACTTTGCGGGCCCGCACCCAGGACCTGACCAGGACACCGTCCACCGAGCCGATGGCCTCGATCACGCCAGGGTCGGGTTTGGGGTTGATCCGGACCCGGCCGAACGGCTTGATCGTGTCCGCGGGAAAGTAGTCGAGCTGCTTGGCGGCGCTCAGCGTGACCGACTTGGAGCCGACCTGCAGGACGTGGATCTCAGCGGTCAGCGCCTGGGGGGCTGGCTCGCTCGCGCTGTTCATAACGGGATCGTAAACACTTTCCGCCTGTATCTGGATGAAGGCACGCTTACCCGCAGCAAGATATGCCCAAGGGGCCTCTTAGGGCCCCGGCGCGGGCCCTACGCCGAGGCGTCGTCCAGGCCTCGGCACGACGCGTCGTGTTCCGCGGGATGCGACGGATCGGGGCGCCTGGTGTACGCGGCCCAGGCCCGGGTGACGGCGCCGGAGCCGGGGTACAGGTCATCGAGGGAATCGGCGGGGGCGGCGCCGAGGAGGTCGAAGATCCACCGGCAGACGGCGGCGGGTTTGGCGCCGATGACCCGGCCGGGGCGGGTGGTGACCGCGGCGACGCCGCACACGATCGAGTCGACGCGTCGCGTGGCACCGGCGTCACGGGTGAGCTGGCGGCCGCCGGTGTAGATGACCGGTTCCCAGGCGTTCAGCGGCCAGCGGCTGGCGGTGGGCCGCTCGTAGCGGTGCCAGGCCGCGACCCGCACGCCGGGCGGGCACAGCGCGAGCACCTGGGGCAGCGTGTCGGCCGAGGTGGACAGGGCCCAGCCGTCGTAGCCGGCCAGCTGCTCGATGAGGGCGGCGTGGTCGACCTCGCCGGCGTAGTCGGGGTGGTCCCGGTACAGCCAGGCGTTGCCCGGATACGGCGGGTCGGCGTAGGCCAGGCGGAGCGGCCGGGCGGCCGCGGTGAACTCGGGCCGGCCGATCGCGCGCAGGAACCGGTGCCGGGCTTGCCGGCACCGTTTGGAGCAGCAGATCGCATCGCGGCGGGCCCGGGCCGGGATCGGCCCGCAGCACCAGGCGCACACCCGGCCCGGCGCCGATCCGTCACACCCGGATCCGCGCGACGCATCACCTCGAGCTGGGCGCGACGTGTCGTGTTCCACCACGGTGGGACGCGACGGCTCGGCCTGGTGGTCAGGGGGCAGGTGCACGCCATCTCCTGATGGTG
>CAXUJF010000493.1:0-4699 GCA_964250865.1 uncultured Streptosporangiaceae bacterium
TTACCTTCACGGCGTCGGCGAGCTGGTTCATGCCGCGCTCGAGGCCGCGCCGGGCTTCCTCGTCGAACGCGATCATCTTCGCTGCCATAGGCTCCAGTCCTTCGTGGCTTGCTAGCGGAACGAGCCAACGCCCGCGACGGCCGGCCTGGCCGCGAACAGTCACTTCCTGTCGCGAACACAGGCCTCATCGCCCGATCCCGCCTATTTAGCTGTCACTCTCATAGCTAGAGTGCCAACACAATTTTTAGCACTCTCACCCCGAGAGTGCAAACGAGCCGGCCTCTGCAGCACCCTGGTGGATCGACAGACAAAACCGGCCCGGCCTCCGCGGGGGGAGACCGGGCCGGCTGACGGCAGAGCTTCAGATCAAGCGGACGGCCTCCGCCTGGTCCCCTCGGTCACTCTGCGTGATTTCGAACTCAACCCGCTGGCCTTCTTCAAGCGAGCGGTACCCATCGGCCTGGATGGCCGAGAAGTGGACAAACACGTCTTTACCTTGGTCAACGGCGATGAAGCCATAGCCTTTCTCCGCGTTGAACCACTTGACGGTGCCCTGAGCCATTCCACACAACTCCCTAACTGCGCTCGGGCTTGCAGGCCCCGCCCTTGCTACGCGGAACCCGTTTGATCACTTTGCCCGGCCCACGCCAGTAGGCGGGTCCAGGCAACTGTGACCAGACACGACCTTACCGTGTACCCGAACCGGACGGGGCTGATCTTCGGTGATATGCCGGGACAGCCCGCGAGCAAACGGCTGACGGGCGCCCGGCCGGTCCGACGTTCAGCCCGTTCAGCCGCCCGCCACGGCCGGAATGACCGAAATCTGGGACCCGGAGGGGACCAACGTGTCCATACCCTGGGCGAACCGCACGTCCTCCTCCCCCACGTACACGTTGACGAACCGGCGGAGCTTCCCGCCGTCGTCCACGATCCGGCCCGCGATACCCGGGTAGCTGGCGTCGAGACCGGCGATGACCTCACGCAGGGTGCCGTGCTCCGCACTTACCTCGGCCACGCCTCCGGTGTAGGTCCGCAGGATGGTGGGGATCCGTACCGACACGCTCATTCCACGCCCGCCTCTCGGAACGACTCCAGGGTCGGCCGCACCACGGGCAGCTCGGGCAGGGAACTCGCCACCGCGTCCAGCGTCTTCAGGCCGTCTCCGGAGTTGATGATCACTGTTTCCGCGGCCGGATCGAGCTGCCCGGAGGCGAGCAGCTTGCGCAGCACGCCGACCGTCACGCCGCCGGCCGTCTCGGCGAAGATGCCCTCGGTCGCGGCGAGCAGCTTGATCGAGTCGACGATCTCCTCGTCGCTCACGTCGGCCACCACACCCCCGGTCCGGCGCACCGTGTCCAGCACGTACGGGCCATCGGCCGGGTTACCGATGGCCAGCGACTTGGCGATGGTGGCGGGCCGGACCGGCCGCACCACGTCCTGGCCGGCCGCGAACGCGGCCGACACCGGCGAGCAGCCGGTGGCCTGGGCCCCGAACACCTTCCAGCCGGTGTCCTCGACCAGCCCCAGCCCGGTCAGCTCACGGAACCCCTTGTCGATCTTGGTGAGCTGGGCTCCGGAGGCGATGGGCACCACGACCTGCTCGGGCAGCCGCCAGCCGAGCTGCTCGGCGATCTCGAAGCCGAGGGTCTTGGAGCCCTCGGCGTAGTAGGGCCGGACGTTGACGTTGACGAACGCCCAGTCCTCGTGCTCGCCCGCCAGCTCGGACGCCAGCCGGTTCACGTCGTCGTAGTTGCCGTCGACGAGGACGAACGTGCCGCCGTAGACCGCGGTGGTGAGGATCTTCTGCTGCTCGAGGTCGGACGGGACCAGCACCACGGAGCGGATGCCGGCCCGCGCCGCGGCCGCGGCCACCGCGTTGGCCAGGTTGCCGGTCGACGGGCAGGCCAGGACCTTAAACCCCATCTCCAGCGAGGCGGCCAGCGCGACCGCCACCACCCGGTCCTTGAACGAGTGGGTCGGGTTGTCCCGGTCGTCCTTGATCCACAGCCGGCGCATACCGAGCGCGTGGGCCAGGTTGTCGGCCCGGATCAGCCGGGTGTAACCCGGATCGAGCGTCTGCCGGCTGGCGATGTCCGACGGCACCGGCAGCAGCTTGGCGTAGCGCCACATGTTCTTCGGGCCGGCCTCGATGTCGGCGCGGGTCAGCGCGGGGAAGTCGTAAGCGACCTCGAGCGGCCCGAAGCAGTCTTCGCAGGCGTAGAACGGGCCGAGTTCGCGGGTGCGGCCGCACTCCCGGCAGGACAGGTGGGTGGCGTAACCGAACCGGGACACCGGCGAACCGGTAGTGGAAACGCCGGTAGTGGAAACGTTGGTGTGATCTGTGGCAGATGTGCTCACGTGGCGAGGCCCTTCCTCCTCATCTTTCCCGGGTCACCTTGACCTCAGGCCGGAGTTGGCACCTCTCACGACATGGCCTCGCGTCATTCGCGCGGGCATACGTCATCGTGACGGTTGCCGGGGCTTCACCGGGCCGGTCCCTCCACCCCTCTTGATGAGCAATATTCAGTTGTGACCACGGGACGTCGATGCGTTCCCGCAACCGGGCTGTTTCCTGACGGATATATGCCTCGTCTGAACTTTAACCGATCAAGCTGCATGCTGCACCAGCCGGCCGGACGGGTGGTTCCGGTCGGAGGTTGGCCACCGGACCGTAAACTTCCTCCGCTAGCCTGCCGGGATATGGGTGACAACTCCAGCCTGAGCCAGCAGGCCGGCTCCGGGGAAGCCTCCCCCACACCCGTCCCGGCGGCCCGCGGACGGCTGCTGGTCGCCTCCAACCGCGGGCCGTGGTCGTGCGCCATGGCCCCCGCCGGCAGCCTGGCCGCGCGCCGGGGTGGCGGCGGGCTGGTCTCTGGCCTGATGCCCGGCCTGTCGGCCCTGGCCGAACAGGCCGAGGTGCTGTGGATCTGCGCCGCGCTCAGCGACGCCGACCGGGCAGCGGCGCGCCAGGACCCGGACGGGCGCCGGTTCGGCATCGACGGTGCCAGCCCGGGGGCCAGCCCGTCCGGCGGCCGGACCGCGGTGCGGACGCTCGACATCCCGGCCGGCATCTTCGAGGGTGCGTACAACGCGGTGGCCAACGCCACCCTCTGGTTCGTCCAGCACATGATGTTCGACACCCCGGTCCAGCCCTGGTTCGGGCCGTCCTTCCGCCAGGACTGGCGGTCGTACGAGACCTACAACGACACCTTCGCCCAGGCCCTGGAGCAGGGCGTGACCACGGCCCCGGACCAGGCCCGGGTGCTGGTCCAGGACTATCACCTGGCCCTGGTGCCCCGGATGCTGCGGGACCGGGTGCCCGGGGTCAGGATCGCGCACTTCTCCCACACCCCGTGGGCCCCGGTCGACTACTACCGGATCCTGCCCGACGAAAACGGCCGCGCCGTCCTGGACGGCATCCTGGGCGCCGACCACGCCGGGTTCCTCAGCCAGCGCTGGGCCAGCGCGTTCCTCGACTGCTGCGAGGCGCTGCTCGGGGCCCAGGTGGACCGGGACACCCAGCGGGTCATCCACCGCGGGCACGTCACCAGCGTGGGCGTGCACCCGCTGGGCGTGGACGCCCCGGCCCTGCGCGAGCGGGCCCACGCCGCCGACGTGCAGGCCAACACGGATGCGCTGGCGGCGCTGGCCGGGGACCGCAAGATCATCGTGCGGATCGACCGGACCGAACTGTCCAAGAACATCCTGCGCGGCCTGGCCGCCTACCGGGAACTGCTGGCGACCAGGCCCGAGTGGCACGGCAAGGTCGTGCACATCGCGTTCGCGTACCCGTCCCGGAGCAGCGTGCCGGGCTACCGCGAGTACACCGCGCAGGTCGAGCGGCTGGCGGCCGAGATCAACGCCGAGTTCGCCACCCCGGACTGGCAGCCGCTGGTGCTGGAGGTCAAGGACGACTACCCGCGTTCCCTGGCCGCCTGCCGGGTGGCCGACGTCCTGGTGGTGAACCCGATCCGGGACGGCATGAACCTGGTGGCCGAGGAGGGCCCGGTGCTGTCCGACCGGGACTGTGCCCTGGTGCTGTCCCGGGAGGCCGGGGCCGCCTCACTGCTCGGCTCGGACGCCCTGCTGGTCAACCCGTACGACATCAGCGCCACGGCCGGCGCCCTGCACCAGGCCCTGGCCATGCCCGCCGACGACCGCCGCCGCCGCCGCGCGGCCCTGGCCAAGGCCGCCGCCAGTCACGCCCCCAGCACCTGGCTGAGCGCCCAGCTAGACGCCCTGGGCTAGCTAGACGCCCTGGGCTAGCTCTTACCCAAGGTGTCCGCGAGAGCTTCCAGGAACCCGGCGACGCCGTCGGGGCCGTCGACTCTCAGATCGCCCTCGTCGGGGGACAGTTCTGATTCGGGGGCGGCGCTGACGATGGTGGCGCCGGGGGTGCCGCCGGCGCGGAGGGCACGGACGGCGGCAAACGCGGCCAGGTCGCCCAGGTCGTCGCCGAAGAACAGGACCGAACCGGCACCCCGCTCCCGGGCCAGCTCGGTCAGCGCGACCCCCTTGTCCATGCCCGGGGGCCTGAGCTCGATGACCCGGCGGCCCGGCTCCAGGGCCAGGCCGGTCCGGGCCGCGAGCTCCTCCAGGGGGCCGCGCAGCCCGGCCAGGGCGGCGTCCGGGTCGGCCGACCGCCGGGTGTGCACCGCCAGTGCGTGCCCCTTGTCCTCGACCCAGACCCCTTCCGGCG
>CAXUJF010000494.1:0-4657 GCA_964250865.1 uncultured Streptosporangiaceae bacterium
GGGGGGGGCGGTGCGGGGCCCCGCCCCCTTCCCCGCCCTGGGGGGGGGCGGGGGGGGGGCCCGCCCCCGGGACAGCCACGGCGCTCGAGGCGGTGGCCGCGGGCCTGGACGCGGCGGGGAACGCGCTGCAGGGCCGGGCCAACCTGGCCCCGCAGCGCCAGGTCATCATCGACGCGCACCCGGACCTGCAGGAACGCGAGCTGATCAAACTGGCCCGGGTGGGCACGGCGATGGCGGCCGCGCTGCGCCAGCGCGGCGTGGCCGCGCCGACCGCGACCCTGACCGCGGACACCGGGATCGCGGTACTGAAGGTGGCCTTCGCCCGGTGGCTGGACGAGGGGGTGGCGCGACCGCTCCCCCAGGTCATGCGGGAGACGCTCGGGGAGCTGTCCGTGCTGTACGAGCCGAACGGGCCCGGCGGATCACCCGCAGAGGCCGCCGAGCCCGTCGGGCCTGCGCCGGTCGGCCGGTCGGGACCGGGGTGATGTTGTAGTTGGCCCGGAACAGGTTCTCCGGGTCGTACTGGGCCTTGACCCGGCCGAGCCTTGTGTACTTCTCCGGGCCGCCGAGGGCTTCCACCACCCGGTCGAGCTCGTCCACGTTGAGCATGTTGAAGTAGACGCCCTGCCCGAGCCAGGGGCGCAGGACGGCCACGGCCGCCCGGGTGCGGGCCATGTAGTCCGCGTCGCTGGCCGGGTCGTCCCAGCGCATGGCGAAGTTCAGCCAGAGGGGCCCCGGCGTCCTCCAGCCACATGGCCACCAGCACCAGCAGCCGCATGGCGGCCAGTTCCGGCGGCACGAACGGGAGCGCGGGCATGTCGTGCTTGAGCGCCGCCCTCGGACATGCCCTTGCCCGCCACGTTGTGCCCGCCGCAGCGGACCGAGGGCGCCAGGTCGTACTGCCGGGCCACGTTGACCGCGGCCACCACGTCGGCCGTGCTGGTACAGCGCAGGATCAGCCCGGGATGCCGGTCGACCATGGCGTTCCAGACCTGCCGGGCGCTCTCGTACTCGGCGTGGTCCGGGCCGATGATGTCGCCCTTGAACTAGCCGTCGAGCTGCTGGGCGATGCGGGCGCGCAGTTCTTCGTCGATGATGGCCGAGCGGGCGATGTCCGTCACGCCGACACCGCCTCGCCGGCCGCGATGCGCCGCATGGCGGCCAGCGTCGCCGCCACCGCCTTGAGGTAGTCACCGGTCATCGAGTCGGCGTACTCCTGCTCGGCCTTCGAGCCACCCTCGACGCCCGCTACGACCAGGGCGAAGCTGAACCGCAGCCGCAGGTCGTCGTCCGGGCCCTCGACCTCGTTGGCGATCGTGCCCAGCACCGGCCCGGCGATCCGGGTGAACGTGACCCGGTGCGGCTCCTCCATGGTGATCCGCTCGGTGAACCGCTGGCCGCGGAAGTCGATGTCGCGGTCGAAGACGGTGCCGCTGATCCGGTCGGTGACCTCGCAGAAGGTCATGCTGGGGACGAACGGCAGCGCGTTGTTGGCCTTGAGGACCAGGCCGGCCCAGACGTCGGACCGGCTGAGCGCGGGCTCCCCCGGCTCGTTCGCCGGCAACACGTGCGAAACGAAGATCATGATGTTCCTCCGGATGGATTGACCACGGTGTTTTCCAAAGTCCCCAGGCCGTCGATGCTGGTCCGGACGACATCGCCCGGGCGCAGGTACAGGCCGCGGCCGGCGCCGACCCCCGACGGCGTGCCGGTGGCGATGACGTCGCCGGCCTCCAGCGTGGCCACCTCGCTGGCCGCCGCGATCAGCTCCGCGACCGAGCAGACCATGTCCGAGGTGGACTCGTCCTGCTGCAGCTCCCCGTTGACCCACAGCCGCAGCCGCAGGTCCTGCGGGTCCGGGACCTGGAAGGCCGGGGTGATGCCGGGGCCGAGCGGCAGCGAGCCGTCCAGCGACTTGGCCGCGAACCAGTCGTAGACGAACGGCTCGGCCGACACGTTCGCCCGCCGGTGCAGGCCGCGGGCGGTGAGGTCGTTGGCCACGCAGTAGCCGGCCACGTGGTTCAGCGCGTCCCCGACGGCGATGTCCCGGCCGCCGGTGCCGATGACCACGGCCAGCTCGGCCTCCCAGTCGAGCCGGGACTGCTCGGGAGCGCGGGCCACGATCGGGTCGGCCGGTCCGATGATCGTGGTGCTGGGGGTCTTGAGGAAGAAGAACGGGCGCCAGCCCTCGGCCGGGATCTCCACCCCCATCTCGCGCATGTGCCGCCGGTAGTTGACCCCGGCGCAGAGCACCTTGCGCGGCCAGTGCAGCGGGGCCAGCAGCCGGTCGCAGGTGACCAGCGGCGCGTCGGCCACGTCCAGGCTGCGCAGGATCGGCTCGGCTTGGTCCCAGTCGGCCAGCAGCTCCATGGCCGAGGGCCAGCGTTTGAGCTCGGTCGGCCCGGCCAGCGTGCCGTCGGCGCGCAGCACCGCCAGCCCGGTGACGCCACCGCGCTCGTAGGTGGACAGCTGCCAGGTCATGAAGGTTCTCCTTGGCTGGGGCCCGGCTTGAGGGCGGAAACGCCCGCGATCTGGTCGAGCACGCAGGCGATGTCGAGGGCGCCCCAGCCCTCGGCCACCGCCTTGTCGAACACGGCCTTGGCCGAGGAGAACACCGGCGTGGGCAGGTCCGCCCCGGCCGCGTAGTCCTCGATCTGCTTCAGGATCGGCTGCAGCGTGGTGATCGGCCCGGGTGCGGGCGACCAGGCCCGCGCGCGCATGACCGGGCCCCGCGTCCGCCAGATGGCCGACGAGCCGATCGAGTCGTCCAGCGTCCGCTGGACCAGGTCCAGGTCCAGGCCGCCGCGCCGGGCCAGCTCCATCGCCTCGGCCGCGGCTACCGTGTGCACGGCCAGCAGCAGGTTGGCGATGTACTTCATCCGCGCGCCGGTGCCGAACGCCCCGGTGTAGACCCAGGGCCCGGCGATCGCGTCCAGCACCGGGCTGGCCTTCTCTATCGCGGCCTGGTCGCCCGAGGCGAAGGTGGTGGCCCGCCGCGCTACCACCAGTGGCGGTCCGCCGCTGATGGGGCAGTCGAGCAGTTCGCCGCCGGACTCCGCGACCGCGTCCCGTACGGCCTGCTTGCGGCCGATGTCGACCGTGCTCATCTCGAGGTGCACGGTGCCGGGCCGCATGGTGGTCAGCGTGCCGTGCGGGCCGCACACCACGTTGGTCACGGCGTCCGCGTCGGGCACGATCGACACCAGGACGTCGGCACTGGCCGCGACCTCGGCGGCAGAACTGGCCACCGTGCCGCCGGCCTCGGCCAGCTCCGGCGAGCCGGACCGCCGGTAGCCGATGACGTCGAAGCCGCGTTCCATGAGGTTACGGGCGATGGGCAGGCCCATCACGCCGAGGCCGATCACGCCGACTCGCTGCATCGCTGCCTCCTTGCAGCCGGTCTTCCTGGCTTGCTCTCTTGCTGTTTTAGCTCTTGCTGTTTTAGCTCTTGGTATTTTGCTCTTGCGCTGGCTACTGCCAGTCGTAGGTGCCGGTGCCCAGGCTGACCCGGACGCCGACGCTGCCCTCGTTGAGCCGCCACCGGTACAGCTCGAAGGTGCGCAGCCCGTGCCGGACGAACGGGTCGCCGTCGGCGATCTTCCGGGCCGTCTCCTCGTCGGGCGCCCGCAGGATCGTCACGCCCGAGCCGGGCCCGGTACCCGGTCCGGACAGCAGCGGCCCGGAGGCCAGCAGCACGTCGCGCCGCTCCAGCTCGAGCAGCCAGGCGACGTGTTCTTGCACACGGGCTTCGATCGCCGCCTGGTCGGTGCCGGGCTGCGGGATGGATCGGACCAGCCAGTAGTCACGCCCCAGCAGCCGGGTCAGATCGACCCCGGCGGCAGGTTCCTGGCCGTTCGTCATGGTTCAAACTGTATGCAGTTCCGGGACGGCGTCAACCCCCTGCGGAGAGGAAACTGTATGCAGATCTTCGGCTTTCAGGAACAATGGATCTCATGGTCCGTGTCGTTGAGCTCCCAGACATTCGCAAGGTCGACCTGCCGGAAGCCCGGCAGGCCATCCCGCACGTGCACACCTACCTGCGCGAGTGCATCCTCGACGGCACGCTGACCCCGGGGACCAAGCTGTCGCAGGTGAGCCTGGCCCGGCAGCTGGGGGTCAGCCGGACGCCGCTGCGCGAGGTCCTGCGCATGCTGCAGGAAGAGGGCCTGGTCGAGATCGAGCCCAACCAGCGCACCCGGGTCGCGGGCCTCGACCCGCAGGAGCTGGACGACGTCTACGCCAGCCGCATCCTGCTGGAGACGCTGGCCCTGTCGATGACGATGAGCATGTTCGGGGCCGCCTCCCGCAAGGAGGCCAAGCGGCTGCTGACCGCGATGCGGCGGGCGGCCAAGAACGAGGACTTCGAGCTGTGGTTCCGCACCCACGGCGACTTCCACCGCCTGTTCACTGCGGGCGCGGGTGATTCAATGCGGCGCCAGCTTCAGACACTGTCCGACCGCACCATCCGCTATATCCGCATCTATCAGGTCTCCGACCCGCACAGCTGGCAGACCGCCGGCGACGTCGAGCACGTCCACATCCTGGAAGCCCTGATCGCCGGCGACGAGCCCGGCGCCCTGGTCGGCATGGCCCACCACCTGTCCCGCACCGCCCTGCGCGTGCTGGGTGACTGCTCCCCGGCCTACGTCCCCACTGC
>CAXUJF010000495.1:0-4654 GCA_964250865.1 uncultured Streptosporangiaceae bacterium
GGGGTACCTCGGGGGAGGGGTGCGACGCCGCCGACCTGACCCTGCCCGGTATCCAGGGCTCGCTGCTGACCGCGCTGCTGGCCAGCGGCACCCCGGTGGTCGTGGTGCTGCTGACCGGGCGCCCGTACGCGCTGGGCTCGTTCACGGGGGCGGCCGCCATCGTGCAGGCGTTCTTCCCGGGGCAGGAAGGTGGCCCGGCGCTGGCCCGGGTGCTGTCCGGCGCGGTCACCCCATCGGGCCGGCTGCCCGTCAGCGTGCCCCGGCACGCCGGGGCCCAGCCGACCACCTACCTGGGCTCGGCCCTGGCTCAGCGGAGCAAGGTCAGCTCGATCGACCCCAGCCCGCTCTACCCGTTCGGGCACGGCCTGAACTACACCTCGTTCGCCTGGAAGGACGTGCGGTACGGCGGCCACGCCTGGGGGCCAGGCCCGCTGGGCCTGCCGGTGGCCGAGGTGGCCACGGACGGCTGCATCGAGGTGACGCTGACCGTCCGCAACACCGGTGACCGGCCCGGTACCGAGGTCGTCCAGCTCTACCTGCACGACCCGCTGGCCCAGATCGTGCGGCCGTCGATCTACCTGGCCGGGTACACCCGGGTCGACCTGGAACCCGGCCAGGCCCGGCGGGTCCGGTTCGTCCTGCCCACCGACCTGACCTCGTTCGTGGGCCGGCGCGGGCTGCGGATCGTGGAGCCGGGCCGGATCGAGCTGCTGCTCGGCACCTCCAGCGCGGACACCCCGTTCCGGCTGCCGGCCGAGCTGACCGGCCCGGAGCGGGTCATCGAGGGCGCCCGGCAGATGATCACCGACACCGAGGTCAGCTAGCGCTCTCGGTCAGCCATTCCACGGCGCGGGTCAGCAGCCGCTGATGCCCGGCCGAATCGTAGGACTCCACGCCGTGGCCCAGCGTGTCGGCCACCACCCGGGACCGGCCGGCCTCGCGCGCCCACAGCAGCGGATACTGGCGCCCGTCGTGCCGGTGCGTGACCAGCGGCACCAGACCCGGGGCCAGCCGCAGGCCGACGTACCGCTCGTCGATCAGGTCGAACCCCGGACAGATCGGCCACCCGGTCCGCGATGAAGTCGGTGACCTCGACGCGGTGACCCAGCGACCAGAGCACGGCGGCCAGCCGGGCCGACGTCTTCGCGAACGGGTGCCAGGGGTCGGCGTACCGGCCGCCCCCGCTCAGAACCAGTGATCGTGGCATCGATGTCATCCTCGCCTCACCCGGACCGTAGCGATCACGTCCAGCCGCCGTCGACGACCCAGGTCTGGCTGGTGCACATCCGGCTGTCGTCGGCGGCCAGCCAGAGCGCGAGCCGGGCCACGTCGGCCGGCTCGACCCGGCGCGGCAGGCACTGGTTCCGCTCGATCTCGGCCTGCGCCGCGGGGGTGATCCAGTGCTCCAGCTGGCGCCGGGTCATCGTCCAGCCCGGGACCAGGCAGTTGACCCGGATGTTGTCCCGGCCCAGGTCGCGGGCCAGGGAGCGGGTCAGCCCCTCGATGCCGGCCTTGGCCGTGGAGTAGGCGGCCACGTCGGCGAACCCGGCCCGCCAGGTGATCGAGCCCAGGTTGATGATCGACCCGCGCCCGCGCTGGCGCATGCCCGGGGCCACGGCCTGGGCGGCGAACAGGTGCGGCCGCAGGTTGACCCGCAGCATCTCGTCCCAGAACTGCTCGGTGATGTCGTCCACCGCCCGGCGCTCGTCCACGGCCGCGTTGCTGACCAGCACGTCGACCGAGCCCAGCGCGCCCGCGCAGGCCTCGATGGCCGCGGTCAGCTCGCCGACGCCGGTCACGTCGCAGGCCTGGAACCAGGGCCGGGTGCCGGTCAGCGCCTCGAGCTCCAGGGCCAGGTCGGCCGCGGCGCGCTCCTGCACGTCGACGAAGCCGACCCGGGCGCCCTGCCCGGCAAACTGGGCCACCAGTTCGGCCCCGATGCCGGTCGCCCCGCCGGTGACGAACACGGTGCGCCCGGCCAGGCTCGGATACCGGGCGAACACGTCCGCCGCCACGCCGTGCCCTTGCCGCTCACCCGGGATCACCGACCCCGCCACCGTGGTCGACCTGGCTGGCTCGTTCCGGCTCGACCGGTGCGTGGTGCGGCCGCGGCTGGCCGATATCCTGTCCGCCGCAGCGAAGCGCAGCTAGTCATGATGGCGAGCTGACCCTGGAGGCGGAGTCATGAAGGCGGAACAGTACACCGACGTCTGCACCTACCACGGCGAGGGCCCGATCTGGGACTCGGTGGCCGGCCGGCTGCGCTGGGTGGACATGCTGAACGGGGACGTCCTCACCCAGGCGCCGGACGGATCGATCGCCCGCCAGCACGTCGACAAGATCGCGGCCGCGCTGCGGCCCCGGGCCGACGGCGGCTTGGTCGTCGGGATCGAGCACGGCTTCGTGCTGCTGGATGCGGGTGGGCAGCCCGGGCCGGTGCAGACCGCGTTCACCGACGCCTCCATCCGCATGAACGACGGCGGGGTGGACCGGCAGGGCCGGTTCTTCTGCGGGTCGATGCCGTACGACCAGGCCGGGCCGCGCGGAGTGTTCTACCGGTTCGACCCGGACGGCGCGATCACCGAGGTATTCGGAAACGTGACGATCTCCAACGGCGTGGCCTGGAATCCCGCCGGCGACACCATGTACTACATCGACACTCCCACCCACCGGGTCGACGTCTTCGACTACGACCCGGCCACCGGGATACCGTCCAACCGCCGGCCCCTGGTCTACGTCGACCCCGATCACGGTGCCCCGCGCGGTGCTCCTGACGGCATGTGCCTGGACGCCGAGGGCGGCCTGTGGGTCGCCATCCACCGCGGCCACGCCGTGCACCGCTACACCCCGGAGGGCAAGCTGGACCAGGTGGTCGAGCTGCCCCCCAGCCAGGTCACCGCCTGCGCCTTCGGCGGCCCTGGCCTGGACGAGCTGTTCATCACCACGTCGCGGGAGAACCTCCCCGACGACGCCGAGCCGCAGGCCGGCGCGTTGTTCCACGTTCAGCCGGGCGTCCGCGGCCTGCCCCTGGGCACGTTCGCCGGCTGACCACCGCTAGGCCGTCCGCTCCAGGGCCGCGCCCTCATGCCGGCCGTGACTGGGTTCACGGGGTGGCGGCGACGGACGGCTGGCGGCGAAGCGGAACGGGGCGTGGTGACCGGCCACAATGGCGGCCAGGCCGAGCACGGCCCACGATCAGGACCGCCAGGTGGCCTCGGCGGCCAGGCGTTCCTTCAGGCCGGCCGCCATCCCGGCCACCGTGAGCAGGTCGACCAGCTCACCGGCGGTGCGGGCCAGCCGCTGATGCCGGACCGGCGCCATCCGCAGCCGCAGGAAGATCCGCGTGTGGCCCGGCGGCCCGGAAGCCCCGGGCGGGCTGGGCGCCGGTTCCAAAGTCAGGGACCAGGTCACGTCGGTACGCCCGCGCCGGGACCGGTAGACCAGTGAGCTGGGCGCGGTGATCGCGGCGACCTCGAAGGTCTCGTGCCGGCCGCCGTAGTCCGGGATGACGTTGCCGGGACGCAGGCCGAGCCAGGCCGGGTCGACCGTGCGCGCGGCGCGCCGGGACCGGGGCAGGAACCGCTCGACCGTGGCCGGCAGATACCAGCCCGCCCGCCGCTTGCCCAGCTGCACCAGCCACGGCCAGACCTGTTCTGGCGAGCCCGGGACGGTGAACGCCCGGTCCATGACCACCTCGGCCGGGTCGACCAGTTCGTCGCCGGGACGCTTGGCCCGCTTCTCCGCCGCGGTGGCCGCGACGCTGGCGAACATCATGATCACCCAGTATGCGCCGGCGCCGGCCCCGGTCCGGCTGCCCCCGGTCCGGCTGCCCCCGGTCCGGCCGCCGCCGGGGCTGACCCCCACACGGGAGCCACCGAACACGGCCCGCTTGACCGGCGGAACCGCCTCAGCTGTCCGCAGCAGGGTCCGGAACGCCAGCCGGGCGGGCCGGGACGTGGTGGCGGCCTGGCAGGTGGCCAGGCTGGTGCCCGTCCGGGCGAACGGGCCGCCGGCCTGGGGCGTGTATCGCCGTGACACGGTGACCGGGGTCTTGCACCTCAGGGGGGTCGAAGTGATCACCCTCGCCGGTGGCCGGATCAGCGAAATCGCCCGGTTCGAGACCACGATCGCGCCGCACTTCGGCCTCCCGCGCACGCTCGGCTAGCCGCGGCGCCCAGCGCTCAGGCCAGGGCGGCGGCGTGGATGGGGAGGTCGGCGGCGGCGTCGGCGGCGACCCGGACGAAGGCGGCGACCGCGGGGGAGCGGGACACCTGCGGCCAGGCCGTGACCACCTCGGTCGCGGTCAGGTCGGTAACCGGGACGAACACCAGGTCGGGGGCGCCGTACCGGTCGGCGATGGATTTTGGGACGAAGGCCACCGCCTGGCCGAGCGCCACCACGTCGAGCAGCTGGTTCATGTCGCTGATCTCGGGACCCGCCGGGCGCGGGCTGGAATCGGCTGCCGCTACTGCCGGGCCATCGGTGCCGGTCCAGTAGGCCGCGGAGGCGGGATTGGTCTCACCCGCCCACTGCGGCATGGTCTCGCCCGCCAGGTCGGCCCGGCTCAGGCACCGGCGGCGGGCCAGCCGGTGGCCGGCGGGCAGCACCGCGACCCGCGACTCGGTCAGCAGCACATCCCAGTCCAGGCCGCGCC
>CAXUJF010000496.1:0-4643 GCA_964250865.1 uncultured Streptosporangiaceae bacterium
GGGGCCGACCGGCTGGTGCCGCTGCTGCCGGCCGCGCAGGCGGCCACGCTGGCCCGCTCCCGCAGCGGCGTCATGCTCGACGGGCGGCCTTACGGGCTGCCGGAGATGCTGCGGGTGGTGGCCGTGGGCGGCCACCGCGGGGAGACGGTCATCGCCGCGGTGTCGTACGACGCCGTGCACGACACGCTGACCACGGTGGCGCACGTCCTGGTGGTGGCGACGCCGCTGCTGCTCCTGCTGATGATCTGGGTCAGCTGGCTGATCACCGGCTCCACGCTGCGGCCGATCGCCGCGCTGCGCCGGGGGGCCGAGCAGGTCACCGCGGCCGGCGGCCCGCAGGGGCTGCCGGTGCCCGAGGCCCGGGACGAAGTGCACAGCCTGGCCGTGACGCTGAACGACATGCTGTCCCGGCTGGCCGCGGCCCAGCAGCGGCAGCGGCAGTTCGTCTCGGACACCGCGCACGAGCTGCGCAGCCCGATCGCGGGCATGCGGGCCCAGCTGGAGGTGGCGCTCGACCACCCGGAGAGCCAGGAGTGGGAGCAGACCGCCCGGGATGTGCTGGCCGACACGATGCGGCTGTCCCGGCTGGCCGAGGACCTGCTGGCGCTGGCCCGGCTGGAAGAGCGCGGCGGCCAGGGCCGCGCTCCGGGCGGCCCGGTCGACCTGGCCGTGCTGGTGCAGGGGATTCCCGACGGGTACGCCCAGGCCACGGTCACGGTGGTGGCGGACGCGCCCGCGCCGTGCCCGGTGACCGGCGACCCCGAGGCGCTGCGCCGGATGCTGGTCAACCTGGTCGACAACGCGGTCCGGTACGCCCGCAGCCGGGTCACGGTGGCCGCCCGCCCGTCCGGTGAATCGGTGCTGGTCACGGTGACCGACGACGGGCAGGGCATCCCGGCCCGGCAGGCCGAGCAGGCGTTCGAGCGATTCACCACGCTGGACGACGCGCGGGCCCGCCAGGACGGTGACGTGGCCGGGGCCGGGCTGGGACTGGCCATCGTCCGGGCCACCGCGCACGCGCACGGCGGGCGGGTCTGGCTGGAGGACGCCGAGCCGGGGCTGCGAGCCGCAGTCCGGCTGCCGGTGGTCCCGGCGGGCGACTATCGTGTGTAGTCGTCGGGGTGCGGCCGATCGGACGGCCGGGCTCGATCGGAAGGTGGCGACATGCCGGCTGGGTGGCAGGACAGGCTGGCCCGTCTGCGCCGGGTGATGGCCGAGCACAAGGTCACGACGACGGTGTTCGGAGTCAGCCTGGCCGCGATCCTGGGGCTCGGGATCTTCGCCGGGGTGTCCAGCCCGGGGAAGACCGGCGGATCCAGTTCAGCCGCGGGCAGCAGCAGCACCAGTTCGACGGAGTCGCTCGTGGGCCACGCAGGCCCGGCGTTCGACCTGGCCGCCCTCAATAATCCGGCCGGCCACGTGTCGCTGACCGGCTACGCCGGGAAGCCGGTGATCGTGAACTTCTTCGCGTCCTGGTGCGGGCCGTGCCAGACGGAAACGCCGTTGCTGGCCCAGTACTACTCGGCGCACCACGACTCAGTGCACATGATCGGCGTGGACGCCAACGACAGCCGGACCGCGGCGCTGGCGTTCACCAAGAACTACGGCGTCAGCTACCCGGTGGGGTCCGACCCGGCGGCGACCACGGCCGGCGCCTACGGCGTGGTGGCGATGCCGCAGACGTTCTTCCTGAACGCCCAGCACAAGGTCGTGGACCACGTCTACGGCAAGGTAACGGCGGACTCCCTGGCTAAGGGAGTCAAGCTGATGGGCGGTTAGCCCGGCTGCGGGCGTAGGTGCCGACCGCACCGGTCAGCCCGAAGGCCACCGCACCGTGCCAGAGCCCGGCGAAGACCGGGCCCACGATGCCGCCGCCGAGCACGACTGACAGCACAAACACGATCGCCGCCGCGGCCACCGCGGGCACCAGGGCGAAGCGCCACGGGTTGGCCCGGGCCCACCGGATGGCCCGGCCGGACCGCTCGCGCAGCAGCGCCCCGGACGCCGCGACAACCAGGAAGGCGACGACGCCCAGCGACAGGGCGTCGCTGATCCCGCCGCGCCCGAAGTGGCCACCGATCACGTGCCAGCCAAAGTCCCCCAGGGCCACGACGCCACCGGTCACGGCGGCGCCGGTCCACGGGGCCTGGGACATGGCCGCCCCCGACACCGACATCTCTTCCCGCCGGCTCAGTGCCGGCCCCTCGTGGGGTGGCTTTCGCTGGCCGGGCTCGTTCACCTGGGTGGGTGTGGACATTTCAGCCCCCTTACGAGTGAAACAATCATCCCCGAAATTCACGTCATATCTCGTTTCAGAGACTACCACGCCGGGCCGTGACCATGGCCCGTCCCGCGCCTGCAACATGATCATTTCCGGTGAATCCGAGTCCCCCCGGCAAGAACCCTGAGAGAGGGTGCAGAGTGCCGCCGTGTTCGGGGAAGGAAAAGGGACAAGAGCGTACGCTTCCGGCAGCCGAAGGCGATGAGGATGCAGGACGACGAGACCGGCCGCGATGACGATGGCCGTCCCGTGGGCGCTTCCAGCGAGCCACCGGACGTCGTGGGGTTCGGGCCACCGGACGAGGCCGAGTCCGGGCCGTCCCGGCGCCGGCGGCGGCGGCGGGTGGCGGTGTACGGGGTGATGGCGCTGCTGGCCGTCGGCCTGGGCGGCGCGGCCGTAGCCGGCCTGACCAGCCACCCGGGGAGCACCCCACCGACCGGCGTGTCCTCGCACCAGGTCCCGGGGCCGCACAACGACGTGTCCGGCGACGGCTCGCTACGGGCCTCGGCCGTGGCGGCCAAGGTCGACCCCGGGGTGGTCGACATCGATGCGCTCATCGCCTACTCCGGCGGCACCTCGTCCGAAGGCACCGGCATGGTGATCAGCCGCGACGGCCTGGTGCTGACCAACAACCACGTCATCAACGGGTCGAACAACATCCACGTGCGGGCGGCCGTCGCCAGCGGCAGCCGGGAGTACACGGCCACGGTGATGGGTTACGACGCCGCGCACGACGTGGCCCTGCTCAAGATCAGCGCGCCGAACCTGCAGCCGGTCTCGGTGGGCAACTCCGACCAGGTCAAGCTGGGCACCCCGGTGGTGGCGCTGGGGAACGCCGAGGGGCAGGGCGGCCTGCCGCGGGCCGCGGCCGGCCTGGTCAACAGCCTGAACAAGACGATCGACCCCACCGACGAGAGCACCGGCGCGACCGAGACCCTGCACAACATGCTGCAGACCACGGCGGACATCGTTTCCGGCGACTCCGGCGGCCCGCTGGCCAACGGGGCGGGCCAGGTCATCGGCATGACGACCGCGAACGCCTCCAGTTCGCAGGGTTCGTCTTCGGTGCTCGGCTACGCCATCCCGATCAACACCGCGCTGGTCGTGGCCCACCAGATCGCGGCGGGCCAGCGCAGCGGCACCGTGGCGATCGGGCTGCCCGGGTTCCTGGGGGTTCTGGTGCCGCAGAGCAACAGCAGCAGCCCGCAGCAGCAGGCGGCCCAGCAGCGCCAGCAGGAACGGCAGCAGTCCCAGCAGGGCTCCGGTCCGGGCGGCGGCCCCGAGCCGGGCGGCACCGGCCCGTCCGGGTCCGGCCCGCGGGCCAGCGCCTGCGTCCTCGACAATTCGGACACCTCGGTGCCGGCCTCGATCGCGCCAGTCAGCCGGGGCGTGCTGGTGGACGGCGTGCTGTGCGGGACGGCCGCGGGCGCCGCCGGCCTGGTCAGCGGGGACGTGATCACCTCGGTCAACGGCCAGGCGGTGACCTCGCCGACGGCGCTGACCCAGAGCGTGTCCGGCCTGCGGCCCGGGACCAAGGTCAAGCTGGATTGGGAAACGGCGGCCGGTGAGAGCCGGACCAGGACGGTCGCGCTGGGGGCAGCCCCGGCCCGGTGACACAGCCAGGTGACACAGTGCGGTGACACAGCCAGGTGACAGGATGGTCTCGGCAACTTGTGGGTACAGGACCGTTCGGCACGGATGGTGGCATCTATTCGTAACCTGAAGCGAGCATTCAGGTAAGCCTCAGGAACGGATGACTAACTGGGGACGCAAGCGGCGGCCGGAAACCAGGACGGGCGCCGGGGGGCAGGCAGAACCGGGTGAGACCTCCTGGCGCGGTCTACCAATGCGAGGGCGATAGTGATGCAGGACGACCAGAGCGGTACCGGGAACGGGCCGGGCGGCAGCGGCGGCCCTGAAAACGGTGCTGCCCCGGACGGCAGTGCGACGCCCTGGCGGCGTGCGGACGAGACCGCTTCCTTTGGTGATGACCAGCGTGGCGACACGGTGTCTTTCGGCCGGGGCGACAACTCCCCCGCGCCGGGCACCGGCCAGGACCAGCCCGGCCAGGGCGCCGGCTACGGCCACCAGCTGCCCGCAGGTAACTACGGCCAGCCGGGCCAGCCGGGCCAGCCGGGCCAGACCGGTTACGGCCAGCCGGGGGGCTACGGCCAGCCCGGTTACAGCCAGCAGGGTTACGGTCAGCAGCCGGGCTACGGCCAGCCCGGCCAGGGCCAGGGTTACGGCCAGCAGGCCGGTTACGGGCCAACGGCCCAGGCCCAGGGGCCCGGCTACGGCCAGCCGGACCAGGGCCAGGGCGGCTATGGCCAGCCGGGTGACTACGGTTCGACCGGTCAGTACG
>CAXUJF010000497.1:0-4633 GCA_964250865.1 uncultured Streptosporangiaceae bacterium
GCTCGTGGGCCCCGAACGCCTCCTGCACGAACTCGATGAGCCGGCCGGTGTCGCCGGTGATCACCCACGGAGTCACGGTCGCGTACCCGGCGGGCGCGGCGTGGCCGATCCCGTCCGCCCGCGTCCCCAGGCCGGTCCCCTCGCTACTGCCCACCGGCTGGGTCTGCGTACCGCCCGCAGGCGGAGTCTGAGCCGTCATAACTTCACGGTAGGCACCACCCCCGACATTCCAGGCGTATTACTATTGGTGGGCGGCACCCTCGGAGGCACTCGCGGAGGCCGGGACCGGAGTACCCTCGGGCGCCGGGGCTGAGGGGCGGTCGGCCACGCTGGGCCGGATCAGGGCCACGGCCACCAGCCCGCAGGCCACCGCGGTCAGGCCGGCCACCAGGTAGATCTCGTTCTGGGCCGAGACGTAGGCGGCGTGCACCGCGTGACGGTTGGCGCTGGTCACGACGGCGCGGGTGAGGTGGCTGGCGAACAGCGAGCCGAACGCGGCGATCCCCAGGGCGTAGCCGAGCTGGCGGAACGTGTTGACCGCGCCGCTGGCCATACCGGAGCGCGGGCGCGGCACCGCCTCGAGGGTCGCGGACACCAGCACCGGGGCGGCCAGCCCGACGCCGATTCCGCTGACGACCAGACCGGCCATCAGCGAGACCCAGCCGGACGATGAGGCCAGGAAGGCGCGGAGCAGGGAGCCGGCCCCGATGAACACCAGTCCGGCCCCGAGCGGCCAGCGCGCCGCCACTCCGTGCAGGAAGCGCCCGGCCACGGCGGACACCACGAACGCGACCCCCGCCATCGGCAGCAGGACCAGGCCGGCCCCGATCGCGGGCAGGCCGAGCACGGACTGCAGCCACAGCTGGGTGTAGATGAACGGCGCGAACGCGCACCCGGTCATCACCACCCCGGCCACCATCAGCATGGTGAACGAGGCCCGGCGGAACAGGGACAGGTCCAGCAGCGGGTGCGCGACCCGGAGCTCGGTCGCCACGAAGACACCCAGGGCGGCGGCCGCCACCGCGAACGAGGCCAGCGTGACCGGGGTACCCCAGCCGCCGGCGCCGCCGTGGATCAGCGCGTAGGTCAGGCCGGCCGCAGCCACGGTGAACGAGATGGCACCGGTCCAGTCGATCGGGCTGGCCTGGCCGCGGGACTCGGCCACCACCCGCTGGGTCATGATCCCGGCCACCACCGCGATGGGCAGGTTGACCAGGAAGAGCGCGCGCCCGCGGGGGGCCGCTTTTAGCTGGCCGCGGAGCACGGGCGCGACCGCGGCGGCGGCGCCGTTGATCGCACCCCAGACGCCGAACGCCACCGAGCGGTCCCGGCCGGAGTAGCTGTGGTTCAGCAGGGCGGTGTTGGTGGCGAACATGGCCGCGGCCCCGGCGCCCTGCACGGTGCGGGCCGCGATGAGGAAGCCGGCGTTCGGCGCCAGCGCGCAGGCGAGCGAGCTGGCGGCGAACAGGGCCAGGCCGAGCTGGAACAGCCGCCGCCGGCCGAACCGGTCCGCCAGCGAACCGCAGACCAGCAGCAGGGCGGTCAGCGCGAGGGCGTAGGCGTCCACCACCCACTGCAGCGAGTCGAGCTGGGTGTGCAGGTCGCGGGCCATCGGCGGCAGCGCGACGCTGACGATCGTCACGTCGACGAGCAGGATGAAGGTGCCCAGGCAGATGGCGGCCAGCGGCCACCAACGGCTCCGGGCCGACTGGGTTGGCCATGCGTTCATGTCGATCTCCCCGTGTAGGTTAAATTCATTACCAGCTTGGGTTCAGCGGCCTTCTTGCGGCTAGCTGTGAGAAATATCCGGCTGATATCGACACGAGAGACGGCATCGATGGCGAAATTCAGTGCCTGACAGCTTGGACGTTCAGCTCATCTACGCGCTGCAGCTCGACGGGCGGGCACCGTTCAGCCTGATCGGCGAGGTGCTCGGCGTCACCGACCAGACCGTCGCACGGCGGTACAACCGGCTCCGGTCCGCCGGGCTGCTGCGGGTACGAGGGCTGATCGAGCCGGACCTGATCGGGCTGACGTCCTGGATCATCCGGGTGCAGTGCACGCCGAATGCCGCGGCGCCGGTGGCCGAGGCGCTGGCCCGGCGGCCGGACACTGCCTTCGTCAGCCTGATCTCCGGCGGCACCGAGGTCACCGGCGTGATCCGGACCCGGGCCGGCGACCAGGACAGCCATCTGCTGCTGGACGCCCTGCCACGCAGCCGCGGGGTCAACGGGATCACCGCGCAGTGCGTACTGCACACCTACTTCGGTGGGGTGCTCAGCCTGATCAACAAGTCCGGCACGCTGACTCAGGACCAGGTCGCGGCGCTCCGGCCCGCAGCGGCCCCGGGCGGGATCCAGCCCGCAACGCCGGGCCGGATCGCGGCCGAGGACACCGCCCTGCTGACCGCGCTGGAGCTGGACGGGCGGACCACGTACAGCGACCTGGCCGCGTCGACCGGGTGGTCACAGACCACGGTGCGGCGGCGCATCACCGACCTGCGGGCCAGCGGAATGCTCTACTTCGACGTCGATTTCCGCCCTTCGCTGCTGGACATCACCGCGCGGGCCATGGTGTGGCTGACCGTCAGCCCGGCCCAGCTCGATGCGATCGGGCAGGCCATGGCCGGCCACCCGGAGACCGCGTACGTAGCTGCGACCACCGGGACGGCCAACCTGTACGCCGCGGTGCTGTGCCCCAGCACCGAGGCGCTCTACGCCTATCTGACCGGGAGCATCGCCCAGCTTCCGGGGCTGCACCAGGTGGAGACCATCCTGGCCATGCGGACGGTGAAGCTCACCGGCCTGCTCACCCGCCCGTGATGGCGAAGTCGGCCAGCAGCGGGCCAACTCCTCGCCCAGCCCAGCTGGCCTGCACGGTCCTAAATGTCAGTCCGGTAAGGCATAATTAAAACTGGTTAAGCCGCCCAGACTTCCGCGGCCCGTCACCTCGCTGCTGACCCCGCTCCGTAGGTTCCTGCTGATGGCAGAGCCGCCGGTCATGCCCCCTGACAGCAGCCGCCGAACCCACCGTCCGACGCTGCTGGCCGGGAGTCCCGCATGGCCTCGAGTTGTACCCGCTACGGGCTGGTTGAACTGGAACGTGATCGCCGGCACCGGTACGGCGACCGGCCGCCCCGGCGGGTCACGCGCAACCCGCACGTCTCGATCCGGCCGGAGCTGGCCGGCGGGACCGCGACCCTGGTCATCACCGGCGAGCTGGACCTGATCAGCGTGCCCGAGCTGACGTGGCACCTGGAACGGCTGCTGGCCCAGCTGCCGGCCGGGGCGCCCGGCCGGCTGGTCTTCGACCTGACCGGAGTGCCGTTCATCGACGTGGCCACGGCCCGGCTGATCAGCGAGGCAACACGGGCGCGGCCCACGGCCGGCCGCCCGGTGATCCGCCGGCCCGGCCCCGGAGTCCGGCGCGTGCTCGCCCTCACGGGCTTCGACGCTCTGTGTGAGTTTGAGGAGGAGTAAGTTCGATCCGCTGGGGTCTGCGTACGGGGGTACGTAGAAAGAGGCGGAGGCGCGCAATGACCGACGAGAACGACCGCCAGTTCGCGACGCTGGCGCAGCAGTACCTGGACGACCGGGGGCGACGGCACCCGGAGCTCGCCACCGAGCTGGGTGACCACCGGTTCGACGCTGAGCTGCCCGCGCAGTCGGCCGACGCGCTGGCGGCCGAGCGGGGGGACCTGAGCCGCTGGGCCGAGGCGCTGGCCGGGCTGGACCGCGGCGCCCTGACGCCCGAGCACCAGGTCGACGCGGCCATGCTGGCCAACGACATCGAGCGCCAGATCTTCGAGCTGGACGAACTGCACGAGCAGACCTGGAACCCGCTGCTGGCCAATCCGGGCCGGCCCATCTACCAGCTGCTGGCCCGGGACTTCGCCCCGCTGCCGGAACGGCTGACCTCGCTCGCGGGCCGGCTGGCCCAGGTGCCGGCCACGCTGACCGCGGCCCGTGACCTGCTCGGCCCGATGCCGCGGGTTCACCTGGAGACGGCGATCGGGCAGTTCAGCGGCACGATCAACCTGATCACCACGGTGCTCGAAACGGCGCTGCAGGCGGCGCCGGACGCCGATCGCGCGAGCCAGGACCTCAGTGCGGTACGGGCGGCGGCCCTGGCGGCAGTCACCGAGCACCGGGCCTGGCTGGAGGCCCGGCTGGAGGACACCCCGGCCGACGGGTTCGCCGACCCCCGGCTCGGGGCCAAGCGGTTCGCCCGCAAGCTCTCGCTGGCGCTCAACGCGCAGGCCGACGCGGACGCCATCCTGGCCCGGGCCCACGCCGACCTGGACCGGATCAGCGAGGAGATCTCGGCCGTGGCCGCGGACATCGCCGGGACCGCGGGGGCCGGCCGGGACCGGGCGACCGCCGCCGGGGGTGACCCGGTGGTCCGGCAGGTGCTCGACCGGCTGGCCGCCGACGCCCCCGACGACCAGACCATCCTGGACTTCGGCCGCCGCGCGCTGACCCAGCAGACCGCGTTCGTGGCCGCACACGAGCTAATCACCCTGTTCGACGACCCGGTCGAGGTCATCGAGATGCCGGAGATCGACCGGGGTGTGGCCGTGGCCTACTGCGACCCGCCCGGGCCGCTCGAGCCGGTGCCGGGGGCGACGTTCATC
>CAXUJF010000498.1:0-4610 GCA_964250865.1 uncultured Streptosporangiaceae bacterium
GCCCGGGCCCGCCCGGGCGGGGGCAGGTAGATCGGCGACGTGGCCGGCGGCCGGGCCGGGGCCACGTGCTGGTACGGGTCCAGGTCGGCCGGGGCGACCTGGACGTCGTTGGGGAAGCTCAGGTGGGCGACCCCGCGCCGGGCCAGCGCGGTGCGGATGGCGATGTCCACCACGCCGGGCAGCTGGGCCGGGTTGTCGACGACCAGGTTGTACTCGGCCACGTCCATGAACAGCTTGTCGGTGTGGACTTCCTGCTGATAGCCGGTGCCCAGCACCGAGGTCTCTTGCATGCCGGTGATGGCCAGCACCGGCATGTGGTCCATCTTCGCGTCGTACAGGCCGTTCAGCAGGTGGATGGCGCCCGGGCCGGAGGTGGACAGGCAGACCCCGAGCTTGCCGGTGGCCTTGGCGTAGGCGGTGGCCATGAACGCGGCCGCCTCCTCGTGGTGAACCAGGAAGAACCTGATCCGGTCCGAATGCCGGCGCAGGCCCTCCATGATCCCGTTGATGCCGTCGCCGGGCAGGCCGAAAACCGTGTCCACCCCCCAGTCGGCCAGCCGCTCGATCAGCAGCTCGGATGCGATCTGTGCCATGACTTCTCCTTGGGTGGTTAGTGGTCAGCGGACCCGGTAGGGCTCCGCGTCGGCGGCCCGGAATTCCAGGCCCAGCCCGGGCCGGTCCGGCGCCGGGCGGATCGCCCCGCCGGTGGGGTCGAGGGTGCCGTCGAAGAACATCGATTCGATCCGGACGTGGTCGTGGAACCACTCCAGGTGGCGGAAGTTCGGGACCGCCGCGGCGGCGTGGGCGTGCAGGTGCGGCGCGCAGTGCCCGGAGACCTGCAGCCCGAACGAGGCGGCGACGGCCGCGGCCCGCAGCCATTCGGTGATGCCGCCGCAGCGCGAGGCGTCGGCTTGCAGGCAGTCGACCGCGCCGGCCGCGCACATCCGGCGGAAGTAGTACAGGTCCCAGCCGTACTCTCCCGCGGCCACGTCCGGCGCCACCGCGTCCCGGACCTCACGTAGGCCGTCGAGGTCGTCGGAGGAGACCGGCTCCTCGAACCAGCGCACGTCGAGGCCGTCGGCGGCCGCGGCGTTCATGACCCGGATGGCCTGCTTGCGGCCGTAGCCGCCGTTGGCGTCCACGTACAGTTCCACGCTGTCACCGACGACCGCGCGGGCCTGTCGCATCCGGGCCAGGTCCCGGGCCACGTCGCCGCCCCAGGACTCGCCGATCTTGATCTTGACCCGACCGATCCGCTGCTCCATGGCCCAGCCGGTCGGCTGAGCCTTGAGCTGATCGTCGCCGTAGGGAGTGAAGCCGCCACTGCCGTAGACCGGGACCTCGTCCCGGACCGCGCCCAGCAGCCGGAACAACGGCAGTCCCAGCAGCTTGGCCTTGAGGTCCCACAGCGCGATGTCGAGCGCCGAGACGGCGTAGCCGGCCACCCCGGGCCGGGCCACGTTGCGGACGGCCCGGATCATGGCCTCGGAGCTGCCGGGGACGTCCAGCGCGGGACGGCCCTGCACCACCGGGGCCAGCTCGGAGGTGATGACCGCGGCCGACGCGGCCGAGCCGTAGGTCCAGCCGATCCCCTCGGTGTTCCCGGCTCTGACCCGGGCCAGCACCAGCGTGTCGCGTCCCAGGCCAGCGTGCCGTCACCCTCGGGCGCGTCGGTCGGGATCTGGTAGGCGGCCGTCTCGACCGACTCGATGACCGGATCGCCGGTCATGACGCGACCCCGCCCCTGGCCCCCGCGGCCAGGTGATCGGCGGCGCGGGCGGCCACGGCCATGATGGTCAGGGCCGGGTTGGCCGCGCCCTGGGTCGGGAGGACACTGCCGTCGGTGATGTACAGGTTGGGCACGGCGAAGCTGCGGCAGAACCCGTCGACCACGCCGTGCCGTTCGTCGCGGGCCATCCGGGCCCCGCCGACCAGGTGGGCGTAGCGCTGGACGGTGATGACCTCGTCCGCCCCCGCGGCGTGCAGGATGTCCTCCATCACCGCCTGGGCCGCCTTGGCCTGGGCCCGGTCGTTGTCGCACTGGGAGTAGGCGAAGCTGGCCACGGGCAGGCCGTGCCGGTCCTTCTCCTGCGCCAGCGTGACCCGGTTATCGGGCTGGGGCAGGAACTCGCACAGCGCGCCGAGCGTGGCCCAGTGCACGTAGTCGCTCATGTACTCGCGCAGCGCCCCGCCCCAGTGGCCCTGGGCGGCCACGTGCTCGGCCCAGGTGATCGGCAGCGGGGACACGGTCTGGATCGAGAACCCGCGCCGGTAGTCCTGGGCCGGGTCGGTCTCGTAGAACTGCTCGCTGCTGACCTCGGGTGGCGGTGACTTGTACATCCGCACCTCGGCGTCGAACCGGCCCGCGGTCTGCGGTGCGCCCTGCACCATCAGGTAGCGCCCGACCTGGT
This sequence comes from uncultured Streptosporangiaceae bacterium, assembly GCA_964250865.1. Lineage (GTDB taxonomy): Bacteria > Actinomycetota > Actinomycetes > Streptosporangiales > Streptosporangiaceae > Bog-532. The sequence goes on from CAXUJF010000498.1 coordinate 2,412, forward strand.
CGAAATCGTTGCCCACCCCGTCCGGGAAGCGGGAGCAGGCCGAGTTCAGCAGCAGCCGCGGGGTCTCGATCGAGTATCCGGCCACGGCCACCATCGCGGCCCGCTGGAACCGTTCCTGGCCGTCCTTGATGTAGTGCACGCCGAGCGCCCGGCCGATCGCGGCGTCGATGGCGACGCGGGTCACCATGGTGTCGGGGCGGATCTCGGCCCCGTGGGCCAGCGCGTCCGGCACGTGCGTGATCAGCGGGGAGGCCTTGGCGTTGACCTTGCAGCCCTGCAGGCAGAAGCCGCGGTAGATGCAGTGCGGCCGGTTGCCGAACCGCCCGTTGGTGATGGCGACCGGCCCGACCCGGGCCTCGATGCCGGCCTTAAGCGCACCACGCAGGAAGATCTCGCCGTTGCCGCCCACCGGGTGCGGGCGGTACGGGTAGCCGTGCGGGTCGCCCCACGGCCAGTGGTCGCCGGCCACCGGGAGTTCCTGCTCGATCTGCTCGTAGTAGGGCCGCAGCTCGGGGTAGGAGATCGGCCAGTCCGCCCCCACCCCGTCGGTGGTCTGCGTCATGAAGTCGCTGGGGTGGAAGCGGGGGGTGTAGCCGGCGTAGTGGACCATCGAGCCGCCGACGCCGCGGCCGGAGTTGTTCGACCCCATCGGGACCGGGTCGGCGCCGGTGATGACCCGGGGCTCGGTCCAGTACAGGTGGTGCGACCCGGCTTCGTCGCTGACCCAGTCCTGATCCGGGTCCCAGAACGGGCCCGCGTCCAGCGCGGCCACCCGCCAGCCGGCCCGGGCCAGGCGCTGCAGCAGCACCGAGCCGCCCGCGCCGCAGCCCACGATGACCAGGTCGATCTCGTCCTCGTCGGCGAACCGCCGCATGTCGGCCCGCAGCTGGTGATTGGCGCGGGAGCCGTCGTTGGGCAGCAGCCAGGCCGACTCGTTGCGTTCCCGCACGCCGGGGCTTGCGCCGGGCAGGGTGCGGCCGGACATTAGGCTCCTTCCCGGATCGGGTCGCCGGACGGGCGTGCGTCGCGGACCTCGTACGGTTCGAGCTTGTCCACGCCGGCGTTCTTATAGCCCCGCGGATAGGCCGGCCCTGAGAAGCCGATCTCGTCCCAGGCCAGCGGGTGGGCGTACAGCGTGGTGCAGGCGTAGCGGGTCCACAGGCTCCAGACGCGCGACGCGTTCAGCCCGTGCCAGTCGCCGGACTTCAGGTCCTGCACGGCCTGGATCACGGTCAGCTGCTCCTTCTCCGGCGCCTCGGCGAACGGCCGCCCGCAGCGGCCCCGGCTGTCCGCGTCGAGGTAACCCAGCGTGTCCCGCCAGGCCTGGCCGTCCTCGGGCATGTCGCCGTAGCGCCAGCCGTCGGTCTCGCCCGCCGCCAGCCTGCTGTCGATCATCTCCAGCACGGGGACGCGCGGGTCGTCCTGCTGCCCGGTGATCAGGTTCACCAGCGCCCGCGCGCACTCCGTCTCACCCGGGCCGAAGAATTGCGGCCCAGACGGCGGCGTCAGCCGCGACGTGACCAGGTCGCGAGTGACGTCATCCCAGTGGCTGGCCTGGCCCATGACGTGGAATCCGGGGAACCGGGGGCTGCGGTCCGACTGCTCGCGCTCGTAGTGACCGGGCTCGCCGCTCACTGCTCACGCCGCAGGATCGCGGCCAGCAGTCCCATCCCGCCGACCATGGTGACCAGGAGCGGGGCCAGCACCGGCGGCCCCATCTCGATGTTGTACCGGGCGTTGGACCAGCCGCCGGGCTTCTGGGCGATGCCGCGGGCGTGCAGGTAGGTGCCCTGCAGGCCGTTGGCCACGATCGCGGCCGAGGCGATGGGCAGCGCGGTCTTGGCCGCCCGGCGGCTGAAGAAACCGGCCACCCCGGCCGCGGCCCCGATCGGGCCCATGGCGACCGGGATCCACATCATCTTGTTGCCGAAGCTGGCGCTGTCGTGCTCGAAGTAGATCTCGGCCGCGGTGACCAGCGCGCCCGCCGCGGTCAGGGCGGACAGGCTGCGTTCGAAGCGACCGGCCCGGACGTTGCCGACCAGCCGGTCGATGCCGTGCACCGCTTGCGATTCAGCCTTTCGCGGCATGAGCCGTCCTCCACTCAGTTGAAGTACCGGGGACCCGGCGGGCGGCCAGGGCGCCGGCGACCGCGAACGCCGCGGCCGTCAGCCCGCTGACCAGGGCGGGCCGGCGCCAGCG
>CAXUJF010000499.1:0-2252 GCA_964250865.1 uncultured Streptosporangiaceae bacterium
GGCTCCGGCTGCGCTTGCGCAACAGGCTCGGGCTGCGGAGCGGGCTCCGGCTGCGCTTGCGCAACAGGCTCGGGCTGCGGAGCGGGCTCCGGCTGCGACTGGGCCACCGGCTCAGGCTGCAGAACGGGCTCCGGCTCCAGCTCAGGCTCCGGCTGCGGAGTGCGGTCGACCTGCGGAGCACGCTCGGCGCGCTCGGGGTGGGAGCGCTGAGCTGGCTCGGGACGCTCCGGCCGGGGGGTATCAGCCTTCCGGCGGTGCGGGCCGATGACCATGGTCATGTTGCGGCCGTCCTGCTTGGCCGAGGTCTCGACGAAACCAAGGTCCTCGACATCCCCCGCCAGACGCTGCAGCAGCCGGAACCCGAGCTCGGGCCGGGACTGCTCACGTCCGCGGAACATGATGGTCACCTTGACCTTGTCCCCTGCCTTGAGGAACCGCTCGACGTGGCCCTTCTTGGTGCCGTAGTCGTGCGGGTCGATCTTGGGCCGGAGCTTGATCTCCTTGATGACCGTCTGGGCCTGGTTCTTGCGTGATTCCCTGGCCTTGAGCGCGGACTCGTACTTGAACTTGCCGTAGTCCATGAGCTTGGCCACCGGGGGGCGCGCCGTGGGGGCGACCTCTACCAGGTCGAGGTCGGATTCCTGAGCCAACCGGAGTGCGTCGTCGATCGAAACGATGCCGACCTGCTCACCGGCTGGTCCGACGAGCCGGACCTCGGGAACGCGGATGCGCTCGTTGATACGCGGTTCAGTGCTGATGTGACCTCCTGAAGTCCCATCCCTGCCCGCGGAGTTTCCGCCGGCAGACTGCCTGTCTATTCAGCCTGCGGAGTCTCCCGGCCGGCGAAACCGCCTAAGACGAGAAAACCCCGCACGCCATGCATGCGGGGTGGCCACCACGGCGGGCATTCGCCCCGCATCACCACTGTGACACCGGGTGCCCGCCAACGCCAGATCAAGTGATACCCGAGTCCCGTTTAGCGCGGGATCCGGGTGCCGCTTATCCGGCCTGACCTGCCAGCCCAGGGCCGGCGAGGTGGGAGGTGGCGCCTCCGCTTGCCCGTCCAGTGCTGCCGCACCGGACTAGTCGTTGGCTAAGAGTAACAACAATTTCGCCGTAGCCCGAATTCCTTGGCCCAGCTGGCGGTAATCCGCTGCCTCCATCCTATTTGACGTCAGCCACTGACATCGACTAGAACTAGTGATGACAGCAACTGACATCGAGTTGTGGCTCAGTGGGTCTGGAGGCCTGTTAAAAATGAAGATCTTTGTTACCGGCGCGTCGGGCTGGATTGGATCCGCCGTCGTTCCCGAGCTTATCGGCGCCGGCCACGAGGTGACCGGGCTGGCCCGCTCCGAGGCCTCGGCCCAGGCCCTGTTCATGGCGGGAGCGCAGGCTGAGCACGGGACCATCGACGACCTCGACCTGCTGGCCAAGGCGGCGGCCGCCTCCGACGGCGTCATCCACCTGGCGTTCAAGCACGACATCGCGTTCACCGGCGACTTCGTGGGCGCGGCCACCGCGGACCGCACCGCGGTCGACACGTTCGGCGACGCGCTGGCCGGCTCGGGCAAGCCGTTCGTGATCGCCTCCGGTCTCCTCGGCCTCACCCCCGGCCGGGTGGCGACCGAACGCGATGGGCTCACCCCGGACTCGGGCGCGGGTCACGGCGAAGGCCCGAGCGCCCGGCTGGCCACGGCCCACGCCACCCTGGCCCTGGCTGACCGCGGCATCCGCTCGTCCGTGCTGCGGCTGCCACCGACCGTGCACGGCGACGGCGACAATGGCTTCATGACCGCGCTGGTCGGCCTGGCCCGCCAGCACGGCAACGCCGCCTACGTGGGCGACGGCGCCAACCGCTGGCCCGCGGTGCACCGCCTGGACGCCGCCCGCCTGTTCCGGCTGGCCACCGAGAACGCCCCGGCCGGCTCGGTGCTGCACGCGGTCGGTGACGAAGGGGTGCCGATCCGGGCCATCGCCGAGGTCCTCGGCCAGCAGCTCGACCTCCCGGTGGTCTCCGTCCGGCCCGAGGACGCGGCCGAGCGGTTCAGCTTCCTGGGCGGCTTTATTGGTCTGGACAGCCCGGCCTCGGCCACCATCACCCGCGAGCTGCTGGACTGGCAGCCGACCCACCAGGGCCTGATCGAGGACCTGAAGCAGGGCCACTACTTCCGGTCCTGAGTCCTGGCCGGGGGGGGGGCCCCCGGGGCCCCCCCCCGCCTGTTGGGGGGGGGGGGCGGGGGGGTTAAGCG
>CAXUJF010000499.1:2262-4608 GCA_964250865.1 uncultured Streptosporangiaceae bacterium
CCCTCGGGGCCCCAGCCGGCTTTTCGGCGGACTGGCCTCTTGCTGTATCAGCTGGGCGGGTGGCCAGGCGGGTGACCGGGCCGACCGCTTCTTGCTGTTATCAGGCGCGAGGCCAGATCGGGGCGGAGCTGCTTCAGGTAGTGACGGGCCTTGGGGGTGTGCCAGAAGTTCGAGACGATCTTGATGTGGTCGGCCGCTTCGATCAGCGGGATCGCGTTCTCGATATTTTCCCAGGTCGACCGGCTTCGGGTCTCGGTGACCAGCGGGCCGGTGTAGCCACGCTCCTCGCGGGCGTAACGGGCCATGAGGTCGGCCTCGGGCACGTCGCTGGCGACCGGGCCGCCGCACAGCACCAGCCGGGACGGGCCCAACTCGGGCTGACGGGCCCGCAGTCCGAGGCGGACCCGCCAGCGGTTCACGACGTTGGCCCGGCGGCCGCGGTTCCGGAACCCCAGCACCACGACCGCTTCGCTGGACACGGCCTAGTTGAGCACGCGGCGGCTGAACGTCCGGGTGCCCAGGTAGCCGATGACGACCGCGCCACCGACGAGGACGAGCAGGATGGCCCAGTCAGCCAGATGGCCGACCCCCGGGGTGAGCACCGAGCGCAGGCCCTCGGACATGTACACCATCGGGTTGAACAGCACGGCGATCTGCAGCCACCGGATGCTGTGCAGCGCCGACCAGGGGTAGTAGACGCAGCCCAGCATGGTGGCGGGCAGCAGGATCACCGCGAACAGCATCTGCATCTTGCGCGGGTCCATCAGCGTGCCGAGCAGCAGCCCCAGCGCCGCGGTCAGCATCGACGCCGCGACCAGGATCAGCGCCAGCATGAACCAGTTCGTCACGTGCGCGTGCGGGCTCTGCCCGGAGGCGTGCACGAACAGCACGATGGGGATGACGATCAGCGCGCCGACGAAGGCCTGCACCGCCCCGGCCACGATCTTCTCGAACGCGAGCACGCTCAGCGGCACCGGGGCCAGCGCCCGGTCCTCGATCGTGCGCTGCCAGGAAAACTCCATGACCAGCGGGAACGTGGTGCCCAGGATGCCCTGCATGAGCAGCATCGAGGCCATCAGGCCGGGTAGCAAGATGGTGGAGAAGGTGGTACCGCCGCCCCGGGCCGCGCCGGCCTCGAACACCCCGGCCGCGCCGATCTTGGGCATCACGTAGGTGAACACGAACACCCACAGCAGCGGCTGGACCACCGACCGGATGAAGGTGGACGGGGCGTTCCGGCTGAGCACCCGGAACTCGCGGGCCAACATGGCCACGAACGTCCGCCACGTGGTGGGGTGCGGCACGGGCGCGCCGGTGATGACCGCGACTGCGCGTTCCGGGGCGGCACCGGCCGAGGACGCCGTGGCCCCGGGAGCGGCACCGGGCGACGGGGTTGGGGTGGTGGTGGTCATTCGCGGTACTCCCGTCCCGTCAGGGTGAGGAAAACGGTCTCCAGGCTGGGCTTGAGCTGGGCGGCGTCGCGCACGGTCAGACCCGCGCGCCCACCTGCCGTGATCAGCTCGCCCAGAACGGCGCCGGGGTCCCGGGCGAACACCCGGACCTGGTCGCCCTCGGTCTCCACCTTGCTGACCTTGGGCCGCTCATCCAGCGCGGCCAGCATGTCCAGCGCGGCGGCGTCCCCGTCATACCGGACTGTGATCACGGTGTCCGCGCCCGCGCCCTGCTTGAGCTCGTCCACGGTGCCGGCCGCCAGGACCAGACCGTGGTCAACGACCGCGACCCGGTCGCAGAGCGCCTCGGCCTCTTCCATGTAGTGCGTGGTCAGCAGGATGGTCTGGCCTTCGTCGTGCAGGGCCTGCAAGGTGTCCCACAGGTTGACCCGGGTCTGCGGGTCCAGCCCGGCGGTCGGCTCGTCCAGGAACAGCACGTCCGGCCGGTGCACCAGGGCCCGGGCGATCATCAGCCGCCGGGCCTGGCCGCCGGAGAGGTCGGTGGCCATGGCGCGGCGCCGATCGGTCAGCCCGAACGCGATCAGCAGCTGGTCGGCCCGGCGCAGCGCGTCCCGCCGGGACAGGCCGAAGAAGCGGCTCCGGAACTCCAGGTTCTCGGTCACGCTGAGCTGCATGTCCAGCGTGTTGTTCTGCGGCACCACGCCGATCGTGCGCTTGACCCCGACCGGGTCGGCCACCACGTCGATGCCGGATACCCAGGCCCGGCCCCCGGTGGGCAAAATCAGCGTGGTGAGCATGCCGATCGTGGTGGACTTGCCGGCCCCGTTCGGGCCGAGCAGGCCGAAGAACTCCCCCGGGGCCACGTCCAGGCTGATGCCACGGACCGCTTGCACGTTGCCGCGGGAGGTGGTGTAGGTCTTCTGCAGGTCTTCGG
>CAXUJF010000500.1:0-4605 GCA_964250865.1 uncultured Streptosporangiaceae bacterium
GATCTACACCCTGCGGTCGGCCCTGGAGCCGCTCGCGGTCAGCCTGGCCATCCAGCGCGGCACCGAGGCTGATCTGGCCGGCATCCAGGCCGCCCTGGCCGAGTTCACCGAGGCCCTGTCCCCCCGGATGAGCGAGCGCACCGCGGCCGGCCTGGACGTGCAGTTCCACGACGCCATCTACCTGGCGGCCCGGCACGAGCGCCTGTACGCCGCGTGGTCGCACCTGCGGATGCCGGCCTACTGGTTCATGCTGTCGCGCAACGTGGCCAGCGCCCAGTGGCGGGCGGAGACGGCCAGCGGCCACACCCGGATCGTGGCCACGATCCTCGCCGGGAACCAGGACGAGGCCCGCGAGGCGACCAGCGAGCACATCCAGACCGGCTTCCAGCGCATCGAAGCCAGCTACGTCGAGCGGACCGGGGAGAGGCTGTAGTGTCACCCGCCGTGTCCTCCGTCGCGCTCGTCACCGGGGCCGCCCGCGGCATCGGCCGGGCCGTGGCCCTGGCCCTGGTCGCCCGCAACCTGACCGTCGTCGGCCTGGACACCGGCGACGCCGGCGACCTGCAGGCCCGGCTACGCGAGCATCAGCCCGCCAGCACGGTGCTGACCGGCGACGTCAGCTCGGCCGCCCAGGTCGACCAGGCCGTGGCCGCGGCCGCCGCGCTCGGCCCGCTCACCACCCTGGTCAACTGCGCCGCCATCCTCACCTGCCACGACGTGGCCACCACCGACGAAGCCGAGTGGGATCGCGTCTTCGCCGTCAACGTCAAGGGCACGTACCTGACCTGCCGGGCCGCCGTGCCGCGGCTGCGCTCGGCCGGCGGTGGCTGCATCGTCAACCTGTCCTCGGTCCACGCCCTGGCCACCGTGCCTGACCTGGCCGCCTACGCCGCCAGCAAGGGGGCGGTGCTGGCCCTGTCCCGCCAGATGGCCATCGACTACGCCGCCGACGGTATCCGCGTCGTGCCGCTGATCGTGGGCAGCGTCGACACGGAAATGTCCCAGCAGCACGCCGCGGCTCAGGGCCTGGTGGCCGGCCATGCCGTGCCCGGTCACCGGGCCCTGGGCCGGATGGCGGCGCCGGCCGAGGTGGCCGAGGTGATCGCCTTCCTCGTCTCGGCCCAGGCCGGTTTCATCACCGGCTCGCCGGTGGTCGCGGACGGCGGCATGCTGACCCACCTGAGATAGGAGCCCGAAATAGGGAGAAGGCGTATGGCGGCGGGGCCGTGGATCGACTTGCCCGGGCATCGCGACTGGCTGAACGAGCAAGCCCGGCGGCTGCTGGACTTCTACCTCGGCGCCGCGGACCGGCCGGGGGGCGGGTTCTTCGCGCTCGGCCGCTCCGGCGAGCCGGTCACCGGGGCGCCCAAGGAACTGTGGATCAACGCCCGTCTGGTCCACTGCTTCGCGCTGGGCAGCCTGCTCGGCCACCCCGGCTGCACGGCGCTCACCGGGCACGGGCTGCAGGGCCTGCGCCAGCTGTTCCACGACCCTGAGTACGGCGGCTGGTACTGGTCGGCCACCGCCGGCGGGCCGGCCGACGCACGCAAGCAGACCTACGGCCACGCCTTTGTCCTGCTCGCGGCCAGCACGGCGGCTCAGGCCGGCTTCAATACCGGGGATCTGATGGCCGAGGCGGCCGGCCTGATCGAGACCCGGCTGTTCGAGGCCGGGCCCGGCCTGTACGTCGAAGGCTGGGACCGGGCCTGGACCACCGCCGAGGACTATCGCGGGCAGAACCCCAACATGCACCTGGTCGAGGCGTTCATGGCCGCGGCCGAGGCGACGGGCGACCACAGCTTCATCGACCGGGCCACGGCCATCGCCGAGCGGATCATCGGCCGGTTCGCGGCCGCGGACGGCTGGCGGATCCCCGAGCACTACACCGCCACCTGGCAGCCGCAGCCCGGCTTCCACCGGGACCGGCCGCGCGACATCCTGCGGCCCTACGGCTACACCCCGGGGCACTCCCTGGAATGGGCTCGCCTGCTGGTGCAACTGCGCGCTCAGGCCGGGGCGGGACACGACTGGATGCTGGACGCGGCCCAGCACCTGTTCGGCCGGGCCGTGGCCGACGGGTGGGATTCCGAGCGCACCGGGTTCGTCTACACCGTGGACGGCGACGGCTCGGCCGTGGTGGCCGACCGCTTCCACTGGGTCGCGACCGAGGCCATCGGGGCCGCGGCCTACCTGTTCCGGGCCACCGGCGATGAGTCCTACGACCGCTGGTACCGCCAGTTCTGGGATCACGCCGCGCTGTACCTGATCGACCGGCACCACGGGAGCTGGTGGCACGAGCTGACCCCGGCCAACGAGCCCGGGAACACCACCTGGCCCGGCAAGCCCGACCTGTACCACGCCCTGCAGGCCACCCTGTTCGCCCGGACCCCGCTGACGGCCGGCCTGGCCGCCGCCCTGGCTAGCCGCTAGGACAGCTGGGGGCCGCTAGGAGTTCGGCGGGCCGCCGGGCCCGCGCCCGCCCCACGGGTCGTAGTCGACCTCCAGCTCTTCCTGCTCCGGACGTTCAGCCTCGGGCACCCGCTCCAGGTTGAGCCGGATCCGGGTCCAGGTCGAGCTGCGGCCGCGCATCGAGTCGACCAGCACGTCGTGCGGGGCCAGATGGGGCCACACGGCGGGGTGGCGCTCCTTCCACCGGTCGAGCCCGGCCATGGCCTCGTCCTTGGTCTGAGCCCGGGCGATCTCGATCAGCGGCTTCGTCGACTTACGCCGCCCCGTCGGGCTCGGCGCCCGGCGCTTGGACGGCTGCACCCGCGGCGCCTCACCGGCCTGGCGGACGAAGTGCGGCGGCCACGGCGCGTCCGGCAGGCCGGCCGCCTCGTCCCGGTCGGCCAGCTCCAGCAGGGCTGTGATCGAGCCCGCCACCTCGTCCATGCCGGCCCAGGGGTCGCCCACCGCGGCGTACCGCTCCGGCACCGTGTCGATGGTGAACGCGGCCGGGTCACACCCCGGCACCTCATCCCAGGTCAGCGGGGTGGAAACGCGGGCGTCAGCCATGGCCCGGACCGAGTAGGCCGATGCGATGGTCCGGTCCTTGGCGTTCTGGTTGTAGTCGACGAAGACCCCGTGGCGTTCTTCCTTCCACCACTTGCTGGTGGCTATGTCCGGCGCCCGCCGCTCGATCTCCCGGGCCACGGCCACTGCGGCCCGCCGGACTTCGGTGAACGGCCAGCGCTGCTCGATGCGGCTGTAGATGTGGAAGCCCTTGGAGCCGGAGGTCTTGGGCCAGGCGATCAGGCCGAAGTCCTCCAGCACCGCCTTGGCCACCAGCGCCACGTCCATGATCTGGGCCCACTCCACCCCGGGTACCGGGTCCAGGTCGACCCGCAGCTCGTCCGGGTGCTCCAGGTCGCTGGCCCGGATCGGGTGCGGGTTGAGGTCGATGCAGCCCAGGTTGGCCACCCAGGCCAGCGCGGCCGCGTCCTCGACCACGATCTCGCTGGCGCTGCGCCCGGACGGGAACTTCAGCTCGACCGTACGGACCCACTCCGGGCGCTTGTCCGGCGCCCGCTTCTGGTAGAACGGCTCTTCCGCGATCCCGTTCACGAACCGCTTCAGCGCCATCGGCCGGCCGGCCACCCCGCGCAGGGCCCCGTCCGCCACCGACAGGTAGTAGCGGACCAGGTCCAGCTTGGTGTGACCGGTCTCCGGGAAGTACACCTTGTCCGGGTTGGTCACGGTGACTTCCCGGCCTGCTGCTTCGACGACTACTGCCTTTGCCCCCGGCATGGTGGCTACTTTACGTGAGCGTGACAGGATGCGGGGGTGCCTACCCACGTCGCCCTGTTGCGGGGCATCAATGTCGGCGGCCGCAACCGGGTCGCCATGCCCGAGCTGCGCACCCTGATGACCGAGCTCGGGCACACCGACGTGGCCACCTACATCCAGAGCGGCAACGCGGTGTTCACCAGCACCGAGACCGATACCACCAAGCTGGCCGACGCGCTGGAGCAGGCCATCGCCAGCCAGCTCGGCGTCGGCTGCGGCGTGGTCGTCGTCACCCGGGACGAGCTCCAGCAGGTCATCGAGGACAACCCGTTCCCGGACGCCGGCAACCCCAAGACCCTGCACGCCGTGTTCCGCCGGGCCGAACTGACCGGGGACGAGCAGGCCAAGGTGGCGCAGGCCGCCGAGCGGGCCCAGGCCAAGGGCTGCACGGACGAGGCCGTGATCGTCGGCCGGACGATGTTCCTGCACACGCCGGACGGTCTGGGCCGCAGCGAGCTGTCCGCTCAGCTGTCCCGCACCGCCGCGTCCAAGACCGGCACGGCCCGGAACTGGGCCACCGTGCACAAGCTCCGGGCCATGCTCGACGACTGAGGCGCCGCTAGGACGGCTGGGACGGGGTGCTCGCGCGGGTCCGGTGCTTGCGGCGCGAGGCCGGCCGGGTCGGCGTGGTGTCGCCCAGCAGGATCTCGTGCGGCGGCAGGCCGTGCCGCAGGTAGGAGTCGAGGATCTTCTCGATCACCTGGCTGAGCGACCGGCCTTCCCCGGCCGCCTGCCGGTGCGCGGCCGACCGCAGGGCCTGATCGACCTTGACCGTCAGGTGCGGCCGCCGCCCGCCCGCCGCGCGGGCATCTGCACCCG
>CAXUJF010000501.1:0-4599 GCA_964250865.1 uncultured Streptosporangiaceae bacterium
TCCCCCTACCTACCCGCCAGTCCCACCAACCCCGTGAGTCACACGTGTTACTTGAGGAGGGCTCGCAGGCGCTCGGTGGCTGAGGTGGGCTCGACCTGTTCCAGCTCCACGTAATCGCAGTTGACCCAGGAGGCGGCCGCTCTGAGGGCGCGGGCCATGGGCTCGGCGGCGGAGGGGCGGTCCAGGGTGAGCTTGCGGGCCACCAGGGTGCGGCCCTCGCGCGCCGGATCGACCCGGCCGACCAGGCGGCCGCCGGCCAGCAGCGGCATGACGAAGTAGCCGTGCACGCGCTTGGCCTTGGGCACGTAGGCCTCCAGGCTGTGCTCGAAGCCGAACAGCCGGCGGGTGCGCTTGCGGTCCCACACCAGCGAATCGAACGGCGACAGCAGCGTGACCCGGTGCCGCTCCCGGCCCGCATCCTCCTCGGCCGCCAGCGCCGCCGGGTCGGCCCAGCCCGGCACGGCCGAACGCGGTCCGGGGAAGGTGACCGGCACCAGCCCGGCCGCCTGCGCGGCGTCGTCCAGGTAACCGTTCCGGCTCGGCTGGGCGCTGAGCACGCTCTGCAGCCGGTGGTAGTCGACCAGATCGTTGTGGGTGGCCGCGCCCAGGGCCCGGGTGGCCACCCCGACCAGGTGGCTGACGCAGGCCGCGTCGTCCGGGTCGGCGGCCAACAGCTCCGGCGGCAGCACCCGCTCGGGCAGGTCGTAGATCCGACGCCAGCCGTCCCGGCGCACGCAGACCAGCTCACCGATGTCCAGCAGCCACTCGGCCGCCACCTTGACCTCGGACCAGTCCCACCACGGCCCGCCGCCCTTGGCCCCGCCCAGCTGGGTGGCGGTCAGCGGTCCCTCGGCGGCCAGCTTGGCCCGCACTTCCTGGCAGGCCCGCTCCGACACCTGGTGCCAGCGCATGCCCCGGTTGCGGAACCACCGCCGCCGGAACGCGTACCAGGGCCATTCCTCGATCGGCAGCAGGCAGGCGGCGTGGGCCCAGTACTCGAACGTCTGCGGGTGGGCCGCGGGCCAGTAAGCCCGCTCGATCCGGGCTCGCGGCACCGGGCCGAGCCGGGCGTAGGCCACCAGCTCGTGCGAACGGGCCAGCACGCTGATCGTGTCCAGCTGGACGCCGCCCAGCCGGCGCAGCATCGCGGGCACGCCGCCCTTGCGCGCCGAGGCCCCGATGAACCCCTGCGCCCGTAGCGTCAGGCGCCGGGCATCATCCAGGCTGAGTGACACCGCTGCGGTGCCGGAGATCGGGCTGGGTGCGGTCGGGCTGGTTACAACGTTCGGCACGTGATGATCGTAACCAGGGGGTACGACACAACGGCGTGGCCACGGTCACTGCGGGCTGGCCGTGCCCGCAGGGGACGGGCGGCTCAGTACCAGTCTTCGGTCATCCGGGCGAAGCCGGCCACGATGAAGCCCAGCAGCGCGATGCCGCCGCCGGTGATGACCAGCCACCAGGTCGGCGGGGATGCGAACGCGAGGCCGCCGATGATGAAGCCGATGACGGTGATGGCAACCGCGACCCATGACGCCGGACGCCCGTGGAACGAATCGTGCGCCAGCGCGGCGGCGTGGCCCAGGGGTGACTCCTCCGGGGCGGGCCCGATTGACTCGGGCGCGACCGCGCTGGTCGGGGTACCCGACAGCGTCCTCGATCCCGGCTGCTCGGTCATCTGAGATCCTCTCGTTGCGCCGCCTCGGAGACAGGCCCGGCACGGCCTGGGACACATATTATTGTGGGACGAGCCTTCGGGGGCTGCGCTGGCCCCCAGGTATGACGATTAAGTCCCGGCCGCGACTTCCAGCACGGGCTCGGTTTCAGGCCGTGACTCGCCTACCATGACTGACGGGGCGCATGTTCCGGCTGTCCCCAAGGCTCGTCCCGGACCGTGAGGACAGGCCCCGGCCGCGTGCGACGGCGTCGGTACCCAGACAATCCGCGAGGAGCGCGACGAGAAGTGCCAGTCATCCTAGATAGCGTCCTGAAGGCGGGCGAAGGAAAGCTCCTTCGCAAGCTCAAGCGGATCGCCGATCAGGTCAACTCGATCGAGGACGACTTCCTCGCCATGAGCGACGAAGAGCTCCGCGGCATGACCGAGGAGCTCAAGCAGCGCTACGAGGACGGCGAGACTCTGGACGAGCTCCTCCCGGAGGCGTTCGCTACCGTGCGCGAGGCCGCGCACCGGGTCCTCGGCCAGCGGCACTTTGACGTCCAGTTGATGGGTGGCGCCGCCATCCACCTGGGCAACATCGCGGAGATGCGGACCGGTGAAGGCAAGACGCTGACCTCGCTGCTGCCCGCGTACCTGAACGCGCTGACCAGCAAGGGCGTGCACGTCGTCACGGTCAACGACTACCTGGCCAAGCGCGACGCCGAGTGGATGGGCCGGGTGCACCAGTTCCTCGGCCTCGAGGTCGGCGTGATCCTGGCCGAGATGCAGCCCGAGGAGCGCCGGCGGCAGTACGCGGCCGACGTCACCTACGGCACCAACAACGAGTTCGGCTTCGACTACCTGCGCGACAACATGGCCTGGAGCCTGGACGAGTGCGTCCAGCGCGGCCACAACTTCGCGGTCGTCGACGAGGTGGACTCGATCCTCATCGACGAGGCCAGGACCCCGCTGATCATCAGCGGCCCGGCCGAGCAGAGCGCCCGCTGGTACACCGAGTTCGCCAAGATCGTGCCGCGGCTGCGCCGGGGCGAGGACGGCGAGGGCGACTACGAGGTCGACGAGAAGAAGAAGACCGTCGGCATCCTGGAGTCGGGTGTGGAAAAGGTCGAGGACACCCTCGGCATCGACAACCTCTACGACCCGGTGAACACCCCGCTGGTCAGCTTCCTCAACAACGCGGTCAAGGCCAAGGAGCTGTACAAGAAGGACAAGGACTACGTCGTCATGGACGGCGAGGTCCTGATCGTGGACGAGTTCACCGGCCGCATCCTGCACGGCCGGCGCTACAACGAGGGCATGCACCAGGCCATCGAGGCCAAGGAAGGCGTGCAGATCAAAGACGAGAACCAGACTCTCGCCACGATCACCCTGCAGAACTACTTCCGGCTCTACGACAAGCTCGGCGGCATGACCGGTACCGCCATCACCGAAGCCAACGAGTTCCACCAGATCTACAAGCTCGGTGTGGTGCCGATCCCGACCAACCGGCCGATGATCCGGGCCGACGAGTCCGACGTGGTCTACCAGACGCAGGAGGCCAAGTTCGACGCCTGTGTCGAGGACATCGCCGAGCGCCACCGCAAGGGCCAGCCGGTGCTGGTCGGTACGGTGAGCGTGGCGAAGTCCGAGATCCTGTCGCAGCTGCTCAAGCGCCGGGGCGTGGCCCACGAGGTGCTGAACGCGAAGTACCACGAGCGTGAGGCGTCGATCATCGCGGCGGCCGGCCGCAAGGCCGCGGTCACGGTGGCCACCAACATGGCCGGCCGCGGTACCGACATCATGCTCGGCGGCAACCCGGACTTCATCGCCGACCTGGAGCTGCACCAGCGCGGCCTGTCCCCGCTGGAGACCCCGGAGGACTACGAGGCCGCCTGGCCCGAGGCCGTGGCCAAGGCCAAGCGCGCGGTGGCCGAGGAGCACGAGGAGGTCGTTGAGCTGGGCGGCCTGTACGTGCTCGGCACCGAGCGGCACGAGTCCCGCCGCATCGACAACCAGCTGCGTGGCCGTTCCGGCCGCCAGGGCGACCCGGGCGGGACCCGGTTCTACCTGTCGCTGGAAGACGAGCTGATGCGGATGTTCAACTCGGACCGGGTCGCCGCGATCATGGACCGGCTGAACATCCCGCCCGACGTCCCGGTCGAGTCCAAGGTCGTCACCCGGGCCATCCGCTCCGCGCAGACCCAGATCGAGCAGCAGAACTTCGAGATCCGCAAGGACGTCCTGAAGTACGACGACGTCCTCAACCGCCAGCGCAAGGTCATCTACGGCGAACGCCACAGCGTGCTCGAGGGCGCCGACCTGCAGGATCAGGTGCTGAGGATGACCGACGAGGTCATCGACTCCTACGTGGCAGGCGCCACCGCCGAGGGCTTCCCCGAGGACTGGGACCTGCACAAGCTGTGGCGTGCGTTCAAGCAGCTGTTCCCGATCACGGTCACGGTCGAGGAGCTCGAGGACGACGCCGACGGCAAGGCCAACCTGACCTCGGACACGATCGCCGACGTGGTGGTCGAGGACGCCCACGCCGCCTACCAGCGCCGCGAGGAAGAGCTCACCCCCGAGATCATGCGCGAGTTCGAGCGCCGGGTGGTGCTGTCCGTCCTCGACCGCAAGTGGCGTGAGCACCTCTACGAGATGGACTACCTGCGCGAGGGCATCGGCCTGCGCGCCATGGCCCAGCGCGACCCCCTCATCGAGTACCAGCGTGAGGGCTTCGACATGTTCAACGCCATGATGGACGGCATCAAGGAGGAGTCCGTCGGCGCCCTGTTCAACCTGCAGGTCGAAGTCCAGCAGAACCCGGTCACCGACGAGGCCGTGGACGGCGCCGAGGGGCAGTCCGTGGTCGCGGGCGGCATCCAGATGTCGGCCGGTCCCGAGGTCACCTCGACGCCCCAGGCCGCGCTGAGCCAGCCGCTGGC
>CAXUJF010000502.1:0-4300 GCA_964250865.1 uncultured Streptosporangiaceae bacterium
CGGGCAACCGACTTGCCCTGGCGGCGGTCCTTGGCGTAGGCGGCGGCGGACTGGGCCCGGGCGTCGTCGAAGTTCTGGACGGGGGCGCTGCGGCCCAGGAAGGCCGAGAAGAGGTTGCCCGCCGTCTGCAGGTGGTGCGGGACGCCGGCCGCGGTCAGGGCCTCGGTGGCGAGCTTGGCCACCAGGGCCGCGGCCTCGTCCACCCGGGTGTAGACCTCGGGGGTGCAGGCGCGCAGGGTGGCCAGGCCGGCCGCGGTGGCCAGCGGGTTACCCGACAGCGTGCCCGCCTGGTAGACGGGGCCGGTGGGCGCGAGCCGGTCCATGATCTCGGCCCGGCCGCCGAAGGCCGCGGCGGGCAGGCCACCGCCCATGACCTTGCCGAACGTCATCAGGTCACCGGCCACGCCGTCACGACCGTACCAGCCGGACCGGGTGACCCGGAAACCGGTCAGCACCTCGTCCATGATCAGCAGGGCACCGTGCTCGGCGCAGACCGTGGCCAGCATCTGGTTGAATCCGGGCCCGGGCGGTACCACGCCCATATTGGCCGGGCACGCCTCGGTGATCACGGCGGCGATCTGGTCGCCGCGGCCGGCGAACGCCGCGCGGACCGCGGCTTCGTCGTTGTAGGGCAGCACGATCGTGTCGCTGGCCGACGCGCCGGTCACGCCGGGCGAGTCGGGCAGGGCGAAGGTGGCCACGCCGGACCCGGCCGCGGCCAGCAGCGCGTCGACGTGGCCGTGGTAGCAGCCGGCGAACTTCACCACCAGCGGCCGCCCGGTGAACCCGCGGGCCAGCCGCAGGGCCGACATGGTGGCCTCGGTGCCGGAGTTGACCAGCCGGACCTTCTCGGCCGGAGTGCGCCCGGCGATCTCCTCGGCCAGCTCCACCTCGCCGGGGGTCGCCGCGCCGAAGGACGTGCCGCGCCGGGCCGCCTGCTCCAGCGCCGACACCACCGCGGGGTAGGTGTGCCCGAGGATCATCGGGCCCCAGGAGCAGACCAGGTCGACGTACTCGTGCCCGTCCACGTCGGTCAGATAAGGACCGGTCGCGGACGCGATGAAGCGGGGGGTGCCACCGACCGAGCCGAACGCCCGGACCGGGGAGTTAACGCCGCCCGGGGTGACCGCGCTGGCTCGTGCGAACCATTCCGCCGAACGATCTCCGGGTACCGGGATCTCTTCGGCGGCGGAACTCACGACAGACCAGCCTCCTCGCAGGCATCGACCAGGAACTCCAGCAGCTTAAGCGCATCGGGGAGTGGATGGTCCGCGGGGTCGCGGACCCAGCAGACCACGCCGCCGGGGCCGTCCGGTCCCGGTCCGCCGGCCGACGGCGGGGCCAGCACGTAGCTGTCCCGGCAGTGCCAGCGCAGGGCACCCCAGGTGGTGACGTTCTCCGGCTCGCAGTCCAGCCGGCACGACCACCACTCGTCCTCGTCGATCGGGGCGCCGCGGGTAGTGACGAAGAACAGCATGCGACCGCCGGTCGCGGCAACCGGGCCAGCCGTGATCCCGGCGGCCTCGATCGCGGCCAGCGCGGCCGTGCCGGCCTCCGCCGGGATGTCGAGCACGTCGAAGACCCGGCCGGTGACCAGGATGACCGACGCGTCCGGCCGGGCCGCCCACCAGCCCTGGATGGTCGGGGTGTCCACGGTGGCCTGCATCTGCCAGGTTGGGGACACCGGGTGCGCGCCCGGCGCCGGACAGCCCACCCGGTCACACGAACACGCCCGGCCGGGCCTCAGGCCGTCGGCGGACAGGTGGGCGCCCACGCATACGGGCCAGCCCAGCGTCGCGTAAGTGATCGCCGCCTGGCCGAGTGGATCACTCCGATCGCTCCGGTCTGCCGCCTTCCGGCGGCTGCGGCGCCACCCCACGTCGACCATCGGCCAGCTCCTGCCCGGAGCCCGGCCCCGGCCCGGCGCTCCTCATCGAGTGTCACCCATCGTAGAGCAGGGCACACGCGGCGTTCGGGGCATTGACACAGGCCAGACCGAGCTGTGACCTTTTGTTCCCGCCTGTGACCTAACCGTGCGTTACTGCCCGCGCAGGCGGCCGGCTACCTCGGCGGCCCAGTAGGTGAGGATGATGCCCGCGCCGGCCCGCCGGATCCCGGTCAGGGTCTCCAGGATGATCCGGTCCCGGTCCAGCCAGCCGTTGGTCGCGGCCGCCTCGACCATCGCGTATTCGCCGCTGACCTGGTAGGCGGCCACCGGGACGTGGACGGTGTCGGCCACCCGCCGCACGATGTCCAGGTAGGGCAGGGCCGGCTTGACCATGACCATGTCGGCGCCCTCGTCGATGTCGAGCAGCACCTCTCGCAGCGCCTCATCCGAGCCGGGCGGGTCCTGCTGGTAGGAGGAACGGTCGCCGAACTGCGGCGCGCACTCCGCGGCGTCACGGAACGGCCCGTAGAAACCGGAGGCGTACTTGGCCGAGTAGGCGCAGATGGCGACGTCGGTGAAGCCCGCGCCGTCCAGCGCGGACCGGATCGCACCCACCTGGCCGTCCATCATGCCGCTGGGCGCGACCACGTGGGCCCCCGCCGCGGCCTGGGCCACGGCGATCGCCGCGTAGCGCTCCAGGGTGGCGTCGTTGTCCACCTCGCCGGCCGGGGTGAGCAGGCCGCAGTGGCCGTGGTCGGTGTACTCGTCCAGGCACAGGTCGGCCATGATCACGGTGCCGTCGCCCAGCTCGGCGGCCAGGTCGCCCAGCGCGAGCTGGACGATGCCGTCCGGGTCATCGGCGGCCGAACCCCGGCCGTCCTTGACCGCGGGGATGCCGAACAGGATGACCCCGCCCACGCCGGCCTCCACCGCGTCCACGGCCGCCTTGCGCAGGCTGGCCCGGGTGTGCTGGACGACGCGGGGCATGGAGCCGATCGGCTGCGGCTCGGTGATGCCCTCCTTGACGAACATGGGCAGCACCAGGTCGGTCGGCCGCAGCGCGGTCTCCGCGACCAGGTTGCGCAGCGCCGCCGTGCGCCGCAGCCGGCGCGGCCGGATCACCGGGAACCCCGCGCTCATCAGCGGATCCGCTTGCGGGCGCCGCGGCGGCGCTCGCTGGGCTTGCGCAGCGGCTCACCGGCCTCCAGCGCGGCCCGCCGCTGATTCGCACCGAACTCGGCCAGCGCCTCGACCAGCACCGGCATCGACGGCGTGGGGGCCATCACGTCGACCCGCAGGCCGAACTCGGCCGCCGTCTTGGCCGTCTGCGGGCCGATCACCGCGATGACCGTGACCGCGTGCGGCTTGCCCGCGATGCCGACCAGGTTCCGTACGGTCGAGGACGAGGTGAACAGCACCGCGTCGAAACCGCCGCCCTTGATCGCCTCACGGATCGGCGCGGCCGGCGGGGCGGCCCGGACCGTGCGGTACGCGGTGACGTCCTCGGCCTCCCAGCCCAGCTCGGTCAGCCGCGCCACCAGGTTCTCGGTGGCGATGTCGGCCCGGGGCAGCAGCACCCGGTTGATCGGGTCGAGCACGTCGTCGTAGGGCGGCCAGGCCGCGGCCAGCCCCTGGCCGGACTGCTCACCGTCGGGGACCAGGTCCGGCGCGATGCCGAAGTCCTTGAGCGCGGCGGCGGTCTGGTCGCCCACCGCGGCCACCTTGACACCGGCGAACGCGCGCGCGTCCAGGCCGTACTCCTCGAACTTCTCCCGGATGGCCCGGACCGCGTTGACCGAAGTGAAGGCGACCCACTGGTAGCGCCCGGTCACCAGCCCGCGCACCGCGCGGTCCATCTGCTGAGGCGTGCGGGGCGGCTCTACCGCGATCGTGGGCACTTCTTCGGGGATGGCACCCTGCTCGCGCAGTTGCTCGGACACCGCGGCCGCGTCGGCCTTGGTCCGCGGCACCAGCACCCGCCAGCCGAACAGCGGCTTGGTCTCGTACCAGGACAGCTCGGGCTGCGCGGCGGCGGCGTCACCGATCACGGCCACGGCCTCACCCGCGCTGACCGGGCTGACCCCGGCCGCCTTGAGGTCGGCCGTGATCCGGCCCAGGGTGGAGATGACGGTCCGCTGGGCGGTGGTGGTGCCGTCCCAGGTAATGGCGAACGGCGTGGTGTCGGGCCAGCCCGCGGCGATCAGCATCTTGCCCAGGTCGGCCGGGCCCGCCTCGGCCCCCAGGACCACCAGGGAGCCGGGGCCGAACGTGACCCGGCTGGCGTCCGCGGCCTGGATGACCCGGATCTCGCCGCTCTCGCGGCCGAGCGGGATGCCCGCGTAGGCCGGTACGGCGGTCGCGGCCGGGACTCCCGGCACCACCTCGAACGGCACCCCGGCCGCAGCGAACGCA